>CAZQLP010000001.1:0-391 GCA_964594225.1 uncultured Methanomassiliicoccales archaeon
TTGAAGAGGGTAAGAATACCGAGGTGCTGGGCTGGCAGGGACCCGAGGAGGCCCATGAAGCCATCGTCCACGGAATTGAGGCATTCAATGAGAAGTTCGGAAAAAGGCTGTAGATGAAGGTAAGGAGGACCCTCCCTTCTTGAACCTTCTCCTGATGGCCTTTCCGATGCCTTTGATAATACTGACCACTTTCAAAGGTCCTTGCCGATCACCTCGCCGATCCTCTCCGCGGTCTCCTCGGTGTTACCTTCTTCTTGTCCTCTTTCTTGTCCTCTGCCATGAGACACTTCTGTGGGATTCAGATGACATCAGACATGATCGATGGATTTCGAATGGATGGTGCATTAGAAGGTCACGAATCGCACGTACTCGAAGTTGTCCCCCCCATAGA
>CAZQLP010000001.1:401-14864 GCA_964594225.1 uncultured Methanomassiliicoccales archaeon
GAGTTCGTTCTTGAGCGCCTTGTTGAGGTACTCGATGACCTTTGCGTCACCCTTGACTATGAATATCTCGAGGCACTTGCTATTCCTGAGATGGGAATGGATTTGGGTTACCACCTGCTCCATGTACATGTGCCGTATCTCGTCAAACTTGAGAGAGTGATGTGAATCGTGGACGATAACCAATACGCCCTCCACCTCTCCCCTGAACCCCTCCCTTTCCACGAGTTCGGACTCCGCGGACCTGATGCAGGCCCTAATAGACTCGCTTCTGCCTGTAAGTCCTAGGGATTCTTGGATGCGCTCCAGTAGCTCCAGGTTCCTGTCTGTGAGTGATATGCTGACGACTGGCATGTTCCCGAAGAGCCATCTTGTTAACATGTATATAATGGTTGACTGAGAGGTTGATAATCACCGCATCCTCGAGTAACCCACCACCAGGAGGAATACGCCCACGCCTGTGAAAACGATCACACCGCTGGTCGCTACATCGAAGAGGGATGATATGAATATGCCCAGAATGATGGTCACCAGGGCGAACACTAAGCTCGCCAGAAGTGTCCTCCTGAATGAGAGGTCTAGCTGGAGTGAGGTGAGTCCAGGCAGCACCATAAGAGCGGCTACCAGAATTATGCCCACCACCTTTATGGAGATCACAATGGTGACCGCTACAAGGATGTTGAAGGCGGTCGCAAGGGTGGTCACGGGAACGCCGTTGAGCCTGGCAGCCTGCTCATCGAAAGTGATGGAGAGCAGCTCCTTATACAGGATGGCTATGACCCCCAGGGATATCATCGCCAGCAGCGCTATTATGGTCAGCTCAGAGGTGTCGATGGTCAGTATGGATCCGAAGAGATAGCTGAAGAGGTCGACCGTGAAGCCGTCCGCCACGCTCACCACGATCAAACCTAGGGAGAATCCCGCGGCGAGCGTGACGGCCATTACCGCATCCGAGTTCGCGAGATCGCGGGACCGCATGTATGCGATCAGCAGTACGGATACGACAGCGAAGATCAGTGCGGTAAGAATTGGCTCAACTCCAAGCAGAATGCCAACCGCTATCCCTCCGAATGCGGTGTGGGCCACGCTATCACCGATCATCGACTCCTTCCTCAGCACTATAAGGAGACCGATCACCGCGCAGCTTATCGCCACCAGCGCCCCACCCAGAAGGGCGTACTGGAAGAAGCGATAGCCAAGTAGCCCAATTATCTCGTCCATGAAGAATTCAGACATCCCTGAACTCTCCCTGGTAGCTTTGCCTGTGGAACGTGAAGTGAAAGTGATCCCCATAAGCCTTCTTCAGAAGACCGTCGGTATCTAGATCGGGGGTGATCATTGCCGAGTGCACCCAGCGATTGACGCAGATCACCCTGTTCATCCTGCAGAACACCGCAGTCAGGTCGTGGGAGACCACAACGATGGTGGTCCCCCTCCTTAGATTCAGGTTGCTGAGGATCTTGTAGAAGCTTTCGGTCGTTTGGGCGTCCACCCCCGTGAGGGGTTCATCCAGCAATAGCAGGTCTGGGTCCCGGACCAGGGCCTTTGCCACAAACATCCTTTGCTTCTGCCCTCCGGACAACCGCCCTATCCTCCTGTGGGCGAGGTCAGAGATGCTCATCATCTCCATCGCCTGGTCCACCTTCTCCCAGTCCTCTTCCCTGAGCCTCCGCCCGAGATTGCGACCGGTCACCCTGCCCAGTCCCACAAGCTCGCGGACGGTCATGGGGAAGTGTGGATCGAAATTCACGGCATTCTGAGATACGAAGGCCAGTCGATGCCATTCCTTAAAATCGTCCAGGTCCTTTCCGAATAGGCGTATCGCCCCCGAGTCCCGGGGAAGCTGTCCCAGGATGGAGAGCAGCAGGGATGTCTTCCCCCCGCCGTTCGGTCCACATATACCAACGTAGTCGCCCCTCTCCACGAGCAGGCTGGCGGATTCGATCACCCTGTTGTTGGATCTCGAGACGCTCAGGTCGGTTATCTCCACGATAATGCTCGATGGATCATCCGTGGGATCCACCCCCGAATACGGAGACAATCAGGCCCCCAGCCCCCCACATAGGTTTTCCAGATTCATCTCCATCTGATCGATGTAATCCATTCCGCCCACGGGACCGGTCATTATGTACAGCTCGAGAACGGTCACCGATCTCCCGGTCTGCAGTTCCACCTCCTGCTTGAGTGTCAGGACATACTCGTCAGTGAAGATAGGATTGAGGAAAATCGTGTAGATGCCCTCGTCGACCATCATGTCAGTGAGGATGGCAATGGCCGCCGAGCTCGGCTGCTCATTCGCCGACACCCCTATGATGCCCTCCTGGATCAGCCCGTAGCGATCCGCAATGTAGCCGTAGGCGGCATGGCTTACGAAGATGGTGTTCCACTGTCGAGCGGCAAGCCTTTCCTCGTACTCATCATCCAATCCATGAAGCGTTGACTCCAGGTCAGACCATCCTTCAGCGAAATAGGAGGAATTGTCAGGATCCGCCTCCACCAATGCTTTATAGATGCTCTCCGCCTGCTGAACCGCCATTGAGGGGGAGATCCAGGTGTGAGGGTCACTGCTGTGAACCTCCGATTCGTCCTCTCCCTCAATTATCCCTATCCCCTCGACCGTCTCCACCACCAGCTTGGATCGGGTATCGATGGATGGGAGGAGATCCTTCTCCATCCAGGGTTCAAGGTCCGCACCGTTGTAAATGAGTATATCGGCGGAATCGGCCTGGAGGATATCGAAGGTTGACGGCTGCCAGGAATGCACCTCCGTATTGTATGGTATCAATGTAATGACCTCTACCCTCTCCCCCCCTATGGCCTCCGCCATGTAAGCCAGAGGATAGAAGGAGGCCACTACCCTGAGCTTCCCGGAATCCTCACCGGAGGACATCATGAGAACTCCGGTCCCGACCGTGGCGACAATCACCACGACAGCCAGGGCGACGATCCCGGACTGCTTCCCGTTCATCCGACCAACCCCTATCGGAAATTATTCGATAAAGAGATACTTAAACATTATTAAAATACTAATAATTATGATCATCATTGTTATTAATGGAGCATATGGAAAGGGGTTCCGCTTGAGCGGCTTAAGGCGATATGGAACCATGGGGCTGAGATTTCATTGCCCCTGATGCTGTCTGGTGAGAACGTAGTGCTCCCGTCGGGATTTGAACCCGAGTCACAGGCTCGAGAGGCCTGAATGATTGGCCGGACTACACTACGGGAGCATTGTCAGGGCAAATCGATCCCCCTTTAATATAGTTTTTCTCAACCCCGAACTGGATAATGTGCGGGCAAAATGGATAATGGGGAGGTTCGATTACAATTCTGGCATGGTGTATGAGCGCATCCCGTACGGAAGGCAGCAGTTCGCTCTCAATCTCCTGCTGTTCCTCATCCTGCTAGTGCTTGCTCCCCTGGTGCTGATCTCCATAGGCGGGACGGACGTCCTGGTGCTAGCTGGACTTCTTGGCCTCATCATTCTTCTGATACTGGTCTTCGCCGTTTCCCCCATGATCACCACCCACGAGATCAATGATAGGTCGCTGATCCTCAGACAGGGGCTCTACTTCAGGGCGGAGATACCCCTGAGGAACATAAGCTCGGTGAGAAGGATCGATACTGGCCCCAGGAGGACCGGGATCTGGTTTAGGACCTTCGGTTCAGTCCTCTATGTCACCACCAGGCGGTATGACCTCGTTGAGGTGGAGCTCAGGAATCAACAGAGGTTCGGTTGGGCCTTCTGGAAGCGAGCTGACACGGTGGTCTTCGACACCGTGGACAACCCCGGGTTAATTGGGCGGATGGAAGCGGCGGGGATTACTCCCTCCAGTCCAGCCCTACGGTCCTGATGCCCAGCTTAGGGATGAGGGGCATCTTCCGCTTGTGAACCGTGGATAGATACCTGTTCCATATTCTTTCCACCAGTCGAGGATCGAGCCCTGTCTCGGCCACGATATTACCCGGGGGAAGGCCCATCTCGAATCCAATTAGGATCATGTCCAGATCCTCGTAGCTCACGTCCATCTCCCCCTCGTCCGTCTGACCGGTCCAGAGTCCAGCCGAGGGGGGCTTCTCTATTATATGCTTCGGAATGCCGATCCTCATGGCCAGCTCTCTCACCTCCGTCTTGTACAGGTCGCCGATCGGCAGGAAGTCCGAGCCTCCATCCCCGAACTTGGTGAAGTACCCCGCCAGGAGTTCACTCTTGTTGCTGGTACCCATCACCACCCTGCCCATCAGGTTGGCGTGGTGGAACAGCAGGATCATGCGGCATCTCGCCATCACGTTGCCCATGAGGTCCTTCCGATCCGTCGAGGGCAGGACGTGGGTTAAGGCGGCTACTGGTTCAGATATCCTTAGGACCTTGAGCTCCATCCCGAAGAGTCCGGTGATTTCCTTCGAATCCTCCAGGTCATTGGGGGGCGATAAATCGGAGGGCATGTTGATGCATAGCACCCTCTCTGCCCCTATCGCCTGGGCTGAGAGGACGGCGACGACGGCGGAGTCCAACCCTCCACTGAGTCCGACCACGACCCCGTTTCCGCCACACTCCTCCACCTTCTGACCGATGAAATCCTTGATTATCGCTTCCGCATCATCCTTGAACTTAGGACGCATCAACCCGGTTATTCGCCACCACCATATATGTATTTCATCCATGGCCCTGCAAAAGTAAAATATGAACGGACTTCATTCCAAACAGTGAAAATGAGAATCGCTCTATCCCAGGTGCCCTGCCACCTGGGGGATAAGGGGAAGAACCTGGAAAACATGGAGAGCATGCTCGGGGAGTGCGAAGCAGACCTGTTCGTTTTCGCTGAGATGTTCATCACTGGATACATGGTGAGGGACCGCTTCTTTACCCTCGCCGAGACCGCTCAGGGGGAGAGCATGAAGCGGGTGGCGTCCATGGCCGAGGAGCACGGCTGCCACATATTGTTCGGCGTCCCGCTCTGGGATGTGAAGATCGGGGGCATTCTGAGGAACAGCGCGGTCGCCGTCTCACCCCATGGGGAGGTGCAGAGATACGACAAGCTGTTCCTGGCCAACTTCGGGCCTTTCGAGGAGAAGATCTACTTCGAGCAGGGCCGTGCTCCAGCAATCTTCGAGATAGGGGGGTTCAGATTCGGGATATGCATCTGCTACGATCTGTTCTTTCCTGAGCTGGCGAAGCACTACGCAATGAGCGGGGCCGACGGCCTGATCTGCATATCGGCCGCACCGGTTACCTCCAGGCCCCTATTCGAAAGGATCATACCCGCCAGAGCGGTGGAGAATACCATATACTCCATATACGTCAACCAGGTGGGAACCCAGCTCAACCAGGTATTCCATGGAGGAAGCCAGGCATTCTCACCCACCGGAACGGAGATAGCGAAGTGCGATTACATGGGCAGGGACCTCAAGGTGGTAGACCTCTCAAGAAAGGAGCTGGAACTCGCCAGAAGGATAAGACCCACCCTGAGAAACACCCAGGCATCCAGCTGGTGCGCTGAATTCTGGTCATCACTGGAGGCCGACTGATCCTGAGGTATGGTCATGGTACAGGAGTACTTCTCCCTGCTGATAATCGTCATCTTGGCCTTCATCACCCCACTGATATTCACCAGGATCGGTATCCCGGTGGTAGTGGGGGAGATAGTCCTGGGCCTGGCGGTGGGACTCATAGTCTATTTCTACAACTCATTCACGGGGCAGGAGCTGATTCTCGTGGGGGAGTCTGTAGAGTTCCTGGCCACCATCGGTTTCATCTTCCTGATGTTCCTGTCCGGACTGGAGCTGGACTTTGCAAGGCTGGAAGGCACCGGAAAAAGGGCGATATTCAGAGGATCCCTGATCCTGATAGGGACGATGATGATCGCCTACCCCCTGTCCGTTGCACTATCGGAGGCCAGCGGCATAGCCATGAATGCCGCGTACATGACCCTTGTGGTCTCCACCACCAGCGTGGCCATCGTGCTCACGGTGGTAAGAGAGATGCGCATCTCCAGGAAGAACTACGGGCAGCAGATAATCATTGCCTCGCTCATAGCGGATATGGGCACAATGATACTGATAACGGTATTCGCCATAAGAGTACAGTTCATTCAGACCGGCGATCCCCTGTTCGGGTTGATCGCCGTCCTGCTCTTCGTGCTGATATTCGCGTTCTTCTACTTCATTTTCAAGCTGGGCTCATGGGCCATGTGGTATTATCCAGAGATGCTGCGCAAGTTCTTCAGATCCGATGATCCCCACGAGATCGGGGTGAGGGCCTCCCTGGCGATCATATTCGTGTTCGTGGCCGTCTCCGCGGTGATCGAGTCCGAGGCCCTGGCGGTGATAGGGGCTTTCCTGGCAGGTGCCGTCATATCATTGCTGTTCCAGGAGGGAGCCATCCTGGAAAAGAAACTATACGGTATCGGATACGGTTTTCTGGTCCCGCTGTTCTTCATCACCCTGGGGATAACATTCAACTTCGATGCCATGCTGGAATCCTCGGTCATAATACTGCTGCCCTGCCTGTTCGCCATCGCCATCCTGGCCAAGATCGTGCCCTCCCTTCTGTTCGCGGGAGGCAAGGGATGGAGGATGAACATGGCCACCGGCATCATCCTCTCAGGAAGGTTAGCCCTCTTGATCGCGGCCGGGGAGATCGGTCTGCGTCTTGGCATACTAGATGAGACACTCCATGCGGTGATAATCCTGCTGGCAATAGTGTTCTCCGTGCTCTCACCCATACTCTTCAAATACATGTTCCAACGCTATAATCTGGAAAAGGAGATCTCATGAAGATCATCATTGTCGGAGGAGGGCGGATGGGCAAGCAACTTGCCATGGATCTTCCTCAGTCAACGATAATCGAGAACGATGCCAACAAGATCGACGACCTGATCTCCAACTTCGGTGAGGAGAGGATCATCGAGGGGTCTGGCACCTCAGAGGAGATGCTGAAACGGGCTGGAATCGAGAATTCGGACGTCCTGGTCGTTGCCACCGACAGCGACCACACCAACTATCTGGTGGCCATAATAGCCGAGAGATACAAGGTCCCTAAGATCATCGTGAGGGTGGACAACCCCGATAGCATCGACAACTTCAAGCAGATCGGCATTGTCACCATCATATGCCCGGCAATCACGGCCGCCAGGATGATCAACAGCACCCTATATCCAGAGGCCCAGGAGGTCTCGGAGATCGTTATCTGCGAGGATTCGCCGATCAAGGGCAAGAGCGTCTCTGAGATGGACCTGCCCGACAAGGCCATGGTGGTGGCCATCCTCAGGGGGTATCACCTTATCAAGCCAAGCGATGATCTTATACTGGAGAAGGGCGACCATATCATCGTCTGCTCCACGGGAGGCCTTCACAGGGAAGTGGGGGACATAATCAGCGGTGGGGAGGAGAGGCTCAGACCCTTCGATAACATCATGTCGGTCGTCAACGAGGAGAAGGACCTGGGAAGTGTGCTCAAGGAGGCGATGTGCTTCGCCACGAATCTCGACATCGGTCTCACGGTCTCCTCCACCTCTATGGAACTAATTGATAAATCGCTCGCCAAGGTCTCCAAGCGGGGTATACAAGCGGAGTTCAAGCAGGTGAACTCCACTGGTTTGGGGGAGTTAACATGGATTCTACAGAAAGAACTTCCCGACATACAGTGCGTGGCAGTCAGGGTGAGGCAGGAGGGGAGAGGGCACCGTGCTGAGGCCAAAGAGGTTCTCAGCTTCATCAAGGCTTCCAGGATCCCTGTATTGATCAGCAAGGGAACCTGTCCATACAGGAGAATCATCACTATTATGGGATACGAGGACCGGTGTGAATGGTCCGCCAACCTGGCACTGAAAGTGGCGCTGGTTACCGGGGCGGACCTGCACGTCATGAACTACCGCGACCCTGAAGATATCGAGCAGAAGAGGATGCTTCACATCAAGCGCATGGGGAAGATGTACGACATCGATGTAACCGAGGATGTGGTGGAGGGAAACCCGACCCTCGAGTTCGTCAGTCAGATCACCCAAGGTAACTACGACCTGGCGGTGATCAACTGGGATGCCAACATTATCAAGAGAGATGTCCTGAAGCGGATGTTCTTCGAGGCTCCCATGAGCATACTGGTGTACACCACCTGATCCGTTTGTCATGGCAAATCTTAAATCGACCAATGTAGTTGATGACGGCGAGGCCGAGGTAGCCCAGCCAGGTAAGGCGCGAGCCTGGAGCCCTTCGCGGGACAGCAAGCTCGTGGGGCTCTGCCCCTCGGGAGTTCGAATCTCCCCCTCGGCGCTCTCCCGATTCCTCGATGACCCTCTCCTCGATGATGCATGTCATTAATGGTGCTTCACACTTTCCCGATTGCTTCGGATTCCGCTTGCTTGATTTCGATGTCCCACATCAGGGCAAAATTCAATAATGTCCTCATGGCGATATGGGTCCTTGTCACCCTAACATTGGAGGACCGGAATTGAGAGTCAATGTCGATCTTGGATTGGAGGATGTACCGGGGACCCTGGTCAGGGCACTGGAACCCATATCCTCACTGGATGGTAACATAGTGGGTGTGGTGCACCATCATGACAAGGTGTTCGGGGGAAGGATCATAGTCAACGTGATCTTCGAGGTGAGCTCCCAGTCCAAACTGGAGAAGTTGAAGGATATCTGGGAGGACAGGGACGTGGATATCGTGAACCTCGGACCCCTGTACGAGACATTCCCCATGGAGTTCCTGCTGGTGGGCAACATACCGCCCAGCGAGGTGAGGAACATAGCGGACGGGTTGGAATCCATGGAAGGCATGGACTCCATGGACATCCGACTGGCGGGCTCCTCCACGTCGGATGAGAGGGCGGCCCTGGTGTTCGGAAAGGTGAGGACCAAGGAGGACATCGACCGCATGGAGTCCCTCCTGCGGGAGAGAGGGGACAGCTCCAGATTCATGGTGATAAGGGGGTTGGAGGATTGACCGTCGATCTGCTGATAGCCGGCTTTGGGGTGGTCGGCCAGGGATTGGCGGAGGTCCTCGCCTCCAAACAGGGGGAACTGAAATCCAAGCTGGACACCGAGGTGAGGATCGTGGGGGCATTCGACTCCAGATCCATGGTCAGATCGGAGTACGGCCTGGACCCCATTGAGCTCCTTCAACACAAGAAGGCCACGGGCATGGTGGGTGAGGAGCGGCACCAGGGCGACACCGTTTCCATCGTGAGGGAAGTGGACCACGATATCCTGATCGAAGTCACCCCCACCGACATCGTGAAAGGCGAGCCAGCCTTCAGCCACATGAGGTCGTCCCTAGAAATGGGGAGGGACGTCATCACCTGCAACAAGGGCCCACTGGCCCTCAGGTACAGGGAGCTCTCCTCCCTGGCGCGGAGAAAGGGAGCGAGACTGAGGTTCGAGGGTTCCGTCGGGGGAGCGATGCCAGTCATAAGCGTGGCAAGGGATGTGCTGATGGGGGAACGCATCCTGAAGATCAGGGGCATACTCAACGGTACCTGCAACTTCATCCTGAGCAGGATGGGAGAGGAGGGACTCCCGCTGAGCCAGGCGCTGAAGGAGGCGCAGCAACTGGGATACGCAGAGGCCAACCCCACCTATGACATTGACGGGATAGACAGCGCCTGCAAGGTGGCCATATTGGCGAACGCGATAATGGACAAGGACGTGACGGTGAACGAGGTGGAGATCACCGGCATAAGGGGCATAAGCGAGGAGGCCGTGGCCCTGGCATCCAGCCAGAGGAAGGTCATCCGCCTTATCGGGGAGATCTCGGAGAGGAGAGTGGAGGTCTCCCCCAGGCTGGTGCCAGCGGGTCATCTTCTGAGCATTGGCGGCACACTCAACATGGTTCAGATGAAGACGGATATCGCGGGGGAGATCACCGTCGCGGGGAAAGGCGCTGGCAAGATGGAGACCGCGAGCGCGGTGTTCAGCGACCTGGTGGCCCTGGTGAGGAGTCGCTGATGAACAATGATAAATAATCGGGTCGATATATCGCGGACTGCCGTGCCGGAGGATACAAGATGAATAACTTCGAAAGGTGGGATTTATTTATTGCCCCTTGATGGGGTTCTTATCTATGATACTACATTGAGAGACGGCTCGCAGGCGGAGGGTGTTTCGTTCTCCACAGAGGACAAGCTGGACATCCTCAGGAGACTGGATTCTTTCGGGATCGATTTTGTGGAGGGAGGATGGCCAGGATCCAATCCCAAGGATCAGTTATTCTTCGAGAGAGCCGCCCGAGAGGAGCCTGAGCACGCCAAACTTGCGGCGTTCGGCAGCACCATTCGCGCTCACTCATCCCCGGAGGATGATGCAAACCTTGGTGCGCTGATGGAGTCGGGGGCCCAATGGCTCACCATTTTCGGCAAGAGTTGGGACCTGCACGTCACGCAGGCTCTGAGGACCTCCTTGGAGGAGAACCTGAGGATGGTGGAGGAGACCATTCGTTTCCTTGAGAGGGAGGGACGACATGTCATCTTCGACGCCGAGCACTTCTTGGACGGCCTGAAGGAAAATCCCGACTACGCCATGTCCGTTCTGGAATCCGCCGTTAGGGGAGGAGCGGAGTTCCTGGTGCTGTGCGACACCAACGGCGGCTCCCTTCCATGGGAGATCTCCGCCGCCGTCAAGGAGGTTGAATCGAGGTTCGAGACCCCGGTGGGCATCCACGCCCATAACGACACAGAGCTGGCTGTGGCCAATTCCCTGGCGGCTGTCGACGCGGGCGCGGTCATGGTCCAGGGTACCATCAATGGCATCGGGGAGAGAAGCGGCAATGCCAATCTGTGCTCCATCATCCCGGACCTGGCCCTGAAGATGGGGAAGGAGCTGAACGTCGGGGACATGCGAGCCCTCACCCCCCTGTCATCCTTTGTGGCGGAGGTGGCCAACACCGTGGCCGATCCCAAGTGGCCATTCGTGGGAAGGAGCGCCTTTGCCCACAAGGGCGGGGTGCACGTGAGCGCCATGGAGAGGGACACCAGGACCTACGAGCACATCGACCCCTCGCTGGTGGGGAACACCAGGCGGATCCTGGTTTCGGAGCTCTCGGGGAGATCCAGCATCCTGGCCAAACTGAAGGAGTTCGGCATAGACGAGGAGAAAAGCAACGGGCGGTCGATTCTCGACCACCTGAAACAGATGGAGTCGGAGGGGTTTCAATTCGAGGGTGCCGACGCAAGCTTCGAACTGCTTGTGAGGAGGTTTAGGAAACAGCACTCACCGCACTTCACCATCGAGGGATTCCGGATCTTCGTGGACGTTTCTGGGGACAGCGTCAGGTCCGACGCCAGCATCAAGGTCATAGACCCCAATGGGGAGGTGGAGCACACCGCTGCCGATGGAAACGGTCCGGTGAACGCCCTGGATCAGGCCCTTCGAAAGGCGCTGGAGAGATTCTACCCGATCCTCAGAGAGGTGCGGCTCGTGGACTACAAGGTGAGGGTGATAGATGCCAAGGACGCTACCGCCGCCAAGGTAAGGGTGCTCATCCGATCCACTGATGGCAGGGACTCGTGGACCACGGTGGGCGTCTCCACCAACATCATAGAGGCCAGCCTTATGGCACTGATCGACAGCATCGAGTACATCCTGTTCCTGACGGAGAGGAATGAGCAGAGCGTTTAACTACAGACAGCGCCATTCGCACACTGGAGCCGAATGACATACTCGGTAGAGATCCTGTCAACGGAGGAGAAGGACCGCCTCTTCGACCTCTACGGGGACCGGTACTTATACACCGCCAAGTCGGAAATCTATGGGACATGCATCAAGCTACTGACGGACAAGGAGTACGTCAAGGACCGGTGGGAGGATAACTTCTACACCATGAGCGAGAATCTGCGCTCCCACGGTCGCCTGATAGTCCTCAACGATGACAGGGGAGATTCGAGGGTGATGTACGATCCCACGACCAGGACGGCCTTCCTGCTCAACTTTGATTACTATGGATGGATAAAGAGCATCACCCTGGCCATTGCGGGGGACCTGCTCGAGGACAACCACCAGATCTACTCGGTGCATGGGGCTGCCATCGACATCGGGGGTAGGGGCGTATCCATTATAGCCCCCTCGAAGATGGGTAAGACCACCCACGCCTGGGGCCTGCTCCGCTTGGAGGAGGCTCGACTAATCACCGATGACTGGTACTACGTGCGCCTCTCCAGCAGGCGCCCACTGGCCTTCGGCTCGGAGAAGAACTGCTACATAGACGCTGACATCGGCAAGATATGGAGTGACTACCAGGGGCTGGTGGACAGGGCGGAGTTCGACGCCCAGGAGAGGGCTGTTGTGAACGTCAGATGGGTGATGGGGCCGGGAAGCGTGATACCCATGACCACCATCTACAATATCATCCTCCTGAAGAGGGACAGGGACGATAAGAAGGTGATAAGGGAGATGGAACCGGAGGAGGCCCTGGAATACCTGGAGACCCATGACTTCTGCAACCCGCACCAGCTCGTGAGGGACAGGAGGAAGATGGGGCTGAGGAAGAGATTCTTCAGGAGGCTCCTGGAAAGGTCGAGTGTCCACATGGTGAACACCATACTGAGCCCGGAGGAGACGCAGGCGGCCATTAGGGACAGCATAATAGGAATGGACTGATTGGGAATATTGTCCCTCAGTCATCTCGAGATCCATAAGAATGAACACGTGGGGCAATGACTTCCTGGAGAAGGTGCTCATAACCCACGTGAGAGAGTCTGCGGAACATTGGTATAGTTGGCATGTCCTCCTTCATTCCACCGGGGTAGGTCAAGGTGAAGGTGCTCATAACCCTCATGGGTCCAAGCAACTGGGGCCTGTTCAATTCCATCTGGGGAATGATACGCTCCCATAACTTCGTGCCCGACAGAGTCTACATCATGGGGAGGGAGAGGGACCGCGGCGAGTTCGAGAATATCAGGAAGATGGTGAAACCCCTCCTCAAAGAGTACGGTTCCAGGGGAGAGATCAGATTCGGGGAGATACGAGGGGGGATGGTGGATGACATCTTTGAGAAGGTGTTGACCATCCTGGAGAAGGAAGACCTTAAGGGAAACGAGCTGGCCCTTGATGTCACACCTGGAAGAAAGGCGGCGGTCCTTGGCTCACTCTTCGCGGGATGGAAGGACGGCAGGATGTCCAGATTCGACCATATCTTCTATCTCTACATAGAGTCCCTGAGGAACGCCTCGAGGCCGTTCATACTGATCCCGATGTCCGTGCAGAGGTGCCACGACATCCCCCAGGAGAACAGGGGGGCGCAGGATGAGATTTGAGGCAAGCAAGAACTTCATCGTGGCCGTCCTCAACGAGGCCATCATGCACGGGAGGAACAGGATCACAATTCGAGCGGACCTCCTGGGGATGGATATACTCAAGATCGACCTCGAGGATGAGAGGATAACCTGGGTGGCCGACCGTAAGGACTTCGATCCCGTGGTCTCAGACCTGAGGATGAAGATCGGGGAAAGGTGGCTGGAGGACGATCTTCCTGACTACTATGACCTGAGGGACGCCTTCCAGAGCTCCCTGATAGTCAGGCCGCTGGAGTTCGATAACCTCATCGACGAGCTTGGAGAAATCGAGGAGAGGAGACTCGATCCATACAGGCATCCGAAACAGATGCTGCTGGCCATCGACACGAACATCGCCTACAACAGGCTCCTCTCCAGGATGACCCTGCTAGAGGAGATGTGCGGGGGGAGGGGGATGGACCCCTCCAAGATCCCCGTGATCATCCCATCACTCGTGGAGGAGGAGATCTCCAGGTCGATTGGTCAGAAGTACAGCTCGGGTGACATCGGCAGGATGGAGAGAGCCCTGGGCGCGAGATTACCATGCAACCTGTCCAACTGCCTCTGTCGAAGGGGGCGGCGGGCTGCCAACGCTCAGGCCGAAATCAAGATCATCGAGGAGAGGTACAGCTCCATCATGATCTCCGGAGGGGAGTTCAACGAGGACAAGGAGAAGAGGGACTGGGACATCGTGCGGAGCGTCTCCGATTACTCGAGGGACCATGACAACCAGGTCCTGTTCCTCACGGCGGACGACAAGGCGATGGCCCACTGCAACGCCTTCAAGGTCCCGTCCAAGAGCGTAAAGTATGAGTACGATCTCCCAAGGAAAATGGAGTATGATCCCTGGTTGCTCGTGGAACTCCTATACGATATCTCCATCAACTTCGCGGTCATCTCCCTCAGGGGACTCGGTGTGAGGATCCAGGGAACCTGGGCCGGAAAATCCATCCGTGACTACCCGAAGGAGAGGCTCTGCTTCTGCATCGAGGGTAGTTCGAAGCTATCCAGGGATCTTAAAAGGGATCACGATATCCTTTGTGCGCTTGGCCAGGCTGTTGATCTCAAGCACATTTACTAGGCGAGATAGCATATCGGTGAGGGGGAGATTAGCACATCGCTCATGAGAGTGTTATTTCAGCTAGAGCGGGGAGACGCGATACTCGCCCTCCACCTGGCCGACGCCCTGCTGGCGGAG
>CAZQLP010000001.1:14874-39711 GCA_964594225.1 uncultured Methanomassiliicoccales archaeon
AAGAAATCCAGATCGAACTCACGAGGGACAATAATGTGAGGAGCCCCCGAAAAACTAGTGGTGGGGAAGTTGGAGAAGGTCCACGGGGACTCCCCACATTGCCTAATGCGTACCCCCTTCATATAAATTATTGCTAATTTCACCTTTTAATGAGATTTGGAGATAGCCGTATCAACATCCATTTCGATAATCATATGCTTCAACATCCATTCCTCCAATATCGCTACGCTTCTCGGATGATAAGAGAAATCAGTTATCGCGAGCATGATCTGAGCCTGAATTGCAGAAAGGTTTGAATCATGCCTCGACACCGTCAGGGTATTCGGCAAGTGCAATCTCGACGAGGACGTGGAGATGAAATTCCTCCTGCACAGCTAGTCCAGGAACTGCAACCAGTTCCGTCATAGCATGCTCCATGCCTACCAACACATGGAGAGGATGACCATACAGATCGACCTCGAGGATGTCGCCGGGATAGATGAGATCACTTCAGAGTGAATTTATAGTCCCAAGTAAAGCCCGTTCCTAGAAATCTATTCCTTCCCCTCATCCTTTTCTTACCATACCGGGAGGGGAGCACCTTGATTGCGATTGAACAATAATGATCCGTTGGCAATCATTGGGGAAAGAAGATGGGGGCACTGGGATTTGAACCCAGATCAGCGGGTTTCCACCACGCGAGGAGCTACCCCGCGCGAATTAATCAGGTCAGCGCTCCAGTTATTCATCAACCGTCAGCAAACCCGATTCAGATCATCCCTAATTAACTGGAGCCCGCGAGGATGCCGTGTTACCCTATACCCCCATTGAGCCATCGTTACCTCTTGCGCATCTTCTGCTGTCTCTTGCGGCGGCGCATCTTCTTCTTGCGCCACTTCCATCGCTGTTTGCCCTGCTTCTTCCAGGCACGTGAGCTTCTCTTCATCTTGATTCCTCAACGGTACAGGTCGGTGATTATATAGTCATTTATCAAACTTTTCATGGTTTGGCGGGCCCGCCGGGAATTCCGCTCCCAAAAGAGAGTTTCGAACCCGGGACATCTGGCTTGCCTCCGCATCTGTTTGACGATAGAAGGCCAGCGCCATATCCAGGCTAAGCCACGGGCCCGCTGGCCTGCGATATGTGTCCTCTGATTTAAATATTACCTGCCCAGACTAACCCAGCAGACCGGATATTGAGGTGTTCATGAAGAGGAGCGCGGCCTCGAGAATGGCCAGCAGACCCCCGATGAGAATTATGGGGCGGAAGCTGATGACCGCCCCCAGGAATCTGGTGGTGGTCTCGATGGCCTTGAGGACCAAGAACAGGATGAAGAATATGACCACGCAGATGATCAGGATCACGGTACCGCTCAGGAAGTCCAGCGAGAGGGCGGTGGCCACGTAGTGCAGCAGGAGTCCGATTATTCCAGCTATCACCACGCTCAAAATGAAGGCCCACTTGATCCTCTTGAAGACCCTGGAGAACAGGGAGAGACCCAATATGCCCAGTATCAGGATCGTAGATAGCGGTAACGATCCATAGGCTATCTCGAGGATATCAAGGATGATCATGAATATCCCGACCAGGAATGCCAGCGCGAGGGTCACCTCATCTATGTGGGTCCTGTCGTTTCTTCCCAGGATCCCGATGATGACCGCCAGGATGCCCCCCACAAGCAGCGCGATTTCGGGGGTGGGACTGGCTAGGAATTCCTCCAGGGCCATGCAGTCTGAATCGGGGCTTTCGTACTTAACCCTTGGCGGCTAATTACCATTCGAGAATCGAATTGATGGTTGTTCAGAACCGGTTCCAATTGACTCTCATGAATGCATAGAAACAAAGATACGACATTTCCTGGACATCTCACTCGGTCGGAATCGCTATCTCTGATGTTCCATCGACTTCACGACCATCCTGAGTCCATAACCGTTGATGATGAGTGAGACGCCTATGAGTATTGCCAGTATGCCAAGTATCAGTATCAGGAACTGTGCGACCTCCTGCGGTGTAAGGAGAATCAGCACGCCTAGCGCAAGTGACAACAGACCCATCAAGAGTCGCTTGTAGAATCCCTCGGGAGTGGATGTTCTCCCCCCAATTGTCCGTTTGATGGAGAGCGCGGCGCTGACAAAGGCCCATGCGGCGAGGACCAGGAGGACAATGAGGGCCAGCCAGATGAAGTCAGCGTAGAAGAAGATCACCCCTATGATGACCAATCCCACTCCCAGGGATGTTCTCTTGAGGGAGTCCCTGTCTAGGGGTCGCACCCGCAGCCCATTGAAGATGGTCAGGACACCGAAACCGAGAATGACAAGAGGTATCAGCATACCCAGCAACCCCTGGAACACTATCCAGGCATTGAGTGACACCACTATTCCCAGGAATATCATGGCCACCCCGAACAGCATGAGCAACTGCCAGCCCATCCTCATCTCCTGTGCCATCTTATCCGGACCCTTCCGCATGGCGCTCCAAGAATCGAACAGGATCGCGTTGAAGGTACCTGATATCATGAAGACGAGCGGGGCATCATCCGCCAGATGGAGGAGTGGATGCTTCTTGGGATCGTACCTGTCATTGTGGACCTTCCATTTGTTCTCGGTCTCATGGACATGATACGTACCCTTCCTGTAGCTCGCGATAACTCCCGGAGATGGTAGATTGATCTCCGATTTCACCCAGCCCTCGTCCAGGGGCTCCGTCACCTCTTCCTTCGTTACGGATATCTCCCCGACGCCTTGATGCAAGGGCTGGAGGTAATCGTCGAGTCTAGTCAAATGGATACTCCCCCATGGACCTTGGATGATTCCATTCAGCGGTATTTAATGATTTTATCCGGGATAGATGGGGTATCGAGCACACCTCCAGCAACACGTGGGGCCAGTATCGAGCGAGGTCAAGCCGGCAAGCTGCCAAGGGATGCCTGGATGAAAAATCCCATCAAGATGCACGAAAACTCCGTTATTGAATCCGATCTTGACCATATTGGATATATATAGAAGTGGACCGGGCGAGATTTGAACTCGCGGCCTCTACCATGCCAAGGTAGCGATCTTCCAACTGATCTACCGGCCCCTGCGAAGTGGGCAGAAGGAATTCCGATAATTAAACCTTGTCATCCTCAGCCTGGACCGACGATCTCCATCATGACGAGAATAACTATCAGTACTCTATCTCCAGCCTCTGCTGATACCTCATCTTCTCCCCTGGAATGTTGGTGGGATACTCTCCGTTGAGGCAGGCGATGCACAGTTCGCTCTGTGGCTTTCCAAGTGCCTTGATAAGACCATCGATGCTCGTATAGCCCAGGGAGTCGGCGGTCAGCTCCCTGGCGATGTCATCCACGGTCTTGTTGGTTGCGGCGAACTGGTCCCTGGTCTTCATGTCCACCCCGTAATAGCAGGGTGCCCTTATGGGGGGACAGCCAATCCTAACATGGACCTCCTTCGCGCCCGCCCTCCGAACGATCTGGACTATCTTGCGCAGCGTGGTACCCCTGACGATCGAGTCGTCAACCAGGACCACCCTCTTCCCTTTGACGGTGGATTTGATGGGGTTGACCTTGAGCGAGACGCTCTCCTCCCTGGCCGACTGATCGGGCAGTATGAAGGTGCGTTCGATGAAGCGGTTCTTCATCAGCCCCTCCTCATACCTGATGCCGGATTCCTCCGAGAAGCCCACCGCATGACCCCTTCCCGAGTCCGGTATGGCGACCACCACGTCCGCTTCGGCGGGCTGCTCCCTTGCCAGCTGCCTTCCAATCTCCTTCCTGGCCTGGAACACCTCCAGACCATCTATCGTGGAGTCGGGTCTGGCGAAGTACACCCACTCGAACATGCAGGTGGCCTTGTCCGGCGGACCCGGAAGCTTCGAGGAATTGAAACCATCCGGTGTGATCTCCACGATCTCTCCCGGCTCAACATCCCGGATGAAGTGTCCCTTGAGCACGTCGAAAACGGAACCCTCAGAAACGATACCGTAACCGTTTGGCAGGGAGCCTATGGCCAGGGGCCTGAAACCCAAGGGATCCCTCACCCCGAATACGCGGTCATCTATCATCAATGTGAGGGAGTACGCCCCGTCGATTTTACGCATGGTGTTCTTAATGGCCCGGAAGGGATCACTGACCTCCACGAGTTCGTTCGCCAGTATCCTGATGATGATCTCAGAGTCCGTGTCCGTGAGGAATGCCCATCCCTCTGATTGAAGCTTCTTCCTAAGCTTGCTGGCGTTGACGATCTCCCCGTTGTGAGCGATGGCCAGCTCCCCAGCGGAGGTGGTAACGACCAGGGGTTGGCAGTTCTGCACCGCTGACGTCCCGTAGGTCGAGTATCGAACGTGGCCGATGCCCGTTGTTCCCACGAGCATGTCGAATTCCCTTCCGCAGAGGACCTCGTGGACCAGACCCATGCCTTTTACGTACTTGATGCCGTCATCGAAAATGGCCACACCAGCGCTCTCCTGGCCGCGGTGCTGGATGATCCTGAGTCCCTTCTTAAGATGGACGTTGACATTGGAATCCAATGCCATTGTGACAACCCCGCAACTGTGACTGGGCTTGTCCATCACGGCCATCTCCAAAATTAATGGGTCTTTGCCCAGCTATAGGAGCGTATCCTTGCGGTCTTGCCGTAGCCGCAGGAGGAGCAGTATCCCTTCCTGATATTGAACGCATGCTTGCCGCACCTGCGGCAAGGAACATGGGTCTTCTTGCCAGCCCGCTTTCCCATTGAGGGGGTACCCTTTCCCATTCTCTATGACTCCTAAGGTGAGATGTATATGACGTTGTCGCCCCTGACGATGGTGACATCCATCTTTCTGATCGATTCGTTCCTCACTAACTCCTCGGCGTTCTTCAGGACAAGGTTCATGTGAGGGTCGTATCCATCGAGGATCCCCCGGTATTCGCGACCAGCCTTCAGTTCGACGATGACATGTTTGCTGATAGTCTGGTTCAAAACCGTCAAGGGTTTCTGCATGAAATAAACACCAGTTGCCCGATAAACCGGGCAGTATTTGAATCTTTTTGTTACTGGATAGCCCATCATTCAGAAGAATGCCCCTATCGTCGGGGCACCCAGCCTCTCCATGTCGTAGAAGATCAGACCCTCCCTCATGAGCTCCTCTCCATCCTCCATCCCGAAAGCTCTACCCAGCAGGGTGGTCTTCCATAGCAGATCAAGGGCGGCGCTGACGAATGTTCCCAGACAGGTGTTGGAGAGGTGGTCCTCATAGCCGTACATATCCTCAAGGTAGAATGCCTGACCCCAGAAGCTGTCCCTTCCGTTCAGGATTCCCAGGTACTCCCTGAAGGCGCGGGTATCCACCAACCCAGTATCCGATATCCTGACCTCCAGAGGATCGATTAAAGCGATGTACTGCAACTCCCCCTCCCTGCCCATGACCTGCCAGTGAATCTCACCCTCCCTCACCTCGAAAAGATGCCACCTTCCCTTCGGATCGCAGTAGACCGGGGCGTCGTATGGCGAATCGGATTTTAGGGATGACAGTGCGCTCTCCATGATGGCCGTCTCCAGCTCGGACCGCTCCCTGGAACTCAGCGGCGTGCCCCTTTCGATGCCACCAAGCTCGGATTCATCGGCGGATGCCTCCAATGTCCTGGCAAGGCCGCTCATGTTAATCTCTTCTACCAACATGGGGTACAGATCGTTCCTTAGCACCTCCATATCGCAACCGACCCCCGCGAAGCGGCAGTTCTCCCAGAACATGGAGTAGGAGCTCCTTGTCTGTCCGAGCATGTCCCCGAGTTCATCCAGGTTCTCGCGGACAATGGCATCGACAGACTGGATGGCGTCATCACCCTGATCGGTCCACACCCCGCGGCATGATAGATCGAGCTCGGCCTGCACACTCTCCCCGAGATACAGGTGAAATGGGAACTGCCTGCAGAACCTGGGACGGTTGTCGTAGATCTCGCATCTCCCTCCCTTGAGAAAGGAGCAGGGTCCTCCCCCCTCCCTCATGGCTATGGCCAGGTGTCGGTAGGCATCGTCGACCGTCACCAGCCTCTCTGGGTAATTGTCCCGGAAAAACCCGGCCTCATGGGGCATGACCTCGGGCTGGCACAGACAGCAGAGTTCGCATCCATCCAGGCACTTGAACCTGCGTCCCTCCACCTGGGAGAGGTCCAGTTCGAGTCCATCAACCGACGACATTCCTTCCGACCCTCTTGCCTGTGATGACACTGTCCTCCACCACCATGCTTCCCCGGACGAACACCGCATGGGGGAATACGGCCTCCCATCCCTCAAATGGCGTCCAACCGCACTTGCTAAGGAGCCTGTCCCCCTTGACCGTCGTCGTCTTCTTTAGGTCCACCACCGTCAGGTCGGCATCCATGCCCACGTCGATGTACCCCTTGTTCAGGTCGAACAGGGAGGCGGGACGGTAGCAGGCGGCCCGGGTGAGGATAGAAAGGTCCAGGATGCCTTTCTTCACCAGTAGCAGCATGAGCGGGAGGGAGGTCTCCACCCCAGGTACCCCGGAAGGGGCGTAGCTGAACTCATCCTCCTTCTGGTCGAGGGTGTGGGGTGCGTGATCGGATGCCAGCATGTCTATCTTGCCCTGTGCGAAGGCATCGAACAGTGTCTTTCGGTTCGCCTCGTTCCTCAGCGGGGGATTGACCTTGCCCCTGGGCCCCATGTCCCTCTTGGTGGAGAGCAGGAGATGGTGTGGTGTGACCTCCTTGGTGAACGGATGCCCCTCAAGGAGCTCGAGTCCCTGCCTGGAGGAGATATGGCATATGTTGATTCCGGGATAGTCCGTCATCGAGATCAGCCGTTCGATCGCCGCTGTCTCCGCCTGGTATGGTCGGTTCATCAGGTGCTCCTCCATGTTCCTGGCCGGCATGTCCTTCAGCCAGGCCTGGTCCTCCGCGTGAACGGACAGCACCTTGCCCGATTCCCTGACGCCCTCCACTATCCTCGTTATGTCCGAGTCCTCGGTAACAAGCAGTTCACCGGTGGCGGATTCCATGTAGAGCTTGTATCCCACCGCCCCCTCCACCGGTTCCGAGGGGTCGGTGCCCGAGACGCACCCCATGAAGAGCCCGTAGTCCACCCAGGCCTTCCTCCTGATCCTGTCAAGCTTATCATCGAGCCTCTCCCTGTTGGTGGTGGGGGGGATGGTGTTGGGCATGTCCATGACGCAGGTCACCCCTCCGTGCGCGGCGGCCATTGTGCCGGTGGAGAAGTCCTCCTTGAATGTCATTCCCGGCTCCCTGAAGTGGACGTGGATGTCGACCCCACCGGGGAGTATCATCATGTCCTTGAAATCGTGGTGCTTCTCCGCCTTCAGCATCTTCTTGATGGCGACTATCCTGCCATCCTCAATACCTATGCAGCACTTCACCAGCTGGTCGCCGATGAGGACCCTACCCTCTATGCTGAGTTCCATGGGATCACTCCAGGACCTTCCTGATGACGCCTCCCCCGGGCTCCTTCTCCGAGAATATCTCCCCCTGGAAGCTGAATATCCTGGTCTGCGGGTCAAGCCAGCTGTCTGGAGTGAGGCCCGCCTTCATGCAAGTGTGACACAGGAAGCTCTCCTCATCCCAGTCCCACTCCACCGGGACCTGTGGGAGCAGAAGTCCTCGGAAGGGCCCCATCTCGACTATCAACCCGTCCCTCCCCACCCGGATGGCCCCGGGGAGATCCTTCCTGTCCACAAGGATTTCATGAGGGGGTGTGAGGACGCTCACCTCCACCAGGACGCTGTCGAGCTCCTCGCTCCTCAGGGGCGGGAACCGGGGATCGTGGCATGCGCCCTGGGCGGCCTTGATGAGCCCTCTGCCCAGGGAGAACATCGGTTCGGGGTAGCCTATGCATCCTCTCAGCTCCCCTCCAGGGTGGGTATTGAGGGTCACGAACACACCTCTCTTCTCCCTGAAACCGTCTGGCATGTCAAGCTTCAATGGCTCCTTCCCCAGAACCTCGACCTCGACCGCGCTTCTTACGGTCCTCACCGCCAGTTCACCTTCACTGTCGTTCATCTTCCATGTCTCCCTCGGGTGACTATCCAGCAGGTTCGATTTAATCCTGTCGATTGCCCTCTGAGAGGGGGGGCATTATCGAACGTAAATAAGTATTTCTAGTCTGGATAATCTATTATTAACCATGGCCGAGATCGCTTTGGACATCTATGTGAATGAGGTGATGACCCGTTCACCAGTGATAGGCGATCCTGGGATGACGGCCCGAGAGGCCGCCAACCTCATGAAGGAGAGAGGGGTGGGCAGCCTGGTTATTGTCGAGGACGGGGAGCCGATAGGCATACTGACGGAGAGGGACCTGGTGGAGAAGGTGGTGGCCGAGGACGTGGGATCCTCCAGGATCAGGGTGGAGTCCATCATGTCCACCCCGCTGGTAGTCGCCTCCCCGGACGATAGCGTGGCCAGCACGGCGGAAAGGATGGCCCGGCTGAAGCTCAGACGCCTGCCCGTGGTGAGCGAGGAGCAGCTCGTTGGCATTCTCACTGAGAACGATATCCTGAGGATATCACCCTCCCTGATAGAGATCACCAGGGAGTGGGCCAAGATCAATTCGGGTGGACCCGCTTCCGAGAGCCAGGGCGTGACCTCGGGCTACTGCGAGATCTGCGGCGGATACTCGGAGATGCTGACCAACAGCGAGGGCAGATTGGTCTGCTCCGATTGCCTCGAGCAGGAGAAGTGATCGTCTTCTGGTCGATAGATACCCATCATGTCAGCCCCAGCTTCGTCAAGGTCTCTTGATGGGGGCGGCCGTCGGGATCCCATCCCCTCTCCTCCAGGTAGTCGTCGAGCATGCGGTTCATCTCCGTCTCGGTGATGACCGCTCCCATGGACGCCCCACCCTTTATCGGCTCCTCGATCAGCCTTCTCGGAAGGTGGAAGTCCTCCCTTCTCAACCCAAGGGAATAATTGAAGATCTGCTTGAGGTTGTTGATCCTCTCACCCACCAGAAGGAGATCCCCTTCGGTCAGATCCCACCCCATTATGGCCTTCACTAGTGGAATGTAGCCCTCCATCAGGAGGAAACCTCTGGAGAACTTGCAGACGCCCAGCGAATCGTAGACCGTCATGAAATCCTCCATCCACTTGACCTGCTCCCCCTTGTCCTCTGCTGTGAAGCGGTCGACGTTATTCCAGCGCCAGAATCTGCCGACCAGGTTGAGGGCGTACACCCCTGAGCGCAGGTGGCACGCTCCCCGGGGGGAGGTCATGAATCCCAGGCCCATTCCCTTTATTCCCCTGACGTCGTATGCGGGGGGCTCCATTCCCTTGACGTGAAGGGCGTACCTCTCCGAGCCCCTGCCGATCTCGGCCGAGGCCCTCTTCACCCCCTCTCCGAGCAGCTTTCCCTGACCTTCCCTTCGACCGATGAGTTCGCACATCTCGATCACCGCTTCCGGGTTTCCGAACTGACAGTCGACACCCACCTCATCCACGCTCAGGATGCCTCTCTCCACCAGCTCCATGATGAACCCGATGCAGACCCCAGCGGAGATGGTGTCTATTCCCATGAGATCGCAGACCTCATTGGCCCGGGCCAGCGCCTCTATGTCCGGGTTCGAGCACTCCCCTCCCAGCGAGTAGAGGGTCTCGTACTCGACTCCGTCCAACTTGGTACCCGCGTACTTCCCCTCATCGATCACGAACAGCTTCCCGCATGGCTTGGTGCATCCGAAGCAGCCCTTGCTCCTGAGGGTGTACTTGGGAGCCCAGTAATAGGGGTCGATCTTCTCCCTTTCATCGAAGACGCTTTCCTGCCAGTTCCGGGTGGGGAATACCCCCTTCTCCTCGTTCATCCAATTGAAGAACTCCCCCGTCCCGTACTTGGTGTCATCCTGGTAGGCCCCGCTGTTCACGATGATCTCCTGCAAGTCCAGGACCAGCTCTATGAGCTTCTTAGGGTCGGCCACGGTGAGATCCCTGGTGCCCCTGACCGCGATGGCCTTCAGGTTCTTGGACCCCATCACGGCTCCCAGGCCTGCCCGACCGCTCTGCCTGTCATCGCAGTCGATGGTGGCGTACCTCACCAGCTTCTCCCCCCCGGGACCTATGCAGGCCACCGTGTTCACCTTGAGGTCTGCACTTATCCTGTCCCTGGCCTCCCTTGTGAACATGCCCCAGTACTTGCCGGCGTCCACCAAATCGACGAAGTCATTCCTTACCCTGAGGACCTTCGGTGAATCGGCCCTTCCTGTCACCACAATGGCGTCGTAGCCAGCCATCTTCAACTCGGCGCCAATGCTCCCACCCATCACCGACTCGGCGATGGTGCCCGTCAGCGGGGACCTCGACATGAACAGGCATTTGCCCCCGGTAGGCACGGGGAGCCCGGTGAACAGGCCCGGTGCGAATACGAGGACGTTCCTGGGATCGAACGCCTCCACCTCGGGGGACATGGCATCGGTGAACAGCTTGACCGCCAGACCGTCTCCCCCCAGGTAATCCCGTACCAGATCCTCGGGGGTTTCCTCCTTCCTCACCTCCCCGCTTCCGAGGTCCACGAAGAGCAGCCTGCCCCCGATGGCATGCATCACTCATCCCTCCAGGTCGAGATCATCGATCGATAGCTGGATTCGTCGGCCTCCTCGTACCTCAATGCCCCCGTGGGACAGAACTTCACGCACATGGGGTCTCCCCCGCAGAGATCGCACTTGTTGGCCACCTTATCGATCCATATGACCCCGTAGGGGCACGCATTCTCGCAGCTGCCGCACGCGGTGCACAGCTCTTGGTCTACTGTCACCACGCCCTCAACAATCGATATGGCCTCCTCGGGGCAGGCCTGAACGCAGCAGCTGTCCCCGCAGGTGATACACTGGGTGCAGACCAGTGGTATGTCCCTCATGATGTCGGGCTTCTGGATCCTCAGCCTGGCCTTATTGGTGTTGACCACCCCCTCGTGGTACAGGGAGCATATCATCTCACAGAATCGGCAGCCTGTGCAGTTCTCGGGGTACGATACCAGTACGGAGACCATCATACAACCTCACAATGCTCTGTGTATCGGGATGGCTATTATTCTAAAGTTTTGATTGAAATCGCCAAAAAGAGATATTCTGGCTGTAGGGCGCCTATCACTCGAGCACCGACCGCGGACATCATTCGAGCTCGATCTTCTTGAGCCCCTTGCCGGTCTCCTTGCCCTCACAGCTCTCGAGGCGGGCGTCGATGATGCTCTTGGCCGTCAAGAGGAACTCCTTCCTCATCTTATTGTAATGGACCTTGGTCTCCTCCGAGATGCGTGACTTGGGCATCATGGCCTCGATGCCCAGCAGGAACTCGCTCCCAGCCTTGATCATGTGCTGCTTGACGTCCTCGGAGAACATCCCCTTCATCATCTCCTCCACCTCCTTCCTGATCATCTCATGATGGGAATCGGGCGGTCCCGCTTTCCAAGCATCCTCCTTGGGCTCCTCAGCTTGAGTCATCCTCATCCTCCTTGGTGAACCTGATGAGCAGCCTGCCCTCTCTGAACTCCGCCCTCTCCACATCAACCCTCATCAGGGTGTACGGTAGGGTGACGGATCTCTTGTAGCTGCCCACCTGTA
The DNA here is from genome assembly GCA_964594225.1 of uncultured Methanomassiliicoccales archaeon. Taxonomy (GTDB): domain Archaea; phylum Thermoplasmatota; class Thermoplasmata; order Methanomassiliicoccales; family JAAEEP01; genus JAAEEP01. The sequence goes on from CAZQLP010000001.1 coordinate 26,416, forward strand.
TCAATAATGCGTCAGAGGACCTATATAACTGTACTTCCTCCTTCATGGAGAAGGGGAGCTTGAGCGAGAGTACGGGACCCTCCTCGTCGTTGTAGATCTCCATGGGCTTGTCGGTGGAATAGACCGCTGTGGGGTCCTCATCCCCGAACAGCATCTCCCCTAGCTTCTCCAACATTGGGATGCCGACCAGCTCGGTCTGGAAGAGCTCGGCCTTGAATACCTTAAGTGGATTGAAGGCCTCGTGTATGACTTCCATGTAATGCCTCTGCTCCTCCATCTTGTCCCTGAAGTAGCCGTCGGTATCCTCCGGCAGCAGCCTGTTGACCACAAGCGACTCGACCGTGAGGTTGTAGAGGCAGAGGTAGGTGTATGCGCGCTTCGTCTCGTTGATCACCATCTTCTCGGGGTTCACCACCAGCCGGACCGAGGTCACCTCCGGGTCGGTCAGGAACCGGCGCACGACCTTCATCCTCTCCTTGATCTCCTCAATATCCTTCATGAACTCCTTGGTGGGTATCGGAGTGTCCATGAAACGGCCCACCGTCACCCGAACGAGACGGATCATGCGCTGGAATACCCTGTAGACCTTGTCGAGATACCAGTCGGAGACCTCGGGAAAGCTCAAAAGCCTGAGTGTTTCGGCGGTGGGCGCGGTGTCGAGGATGATCACTTCGTACCTGTCAGAGCGGCAGAAGTCCCATATGTAGAAGAGGGCGGACATCAGCTCCATGCCGGGCATGATTGCCATCTCCTTGGCGTTTATGTCGTCAAGCCCCTGAGCCACCAGGAAATCGGTGATGTACTTCTCGATCTCCTTCCAGCGGTGCTCCAGTTCGAACAGTACGTCGACCTCGATGGCGTCCAGGTTCTCCTCCACGCTGGTTATCTGGCTGGACAGCTCCATTTCCAGGGAATCCGAGAGGGAGTGAGCGGCATCGGTGCTCATGATCAGGGTCCGCTTTCCCATGTGGGCCGACTTCAGGGCGGTCGCGGCCGCCACGGAGGTCTTTCCCACACCTCCCTTCCCAGAGTAGATGATGATCCTCACTGATTCACCTGAAATGCCAACGATATTACAGCTACTTAATGTTTGGACATGGTGAAAAACGATTGGGGGAGGATGTGCCGGGGACGGGGTTTGAACCCGTGACCTTCGGATGTCCCTGGTGAGAATCCTTGAATTCTATACCCTATGAGTCCGACGCTCCACCAGGCTGAGCCACCCCGGCAGTTGATGGGAGCTCAGTCTCCCTTGTCCTCCTCTTCCTCGACCTGGGCAGACTCTTCCACCTCTTCCAGCGTGGTCTCCTCCTCGGCGATCTCTGAAGATTCGGCCTCCTCCTCGGCGATCTCCTCCTCGGCGATCTCTGAAGATTCGGCCTCCTCCTCGGAAACCTCCTCCTCGGAAACCTCCTCCTCGGCGATCTCTGAAGATTCGGCCTCCTCGGCTTGCTCGATCACCGGCATGGGTTCTCCCATCTCCAGGACCTCGGTCTTGCGGATCTCCACCCTCTTGATCGGTACGATGGTCTTACACGATCGGGCGATATCCTTGGCCAGATCCCCTGATATGATGCTCCTGACAAGATCAGATACCGTCATCTCCACCACGGCCTGGGAAATGCCCTCCTCTATGATCATCCTGATCGCGGACTCCTGGGAGGACTGTATCCTCCTGTCGGCGACGCTCATTGTCTTCACACGCACTAGGTAACCATCCTTGGTCCTGACGTCGATGGTATGATCGGTCTTCGTCCGCTTCCTCCTAGTTAGTCGCCTCACGTAGTCGCTGGTGAGGTCGTGGCCCATGAACACTGTGTAGGCGTCATAGCCTCTCACGTCATTGATCTGGAATAGGATCTTGACATGCATCTTGGAAAAGTCACCAGTCAGATCGTGAACGGTGGCCTCGGTGGTGCGGCCCACCAGATTGGACGGGTCGGCGCCAGGAGTCTCTCCAAGCAATACCTGGTTGAACATGGCCGGGGCGTAGACCTTGTACCACTCCTTGGCCTTCCACTTGTCCTTGACCTTTCTGGATACAGTTTTTCCTTTCTTTGCCATCAATAGCCTCCATCTAGGCAGAATGCGAAATGTGTCACTATATTAATATATTTGCCATGTTCCGAGCGCTTGTCCAGAATGCTGGATGATAGGAAAGGGCGAGAGGGGGTGATGAGGGCCATGGTGATTCATGTACCTATCGCCCGAATCAGTGCGACCCTGGCCCCTTCACTGAGTCTCGCCTCCTGACGCTCCAGCCTGGACTCCACCTCCCTGATGTCCTTCAGATCATCCATGAACACCATGATGTGGCTCTCGGTGTTACGAACCACCAGCACCGCCACCTGCTCCCGACCCGTTAGTACCCTGTGCTCCAAACTGGCCTGGAAATACACGAATCCCCTGACCTCAGGTGGCACTGCGTCCACAGCGAACATGCCCACGAGATCAACGAGATGCATCCCGCTGACCTCAGATGTTCACGGGAACCACCTGGGCTTCCAGACCCAGATTGTCCTTGGGGAGGCCGAATGCGACGCCGTAGAGCTGGGACAGATGAATGACAGGTATGTCATATCCAGTGAGATCCTTCTGTCCCCTGTCGAACTGCAGGTGGCAGAACGGGCAGACGTCCAGTATGAAGTTCGCCTTCACCGCCTGGATGTTATTCAGCTTCTCCTCGGTCATCTTGAGAGCAATGTCCGCGTTTCCGGAGCGGACACCGCCACCGGCGCCGCAGCACATCTGCTTGTCCCTGTAATCCACGCTCTTCGCACCGGTGACTTCCACGAGATCGTCCAGCATGTGGGGCCTCTCGGGATCGTCCAGCTTCTTGATGTCACTGGGCTTGGCGAAGTGGCAGCCGTAGTGGACGGCGATGTTGTAGTCCAGGGGGTTGGTGACCTTCTCCTTGATCGCGTCCAACCCAATATCGTTGTAAAACACCTCTGCAAAGTGCCTCACCTTCACGCCGCCGTTGTACTCCATGCCTATCTCCTTCAGGATCCCGTTCACCTTCTCCAGGAGTTCGGGGTCCTCGCTGAGTTCGTGACTGGCGTCGAACAGCGAGCCGTAGCAGCCATTGCAGATGGTGATGATGTCCACACCCAGATTCTCGGCCAGGGCCAGGTTTCTGGCGGCTGCCGCCATCCAGGTGGGCTTGTCGAACGACTTGATCACACCGGGGGCCGGGCAGCAGCCAGCACCCTCAAGTTCCACCAGGCCCACATCGAGGACGTCGCACACCACGCGGGTGGCTTTCTCGATCCCGGGGTACCTGAGAGGAGCGATGCATCCCAGGAAGAAACCGAACTCGGCCATCTCAGTCACCTCCTATCAGCTTGTCGAAGCCGAGCTTCTTGATTATGGTCTGGAAGTCCTCCAGGGCCTTGGGGTAGGAGAGAAGGGTCGGGGGCTTCTCGGGCAGACCCATGTTCTTCCTGAGCTGGGCGTACTTGTCGGTAAGGGGAATGGTGTGGCCGTTCTCGATTAGTGATCTGGAAACCTTCTTGTGTTCATCTAGCATGTGACCCTCCTCCGAGGCGATGTTCCTGAGGGCGATGATTATGTCCACGATCTTCACGCCGCGGGGACAGCGCTCGACGCAGGTGTAACAGGTGGTGCACATCCAAAGGTCATCGGAGTCCAGGATATCCTCCTTGAAGCCGAGCTGGGCCTTCCTGATGAGCTGTCGAGTCTTGAACGCAGTGATCCTCCCAGAGGGGCAGCTGGCGGTGCAAGTGCCGCACTGGAAGCAGAGGTTCAGCGTGTCGCCTCCCCTCTCAATGACCTGATTCGCGAATTCTGGATTGGGTACCTTAGCACACATTGAATCACATCTAGGTGGTGAGACTGATGTACGTATATAAAATATGGCGAAGATAGGACTTGGTTTTACCATTTAAGGTAATACTTCAGAGCCTTCTCCTTTGCATTTCCGAGATCAGCCGGTGAACCTCAGGCGACTCCTCCGAGAACATTGCCAGGATCTTGTGCATCAGCAGGTGGGGGGAGGTATGCGTTCTGATCTTGATCCCCTTTCTCGCGGCATAGCTCTGGTTTATGAAGAACGAGAGACCGGACCTGACGAGGTCACTCAGCGATCTCGTGGTACCGATGATGTTGTAGGTCTCCTCCACGCTCTCCAGATGTCTGAAGCCGATCCGCTGGGCCCCGTATCTGAAGCGCATGTAGTTCTCCCCCTTATTCACGTGTATCAGATAGTCATCGGTGATCTCCTCCCACCTGGCGTCCTCGAACTCAAACGCGCAGAGTGGATCGTCCAGCACCACCAGGTCCATCAATCCCGCACGAAAGTCCTTCAGGTTCCTCTCATCGTCCGAGATGATGAGGTCATACGTTCCCTTTGAGTCGATCTTGGACAGCACGCTGAGGAGCAGATCCTCGGTGATAATCGTGCAGCCGGTCCTCACGGACTCACCGGAACTGGCTCTTCCCTTGAGAGCCTGGAACTCCCTCACCACCGCCCTCCCATCATGGGTGAGCCTGGTGCCCCTGTTGGAGGTTCTGGTCAGCGGCACACCGGCCCTCTCCTCCAGCTGGTTCAGGTAGCGGTGAAGGACCGGAGTGGAGATGTCCAATCTCTCCGACGCGCGGTTCTGGCTTCCCTCCTCATGGACCGCGACCAGCACCTCGAGCTGCCTGGCGGTGACCGTCCTTCCATTTATGAGCAGGGACACGGAGGGCTCGATCTGCACAATCTGGCATCGGGCTAGCGATATTTCTAATTTGACGACATCGGTCGGCGAGCGCCGAACCCTTAAATACGGACCTGTCCATCGAATCGGCGATGAGAACCATGGTGCTGGGCATCGGCAGTCCCATAATGAGCGATGACGCCGTGGGCCTCAGGGTGGCGGAGATGGTGAGGTCCCTTGGCCTGGAAGGCGTGGAGGTCCATGACCACAGCACCAGCGGCCTGGACATCATCGAGATAGTCCTCGACTTCGACCGGGTGATCGTCGTTGACGCCATTCTCACGGGCATGGTGCCCCCCGGGGAATTCCAGATCCTGACCACCGAGGACTTCAAGCATGCAGTCACACCAGGCACCCCTCATGAGATCAACATGTTCACGGCCATCGAGATCGGGAGGAGAGTGCACCCCGGAAGAATGCCATCCGATATCGTTCTGGTGGCGGTGGAGGTGGCGGACGTCGTCACCGTATCAGAGGAGATGACCCCCGAGGTGAAGGCCGCCATACCCAGCATCGTCGATAAGGTAAGGGAACTGATCGATTCCACGGGGCATCAGAAGTCCAGTTCCTGAGATACCCGGACCAAAGCGCTGCCAGGACCGTGCATCGCCACGCATAGAGTCTCGGGCCTCATGATCTTCTCCGCGATGGCCATGACCTCGTCCTCGGTCACCGACTCCATCTCCTTGAACATCTCTTCCATCGGCTTGACCGTGCCGGTCTTGGAGTACGCCTCGCCCAATCTGAACATCCTGTTCTCCATCGACTCCAGGCGGCGGACGGTGGCGCCCTTGATCAACTTCTTGGAACGGTCCAGCTCCCCCGGTTCGAGGCCGTCCACCTTGATGCGGGAGAACTCCCTTGCCACGGCATCCACCACCCGCTGAAGATTGCTGGTGGAGCAGGAGAAGAATGTGGACATGGTTCCACAGTCGGTGTAGTGCATGGAGGTAGTGAATATCGAGTAAACAAGGCCGGACTCCTCCCTCACCCTCTGGAAAAGCCTGGAGCTCATCCCCGCCCCCAGCAGGGCGGCGAGTATCCGCTGGGTTTGCCTGCTCGGGTCTGTGGCTGGCACCCCTGGAAAGCCCATCCCCACGTACGCCTGGTCGCCCTCTCGATGGAAGACCCTGAAATCCGCCCTGGGAGAGGGGGGTTGCTGGTCTGGCCCCTTGGGCACCGTGGGCATGTCATCGAAACCCGATGCCCAGTCCCTCACCTTCTCCTGGCCCACGTTGCCGGATGCCACCACGATGAGGTTGCGGGGCGAGTAGTTGGAGTGATAAAACCCACGGAGGTCCTGCAGGGATATTGACCCGATCGTCTCGAAGTCCCCTGTCTCGGGCACTGACATGGGGTGTCCGTCCCAGAGGGCCTTTGTGAACAGGTACTGGATGTAGCTGTCGGGCTCGTCAAGCAGCATGCTCACCTCCTGGGTGACGATCCGCCTCTCCAGCTCGAAGCTCTTCTCTGCCAGGGCCGGGCAGGAGATCAACTCGGCGAGGACCTTGCTCGCGGTGTCGAAGGTCTCGCTTAGTATCGAGGTGTGGTAGCAGGTGAACTCCTTACCAGTGAAGCCATTCAGCTCCCCCCCGGCATTCTCGATCCTCTCGGAGATCTGCCTGGAGTCAAAGCTCCTGGTGCCCCGGAAGACCATGTGCTCCAAAAGGTGCGCCATCCCCGCTCGATCCCGGGGCTCGTTCCTGGACCCGGCTCGAACGTAGACTGAGAGGGCCACTGAACCAGCCGATGGGACCGTCTCCACCACAACGGGTATGCCGCCGTCGGTCCTGGATACGGATATCTCTCCATCACTCACGCCCGTCGTACTGCACCGGCCCATTTAGGGTTTTCGCATCTCCCCGTTGCCAAGGCTATCGGGATGATCGGGAAACCGCTGAGCAAGACTATCGTGAATAATCATCCAAGAGGAGGAACATGGGTCCGAACAACGCAATTCACGAGTACTCTGACAGGGAGTTCCCAGGTGCCATGGCCCTCGGGTTCCCCCCGGTTGACCTGATCAGGTCCATGATCACCTCGCATATGGTCGAGAACATCGAGCAGCGGGTGAGGAACGCAGTAGAGGGCACGCAGCAGCAAAATGCTTCACTGTCGGACGGCTCCTCCATGATCTACGGCTGATGCCCTGTCGGGAATCAAATTACATCCCTGGGTTGAAGGTTGCTCAATCTTATATACGCAGGTCTCAATACATCTGGCGTAGCAATGGAAAAAAGACGGTATATCAAGAAAATCTGCCTCCTCGGAGACGGGGGGGTGGGCAAAACCAGCCTGGTCCGGAGGTTCGTGCTTGACATGTTCAACGACGAATACATCAAGACCTTCGGAACCAAGGTCAGCAAGAAAGTCCTGAACATAGGGGAGGAGGAACTCACCCTCATGATCTGGGACATTCTGGGACAGAAGGCAAGCTCCCTCCACGAGGCCTACTACAAGGGGGCGAACGGAGCCCTCCTGGTCTGCGACCTCACCAGGGAGGAAACGGTGAGTTCCCTGCAGAAGTGGAGGAACGATCTCTTTGGGGTGACGGGCGACAGGCCCATCGTGCTCGTGGCCAACAAGAGCGATCTCGAAACGGAGATGGGTGATGACATTCTCTCCGAGGTGGAGGACTCGCTCGGGGAAGACTTTGCCTTCACAAGCGCGAAATCTGGCGAGGGCGTTGAGGAAACTTTCCTGGCTCTCGGCAGGAGAATACTGGAGGATTCGAAATGAAGCCTTTCATCGTACTGCCAGGTCAGGCCCTGATAGACCTGAGAGAGGAGCTAGAGATCATCGAGGGCGAGGAGGCCGGGGCCACCCTGAGCAGGTTCGGATATCGGGCGGGGATGAATCTTGTCAGGACCCTGGAGATCACCTGCTCCCTCGAGGAGCTGCAGGAGGTGCTCCCCCAGCTGTGGTATGAGGCGGGACTGAGCGGCATCGAGGTCGCGGTCATGGGGGAGGAGGTGGAGGCGAGTTTCCACGACTCCCTGGAGGCCAGCCATGGAAGGGACTGCGAATTCGCTCGTGGTTATCTCCAGGGGATGATATCTTCCCTACTCCAGAGACGCTACGGGATCCTGGATGGGGAGTGCTCCGCCGAGGACGGGAACTGCCGAATCATCCTGGGTCCCATGAAGGAGGAACACGAGCCCGAACTGAAAGAGGAAGGAAGGCCCAGGATTGACCTGGAAACCGGTTATTCCTACCTGCTGGAGACGGATGATCCCTCCTCCGCGTTCGAGATATTCCAGGACTACCTGAGGCACGGGGTCAAGGGCATGTGCATCAGCAGGGAGTACCCCGAGAAGCTGAAGAAGAGGTACCATCTGGAAGGCGCCACCTCGCTGTGGCTTTCCTACGACAGGGACATCCCCTACGTCAGGGAGCCGACCAACATTCCGCTGATTTACTCAGAGATAAAGAACTTCATCGACGACTCGACGAACTCCATCGTCCTGATAAGTGGACTGGAGTACATGATATCCCAGAGCAACTTCATCAAGGTCCTCAAGTTCATCCAGCTGCTCAACGAGAACGTGGCCGTGAGGGATTCCCTGCTCATAATGCCCATCAGCCCCGACGCGCTGGAGGACAAAGAGGTCAAGATGCTGGAACGGGAGTTCAAGCTGATATCCGATGATCAATAGGAGGAGAAATCCTTAAGAGCGGGTCATCTCTTATGCGAATCTAATGTATCTAGTTCCGAAGAAGTATTTTGTAACCTCGGGCTGCGCCATCAGCATGGTGTCCGACCTCAACGCCTTCGACAAGGCACTCATAGAGGCGGGCATAGGGGAGCAGAACCTGGTATCCGTATCATCCGTGATCCCTGTAGGGGCCAAACAGGTACCCATGAAGGAGCTTCCAATGGGCGCGGTAACCCACTGCGTCCTCGCCCAGATGAGGGGGGTCGAAGGGGAGATGATCTCCGCCGGCATCTCCTACGGCTACAGATCCGATGGGAAGGGAGGATATGTTGCGGAGGGGCATCTCCACGGGACCAAAAAGGCGCTTAGGGAGGTGCTTGAATGGAAGATGGAGGAGATGGCCAAGCTGAGGGGGATCGAGTTCAATAAGATCTTTCACAAAATCGAGGAGACGTCCATTCCAATGGACCACTACGGGGCCTGCATGGCGGCCCTCGTTTTCGTTGAGTATTGATGTTCGGAGTTATAGTCTGTCCAAGGTGCAGCAGGGTGAGGGGCGTTGACCTCTCTAGGAAGAGGGTGAGCTGTCCAGGATGCGGTCACAGCATCGACGTCACCAGGGCCAAGATCTACTTCAGCACGGAGGATCAGGCGGAGCTGATCGAGGCCGTCGGGCATATGGCCCGGGAGATAGCTCCACGTCTTGACCAACAGGAGGTAGAGCCCTGGACACTCGAGACAGAGAAGGAAGAGACCATTCCCAAGAGACTTGATGAACAGGGACTGATCATGACCATCATCTCCTTGACGGAGGAAGGGGGCGGTTTCACCCTCGAGGAGCTCATGGAGCGCGTGGGGATTGAGGACCGGTACGGGGTGAGGGCCATGATATCGAAGCTGTTGTCGGAGGGGCTCATCTACGAGCCAGAACCGGGCCTGTACAGGGCGATCTGAGCAGCTGGTACCAGGGTGATACAGAAATCGCCTGGCCTGACGCGCTCGTCCGACTCCTGATACTCGATCGCATCGAACTCCTGGTCAAAGAGGGGGACCTCCCCCTCCGGGTATGAGGCGGGGTCGTAGCTGCAGTGGAAGGAGTAGTAGTAGTCCTCCAGATGTGATGCCACCCCGTCATCGGTGAAGTCGGCGAACCTGTTTGGCCTCCACACCAGGAAATCCCCGTTCACGGTGTCTATCGTCACATTCATCCCACCGTCCTCCGTCGGAATGTATGTCTGCACCCACCCGTGCCCTCCCCAGGCCTGAAGGTGGGAGTCGTAGAGCACCCCTATCTGAAGCCACGCGGGAATCCCTGCTGCCCTGGCCAGGGCACAGAAGAGGACGGCCTGGTCATCGCAGTCCCCATGACCGGAGGAGAGGGTCTCTAGGCTGGTCTGGGGTATGACTGTGGTGGTGGCGTAGTCGATGTTCTCCGTGATCCAGTCGTATATGCTCCTCAGGGCGTCCAGGGTATTCTCCTGGTCGCCAACGATACTGTCGGCCCTTTCCTGGATCGGTGGACTCTCGACCACTATCACCCACTCGTCACCAGGGTACATCTCCTTCAGTTCGATGGGTATGTCATCGATGAGACCCGACTGGCTGGAATCCAGGTTCCAGATGAAGGCGGAGACCTTGAGCCGGTACGTGATGGTGACCGACCTCGTTTCCATGGCCACGGGACCATCGCCCTCCCAGACCATCCATTCGGATCCGTAGCGCTCCTCGGTCGAGGATGCGGGTTGGGACGACACCTCGATCACCTCCTGCAGGGGGCTATCGTTCTCCCAGATGGCCCCTGGAATCGACATGTCGATGGTGTAGTTGTACACCCTCCCCCCGTTCGCCTCCAGTGTCAATGTTCGATTCAGGGTGAAGGTCACCGACTCAGGATAGCTCTCCTGGAAGGGGTCGATGAAGATGCTCCTTAGAATCCCCTGAACCGCGGGATTCAGCAGAAGGATGATGATGACGATGATCACCGCGGAGACCACGATGATCCTACCTATCGTACCTTTTCCGGTCAACGAGCTAGGTCAGGGAGGAAGGGGACATCAACCTTTCGCCCTCTTTTCGTACCTTGATACCTGCTCCGCGACGAGGTCGGGGAGGAAGCGCTTCCATGACTGGTAGAATGACAGGATCAGGATCACGGTCGCCAGTATGAAGAGCGGGTATCCCAGAAGCTCGTCCCCGCTGAAGAACGGTATCATCAGCATGTTGTAGGCCAGGTGCACCAGCACCGCCTGGGCGAAATAGGGCCAGGGCATCTTCCTTGCCGCCCCTATCCCGATGTTCATTCCGTTCCCTCCATTCAGCAACACGAACTGTACGGCGATGACGATGAGCACCACCCAGGAGAGGGGCGAGAGCTCGCCAAGCTGGCCTATGGTGATGTACACCGCCCCAAATCCCATTGTGGCCCCCATCCCAAGGCCGAGGGTGGTCCCGTAGAAAGAGGTGTCCAGCTTCCCCTGGAACTTGGGGAAGTTGAGTATCACCAGCCTGACCAGTTCCTCGAGGACGGCGAACGCCAGTGCCACAATGATGATCGTCATGGAGAAGTAGGTCTGGACAGCGTAGATGATGGTCCCCAGAACCAGTCCCACGGCGAATATCCCAAATGCCTTCCGGTCGTCGAAAAACGGCTTCTCCACCGCGGGATATGTGTAGTCCTTGAGCGTGTAGTACATCAACACGATGGCGGGAGCAAATCCCACGGCCCCAGCGATGAACATGTCGGTGTTCATACCGAATGACGCAATGAGAGGTTCCCACTTAAACGTATCCGAAGGATCGTTTTCCCATCTCAGGCAACAAGCTTGTCGAAGTAGTGGGCAACGACACAGGCCTGGATACACGCGCCGCAGTGGATGCACCTGGTCTCGTCGACCCGAATGCCATCCCTCAGCTCGATGGCGCCCACGGGGCATGATTCCACGCATATGCCGCATTCGCAGCACATCTGCCCCCGCAACATCGATCTCGCTCCCTGCTCGAAGAGTTCCTCCGCCTCCTCAGACGTGGACGCAACGGAGGTGATCTGACCTCCGCCGCACACCATGAGGGTGGATCCCTCCCTCCTTACTAGCGCGGTCTGGTACTCCTCCGAGTATCTCACGCTCCCCAGCGCTTTGAGCGCCTCGACCACCGAGCTGAAGTCCCTCTCCATGGGGATCGATAGTGTCCCTTCCACCGAGTGGTCTCCGGCCACCCGGGGTATAGACCCCCTGACCATCCTCAACTCCAGTTTTCCAGGGCGAGCCTCCGGAAGAACGAGACCGATGCTCTCGGCCAGCATCGTCATCTTGGGGGGAATATTCCTCCACCTCCAGAACCCGTGTTCCACGAAGCAATCATCGATTCCAAGATTCCTGGACCATCGGAGAAGAACGTCATTCCATTCGTTGTAAAGATCCGGATGGGTCCTCCTTGTGGACTCCCACTCGCTAGCGAGGCAGGAGGGGCAGAGGTAGCAGCCGATCCTCTGGATATCCTGATCGTATAGGGGATTGTACTCCAGATCCTCCATCCATATGTACCCCCATACCTCGGCGGCCCTCCACTCCCGTATGGGGTTGAGGTTCACCTGCCCAGGGACGAAGGGATTCCTCTCCACGAAGGTCGTCCTGGCCCTGGTAAACGACTCGTAGACCCTGTTTCCCTCCAAGGTGATGACGCCGTTCGGGTAGCGGTCCTCTATGATCCCGGTGATGGGGGCGAGCTTGCACACCTTGCAGCACCACCTGAAGTCCTTCGCAGGCGGTCCAAAGTGGGGGAATTGTTCCCAGAACGTTGAGGTCGGTGTGCCCTCGACCAGCTCCAGATCGTTATTCTTGGCGAAATCCCTCACGTACTCGACCGTCTCAGGGAACTCCAGCCCGGTGTTGGCGAAGAGGAGGGGGACATGATCAACGGCCTTCCGGGCGATGCCGTAACACGCGAGGGAGTCCTTGCCGCCGCTGAAGGAGACTGCTGACTCTCTCCCCTTGGAGTTCCCGAGAAAGGACCGGACGTCGGAGACTGCCTTGGACTCCAGGAATCGCAGGTGGGACTCGTTGCACCTCACGAAATCCGACCACATCAGGTCCCTCCTGTGGAGCCTAATCCTTCCCTTCCCGACGTCCTTGATCTTCAGCGCTGTGTCGGAGGACCGCATCCTCTCGCTCGAGGCACGTGCCACCCCGGCACAGACCATGTTGCCGGCCAGCACCACCAGCGGATCTCCCTCCTCGAAACCCCCCACGATCTCCCTAATATCCTTTCCTGGGAGATTCCTCCCCTTCAGATGTCCCCCGACCCGATTCAACCTGATCAGGTTACTGGTGGCGATGGGGGCGAGAACGCGTGCCCCGTCCAGCTTGAGGTCCAGCCTGTAATCCTTGGAGAGGATATCGAATCTCATTATTCCAAGGACCAATCCCTCCACCACGATCTCATCGGTGCGGTCCTCGCCGGCGATCCTGTTGAGGAAGATCAGCTTGCCATCTAGGAACTCCGAGGTCCCGAAATGACGCTCGAACAGCCCCTTGACAAGATCAATACCCGTTCCCATGCAAGGCCTGACGTCCGCGGGAAGAGAGAGTTCGAACTCCCTCGGGGGGTAGTGACAAGAGGAGCACTCCTCCCCCAGGATGAGAACGCCGCAACGGTCGCACCAGCCGAACGCCTCCTTTCCGTGCTTCTGCCGGGCCACGGGTGTTAATCGACATCCTCATATCAATACTTGCGGAAATACCAGTCTCAGGTGAGCTTGATCCTGGACCCTTTTCCCAAAGCATCTCAAGGAGTCGGTCGCAACATGGAGATCGAATCTCCCCATCAACCTCGCTCTAGTATGGAACTCATTCCCTCTCCAAGGACGGTCATCCTCCTCATCCATCCACATCCACGGGCGGGCTCATCACATGGATGCATCA
>CAZQLP010000001.1:39811-66019 GCA_964594225.1 uncultured Methanomassiliicoccales archaeon
GCCGCGCCCGGCGCGGTCTACATCCAGGGCGTTGCCACCAGACGTGAGAACGGTCTCATAAGCATAGCGGGGCCCGCCGTCAACCTGATCATCGGCATACCATTCCTGCTGGTCTGGTACTTCGTGCCCATCGCGGGCATACCGGGCTTCTTCATATACCTCATGGGATACATCAACATACTGCTGGCATTTTTCAACCTGCTTCCAATACCTCCCATGGACGGGTCGAAGATATACAGGTGGAACGCTCCCATCTACGCGGTGACATTCGCAATATCGATCGCCTTCCTTGCAGTTGCCTGGTTCGGATGATGCTCAGTTCTGGAACCCTTGCATAGGTTCCTGATCATTGCCATGATGTTCCCGTCCCACTGCTAGAGCTTTCCCGGGCCGAGGATGTTCTTGGGGTCCAGGGCATTCTTGATCACCTGCCCTTACGAGATCGCCGGCCGTCCTCTCGTGACCCCTGTGGTCGTTGGAGTACACCGCCAACCCCTGCTTGGTCAGGAAGTCCGCGAACCCTGAATACCTCGCGGAATGCTCTCCCATACCATGCGAGATCTGGACCGCTGCCCTGATCTCCTGCCCGCTGTCGGGAAGCCACCTGTATGTGTGGATGTCGATCCCATCCCTGTCCTCGAAGGTGAAATAGGATGACTGAATGAACCTTCCCCCTTTTTCGCCATCATCCGATTCTGTCTAGATTACAGTTTCCACCCCATCATCGAATCTGATATTATGATGGCTAGGGGAGGCGGTTGATAAGACCCCACCACCAATCCTTGAACATTACGTTCACCGGATAACTCCACTACCTGGGCCCCATCATTCATTTTACTGAACGACGGGGATGATGGGATTTTCCCCACGCATGGGGTTGAGGGTGCGGAATGACGGCAACAAATGGTATAAATGACAATCCTATAACTGGGACCATGCACCTCAAGATAGTACTCCTGGGGCCTCCTGGTTCTGGCAAGGGCACCCAGGCGAAACGCCTTATGGATGAACTGAGGGTGGCCCACATATCGACCGGGGACCTGCTGAGGGAATCCGTGAAAGCCAAGAGCGAGCTGGGAGTGAAGGCTAAGGAGTACATGGACGCGGGGAAGCTGGTTCCCGATGAGTTGGTCATCGCCCTGGTGAGTGAAAAGGTGTCCAGCCTTGACGGTGGATTCATACTGGATGGTTTTCCACGAACCATCGACCAGGCAAAGAGGTTGGAGGGGATTACCTCCATAGACGCCGTGATAAACCTGAATGTTGACGAGGGCATCCTGGTGGAGAGGCTCACGAAAAGGAGATCATGCAGGGAGTGCGGCGCGGTCTACCACCTGCTCTTCAACCCTCCAAAGGAAGAGGGAAGATGCGACAAGTGCGGCGGCGAGCTGTACCAGCGGAGTGACGATACCGAGTCCACGGTCAAGCAGAGACTGAGGACGTACAGGGAGAGCACCCTGCCCCTGGTCGAGTACTATCAATCCAAGGGAGTGCTCCTCAACGTCGACGGCGGGGAGGATATCAGCGAGGTGTTCCACTCGATCATGAAGGCGCTGGACCCCCTGATGTGAGCTCCGGATCAGGAATTCCCACCCGTTCAAGGGGGGCAAAATATTAAAGATGGTTAGCATTCTACGGACACTCGCAGCCCCGTAGTGTAGCGGTCAATCATGCGGGACTCTGGATCCCGCGACGGCAGTTCGAATCTGCCCGGGGCTACTCCTCTCTCAATTCCCACCACCCAGAACAGGTTCAGCCGCCCTCGGCGATTGTCTCCTCACCGGAGGAGAGCTCCCTGAAGTACACCTCGCCATCCTCTGGACCCCTGACGATTAGGATGTCCTCCGGTTCCATGATAGTGAACTCGTCCGGGCCGAAGATGAACCCCTTGCCCCTTTTGATGGCGATGACCCTCATACCGCAGATCGAGGCCAGCTTCACCTCACCAATGCTCTTGTGGGCAAGGTCGGAGGAGGCGGTGATCTTCCCCGTCGAGATGATGGAATCCGAGTCCCTCACGCTCATCTGGAAGACGGGGTGGGAAGGGACGTTCCTGAGTACCACGTCCACGATCTCCATCGCCGCATCTGAGATCTCCTCCATGGAATTGGCGAGGGAGATCAACACCATGGCCTTGGAGGCGTCACCGTCCTCCAGCACCCTGCCGATCGCCTTCTCCTGGATCTCGCGGACCATCTCGTCAACCATCTCCTCCATGAAAAGGACCTCCTCCGCGATGTCGTGGTTGTTGTAGAGCAGGGAGGAGTAGGCCAGATCGATCATGAGCTCCGAGGTGTCCTTTACCTCCAGGAGCATCCTCTCAATCTCCTCCATCAGTCCACCTCCTGCGGGTAAATAGGCCATGCCTCCTTGGCGCTCGTGTAGGATCTCAGGGTCTCGAATCCATCCTCCGTGCCCCGGACTATCAGCAGGTCCCCTCCCTTGAGCTTGATGTCCGTGTCCGGATCGTATATCCACCGCTTCCCCCGCTTGATGGCGATGACCCTCATCCCGGTCTCCGATTCCACGCTCAGGGCATCGATGGTCCTGTTGACCATGTCCGACCTCTCGGAGAGGACGAGCATCCTGATCTTCTCCTCGGCGCCCCTGAGCACGAATGTGAGGAAAGGCCTCTTCTCTATATCGGTCTCCAGCAGGTCGACTATGTCGCCTGCCGCGTTGGATATGGCCTCCGCCGCACTGGCCACCTGGAGCAGGCCGGAAAGCTGGATGGCGTCCTCGGGCGTCCTGGAAGCCAGCATGGCCTTGATCCTGATCTCGTAGTTCATCGTATCCATGTTGCTCTCCAGGTGCTTCACCTCCTCCCCTATCTCCTTGCTGTCGAACATCAGCGAGGCATAGGCGAGGTCCACGATCACCTCCGAGATGTCCTTCATCTCGGTGAGCAGCTCCCGGACGGTCTTGGGAACATTCTCTATCTTCTCGAACTCGTACTCCCTGTTAGAATCGGTCAATTCCATCTCCTCCATGGAGAAAAGGGCAGGACGACGGCATTACCGCCGCATACCACCCGGTGAACCGTATGAAGCAACAGGAGAGAATCTCTATTACCTGGGTCTTCCGAATCGCTGCTCAATTCGAGATCCACCACATCAAGGATTCCCGGCGGCCGTGGCAACCGAATTGCCTCTCTATTCTCATTCCGTATATATATCAGTTCCCACGCCAAGGAGGCGAAGGCGACTGGAGGACATAGATTCATCATGATGATCGGCAGGACCCGAAACTAAAAATACCCCCGGGAACGGGTCAGTCAACCTACATATAGAGGGGACCCATTTTCCGCCCGTAAGGAGGTGGGCTGATGGACGCCAAGAGGGCAGCGAGGGATTTCGTCTCCAGAAACAGCAGCGTATTCAGGCTGGGCCTGATGGCGCTTACCATCTCCTCCTTGGCGGACCTGCTGGCCGGGGTGACCCTCGGCTACATGACCGACACACTCGAGCTCCTCCCTGGACTGTTGGTCCTAATTCCGCCAGCCATAGGCATGAGGGGGAACGTCTTCGGGGCGGTGGGAAGCAGGCTGGGTACGGCACTTCACATCGGTACCTTCGAGCTCTCCCTGAAGAGGGGGACCGTACTCAGGCAGAACCTCCAGAGCTCTCTGCTCCTCACCCTGTTCATGTCGTTGATCATGGGTGTGCTCGCCAAGATCGTGACCGAGGCGATGGGCATAATGAGCGTGGGTCTGGAGGACTTCATCTTCATCTCGGTATTTGGGGGAGTGCTGGCCGGAATGGTGCTGGTGCTCTTCAATCTCCTGGTGGCATACATAGGTTACAAGAGGGAGTGGGACATCGACAACATCTCTGCCCCCATCATAACCGCGGCGGGGGACATCGTGACCCTCCCGATGCTGTTCATAGCCGCGATTCTGATACTTGACCTGGGCGAGATGGGCATCTCGATCATCATCCAGATGGTGACCGTTCTCATCCTGGCAATCACCCTCGTCCTTGCGGTGAATGCGTGGAAGGGTAGGGACAGGGAGGTCAGGACCATCCTGAAAGAGAGTTCCCCCATACTGATCTTCTGCATCCTCCTGGACATCGGGGCGGGGCTGGCGCTGAATCAGCATCTCGTCAGCCTTGTGACATTGCCAGCCATTGTCGTATTAGTCCCCCCGTTCCTGGAAGAGGCCAACGCACTGGGGGGGATACTCACCTCCAGGCTCGGTTCCCTCCTTCACATGGGTCTGATAGAGCCCAAGCGGGTCCCGGCGAAGGTCGTCCTGGAGAACTTCGCCATCCTGTACATCTTCTCAATCTGGGTCTTCGTTCTCATAGGGATATTCGCCCACGTGGTCTCGATCGCCCTTGGGTTTGCCTCCCCAGGACTGTGGGAACTGGTGTTCCTCTCCCTCACGGCCGGGCTGTGCACGGTTACCGCCCTGAACGTTATCTCGTACTACGTGGCCGTGTACACCTTCCGCTTCTCCCTCAACCCAGACAGTCTGAGCATTCCTCTAACATCCTCCAGCATTGATCTCATCGGGACGGTTCTGCTCATGGGATTCCTGATGATCCTTGGGTTCGCGTAGCGGGGTTGCAACACTCTTATATTCAATATGCCATTCCCATTCAATCCGAGGGGAGAGCATGATTTCCAGGGAGACCATTCTATCCAATTTGGAGCGGTACAACCCCGGCAAGATCAAGGTCGGAGTGGTCGGATCGCATTCAGCGCTTGACGTTTGCGACGGCTCGATCGACGAGGGTTTCAGGACCTTCGTCATTTGCCAAAAGGGGAGGGAAAGGACATACATGAACTACTTCAGGTCGCACAGGTCCGTTGATGGAAAGGTGACCAGGGGTGTTGTGGACGAGGGCGTGGTCCTTAACAGGTTCAAGGATATGCTGGAACCTGAGTTCATGGAGACTATGATGAGGGACAACATCCTGTTCGTCCCCAACAGGTCCTTCGTGTCCTACTGCGGGATCGACGCTGTCGAAGATGACTTCGTGCTGCCCATGGTGGGCAGCAGGAACATGCTAAGGAGCGAGGAGAGGGGCGACGACCAGGATTACTACTGGATCCTGGACAAGGCTGGCCTTCCCTATCCCAAGAAGGTTGGGAACCCCCAGGACATAGACACCCTCACCATCGTCAAGCTGCATCACAAGCAGAAGAAACTGGAGAGGGGTTTCTTCACCGCCTCCACCCCAGAGGAGTATCAGATCAAGTCGGAGGAACTCCTGAAAAGAGGAGTGATCGATGAGGAAAGTCTATGGGAAGCCAGGATGGAGGAGTACGTCATCGGCCCCGTATTCAACCTGGATTTCTTCTATTCCCCCCTGGAGAAGAGAGGAGAGAACATTGAGCTCCTTGGGATCGACTGGAGATTCGAATCATCGCTCGACGGCTTCGTCCGCCTCCCAGCGGAGCAGCAGCTGGAGCTCAGCCCGGAGCAGAGGATACCGGAGTACACGGTGTGCGGTCATAACGCCGCGACACTCAGGGAGTCGCTGCTGGAGAAGGCCTTCGAGCTGGCCGAGAAGTACGTGAGGGCGTCCAAGGAGTACTATGATCCAGGCATCATCGGACCCTTCTGCCTCCAGACATGCGTGGACAAGGACCTCAACTTCTACATCTACGATGTGGCGCCCAGGGTGGGGGGCGGTACCAACGTCCACCTGTCCGTTGGGCATCCCTATGGGAACGCCCTTTGGAGGGGGAGCATGTCCACCGGCCGCAGATTGGCCTTGGAGATCAGGTATGCGTTGGAGCAGGAGAGGCTGGGGGAGATCGTCACCTGATAACGGCGATTGGATTGACTTCATGAAACGTATTCCAGACATGGGCCATAGATCCCTCATGGGGCCCTACTTGAAAGCGCTGTGGTCTTATCCAAGTAGACAATAGGCCAGTATGCATTTTGCATACAACAATCTTTATCTATTACAAACCTATTCGCCACAGATACCCGAGTCTCAGGGAGCACTTCCTAGTGCTTTTTGCCGTGAGGGAGGGAACAAATGCGAAATATGAATGGGTGCAAATTGGCAACGGTCGTGCTCGTCTTCACACTGCTCCTGTCCTCGTTAGCGATCCTGCCAGGACAAGGGGCCGAGGGTGCTGGTAGCACATATACGATATCTTTCAACGTTACCGACACAGACTATGATCCAGTCATCAACGCTGAGGCCGCCTTAGAGGAAGTGCACACCGGGAGCATCGTGGACACGCCCACGGACTCTAGCGGTCTTGCCTCCTTTTCCCCGGGACAGGGATATTACAAGCTGACCGTGACAAAGAGCGGATACTTCGATCTCGCGTACCCGGACATCATCAGGTTCACAGATCTATCCAATGTGAATCTCGGCATCATCGAGATGGAGAAGATGCCCAGTCTGGACAAGTACTTCAGGGCATATGTCAACGAGACCGGCACCGCGACCCCGGTTGACAATGTGACGCTAACGGTCATCGATTGGTCCAGGGGCGATGTGATCTACGAGGGGACCGCCAGTGGATACTTCGACATACCCATCTTCCTGGATTGGTATGCGTTCGTCTTCACCGCCCCGGGATACGCCAAGGAGGTCCTCGCACCGTACCTTGTGACCGACAACACCACCGTAGAGGTGGAGATGGACACATCCAGTCTTATAAGGGGCTATGTTTACATCGATGACGGCCCGGTCACCTCGGGTTTGAGTGCATACCTGGTGTCCACGAACGATTCGGCGATCTACGAGGAGAGAATAATCGCCCCCAGATCGGTGGTGACCAACACATTCGTCTTCGACGCCTCTGATGGGGAATACTGGCTTGTGGTTGACGCCGACGGCGCCCAGAGCAACATCTCCTCGTTCGAGGTGAACGGATCCGAGACGATCTCGGTTGACCTCGTGGATGAGACCGCAGAGACTGAGATATGGGACGTGGACTTTCAGGATGATGATTGGAATGAACTCAGCATCACCATGGATTTCTCGTACAACCATGATAGGACATACTCCACCATGAACTACAGCTACCTGTCCTCCATAAGGATGCAGGTGGACTTCGCCCTCGGCGACGGGAACGGTGTTGTTAACCAGAGCGAGGCCGATGCCTTCGCGGCGGTCCTTGAGACCTACGGACCCTGGTACGTGAACACCGTCGACTTCCTGACTGTCAACGACACCGCCTTCGTCTCATCAGCGAGCGGGATTGCGTCCCTTTCCGTTGATGGGCTCACCGGATCGGTGGAGTCCATGGACGGGTTCACCGGAGAGGCGATGACCGAGTACGACTCGATTGGCACCATCGACGCCGAAGCGCCCGATTACACCGCCGAGGTGACCGTGATAACTGGGGTTCAGCACGTCAGCGACGCCCCCATGGAAAGGACATACAGCTTCGTTCTGCGCGATGGTTACGAGCTCGTGGCGAATGAGACCGATGACCCGGATATCAGTGTGAAGGGTTACACGACGGTCAGCGTGGTTCCTGACGTCGACATGTCATGGGGCACCGCACAGGTGGAGATGGAGATCGAGTCCTCCGAGGCCCCCTCCGCCGTCGCGGCCATCGAGACGGGTGAGTTCGCCTACGCCGAGTATGACAACGACACGCTCCTTTACTACATAGTGAGGGAGGGCGAGAACGTCACCTTCACCTCTGTCGGCTCGTACGACCCCAACGGTAATCCGCTCACCTATCAGTGGGCCTTCGGGGACGGCACCGTGGAGACGGTGACCACCGTCGAGACCGCATACATGTACGACCAGAGCGCCTTCGAGGTTGAGGTCGAGCTCACGGTGATCGACGTGGCCGGTCTGACGGACGAGGTCACTTTCAAGGTGCGCGTTGATGGTATCGATCCAGTGCCCATGATCATCGTTGATGGAGAGGAGATACCCTCCGGCGGCACGGTGGATACCGACCAACACGAGCCTCTGGTGTTCGATGGTAGCGGATCCGTGGACTGGATCAACTCCACATCCGATCCCGAGCACGGCATCATCATCAGCTGGCACTGGGACTTCGGCGATGGTAACAGCACCACCGTGGTGCTGGAAGAGGACGTCACCCACGCCTTCGAGGATGCGGGGACCTACACCGTCACGCTCAACGTGACCGACGCTGTCGGCCACAATGCCGACGAGAACATCACCGTCAACGTTGCCGACATCACCCCGCCAGTGGTCCTGTTCGATGTGTTGAACTCGGACTTCAAGGACATCTCCGAGGAGGCCCCCATAGAGAACGAGACGCTCTACTTCAACGGAAGCAAGACGTACGACAACTACTACGACCAGAGCGAGCTCGATTTCGTCTGGGACTTCGGCGATGATGCCAACGCCACCGGCATCAACGTGACCCACTCTTACGCCGCCGTCGGATCCTTCACCGCCACCCTGACGGTGACCGACCCCGCCAACAACACTGCCAACAAGACCATGGATATCACGGTTACCTCTTCCCCGAGACCGGACCTTCGCATCACCTCCATCGAGGTCGAACCCAGCAGGTTCACCGAGGGGGAGAGCGGCAAGATCATGGTCAACATCACCAACGTGGGAAACGACAACGCCACGGGTATCAAGGCCACATTCTACCTCATGAAGGCCGATGGGTCCAAGGAGAAGCTCGGTGAATCCACAGATCTCACCGTTGACGGCGCGTCCGCGAACCTCCTGAGCCCTGATCAATCCGGAATCGTCACCTGGTACTGGACCCCGAACGGTAAGGGTAACTTCACCCTCTATGTAGAGGTGGAGGCCGACCGCGAGATCAGCAAACAGGACAATCACGCCACGGTCAGCATCGAGGTGAACGAGGCCACCTGGAAGGCGGCCGCCATCTACGGCGGCATCTTCGCGGTCATCGTGGTAGTCATCGTCCTCCTCTACTTCAGGAAGAGGCTGCCGTGGGGCGCCAGCAAGGCCCCCGCCAAGACGCGCAAGTCCAAGAAGTGATGTCAAAACCCTTTACCCCAAATTCCTTTTATTTTTCTATTTATACCTCTATTCAATGTTATGGCGCTTGATCGATACCGATCTGGCCGAGCCGGTCTACACCGCGGCCTGCGACGAGGCAATCGTCAAGGCCATGGAGAAGGACCTGGTGCCCAATACCCTGCATTTCTACAGAAGGGACAGGCCCACGGTTTCCCTTGGATACTTTGAGAAGGTGGGTGACACCGTAAACCTGGATGTCGCCCGCAGGCGGGGCGTACAGCTCGTAAGGAGGTTCTCTGGGGGAAGCTCTATCTACACCGACCCAGACCAGATCATATACGCAGCGGTGATGAGGCGGGAGCTGCTTCCAGACGACCCAAACAAGATATACGAGATCATCTGCTCCGCCCTGATCAAGGGCCTGAACAGGTTGGGACTCGTCGGGGAATTCAAACCCATCAACGATGTCCAGATCGGTGGGAGGAAGATCTCGGGAAGCGCGCAGAAAATGGAGAGGAACGTCGTTCTCCAGCACGGGACGATCATCATGGACTGCGACTTCGACCTCATGTTCGATGTTCTGATGACGGAGGAGAAGAAGGTGAGGAAAAAGGATGAGATGACCTCTATCTCACGGGAACTGGGCAGAAAGGTGACACCCGAGGAGGTGAAGGAAGCGATGGTGAGGGGATTCGAGGAGACACTGGGTGTGAGCATCAGGAGGGGGGCTCTCACTCACTTCGAGGAAGAGCTCATCCAGGAGCTCATGGATGCGAAGTACGGTACCGATGGGTACACGCTGCTGCGCTAGAGATCCGCAGACTCGAAGTCTATAAGGGCCATCATCCGGTTGTCGACCAGAAAGCCCATCTTCTTGTGCAGCATTATCGACTCCGGGTTGTCCGACCGTATGCTGCTGAACGCCGCTGTCGCGCCTTTTTCCCTCGCCACCTTGATCACCTTCTCCAGCAGGCGGTAGGCAATGCCCTGGCGTCGATACAGGGGATGGACGCCCAGATTCTCCACCCATGCCACTCTGCTTACGCTCTCCACGTGCTCCATGATCTGGGCGAATACGAACCCCACTATCTTCCCCTCATCCCGCGCAACGAAGCTCATCCCCGAATCCATGTAGAACGAGAATGCCTCCTCGCTCGATGCCCCCAGATGGTCTATCAGTTCGGGGGAGACCTCCTCCCACTTCATCGCCTTGGATACCTCAAGGTACTCCCTGAACAGGGCGAGCTCGAGCTGCCTCAACTCCTCCCAGTCCTCATGTCCAATCGTCGCTATCTCCATCTCACATCTCCTCCGGTGCTACGATGCCCAGGTTGACAAGCACGTTCCTGAGGACCCACATCGTGGCCTCCACCATCGTCAGGCGCGCGTCGCGCTTCTCCCCCGACCTGAGCACTGGAACGTAAGCGTAAAACTGATTGAACGCGGACGCCAGCTCCTGCCCGTAGGACGGCAGCAGGTGTATCCTGCGCCTCTCCGCGCACTCGTCCATGACCCCCGGGAAGCGGGCAAGCACCTTGATGAGCTTCACCTCGTATGGATCCGTGAGAAGGGCGGGGTCCACCTTCGCCGCGTACCCGCCCGCCTTCCTGAGGATGCTGCATGCCCTGGCGTGGGAGTACTGGAGAAACGGGGCGCTGTTGCCTTCGAAGTTCAGCGCCTCCTCCCACCTGAACACCATCTGCTTCTCACTCTGAACCCGGATGATGTTGTATCTGATCGCCCCCGGCCCGATCGCCCTCGCTATCTCGGCCATTCTCTTCTCGGTGAGGTCCGTCCTCCTCTTGCGGACCTCCTCCAGGGCCCGGACCTCGGCCTCCTCGATGAGATCGTCCAGGTTGACCACCATTCCGTTCCTGGTGGACATCTTGCCCTCGGGAAGGGATACGAAGGAGTAGAACACGTTCTCGGGTTTCCTCTCCTCCCCCATGATGGTCAGGGCGGAGGCGAGCTGCTGCATACCCAGCTTCTGATCCTCCCCAAGGACGTTGATGAGCCCCTCGGCCCGTGAGAATTTGTTGAGGTGATAGGCGAGGTCGCGGGTGGTGTACAGTGTGGTGCCGTCCTTCCTGGTGAAGAACCATCTGGTGTCCTTTCCGTGAACCCCGAACCCCTCGAGATCCAGATAGTAAGCTCCGTCCTCCTCATGGGCATAGCTGGAGGATTTGAGCTTCTCAACGACCCCCCTCGCCGTACCATCGAGAATGAACTCCGACTCCCAGACAAAGCTGTCCAGCTCAACGCCCACCCTCTCCAGGGATTGGAGAAGCCCTCCCAGCATCCTCTCCGCGGTCCTCCTCACCCTTCCGATGACGTCCCCGTCACCGGCCTCGAAGCGGCGGAGCATCTCCGATATCTCCTCACTCACCTCTGGGTCGGACTCCATGAGCTGATTCGCCTTCCTGTAGTAGCCAACGAGGCGGTGGTCATCCTTCTCGATGTCACCTGTTGGAACGTCCTCCTCCGAGAGGTTCTCCAGGCCCCAGGTGAGGAGTACGACCTGCTTTCCCACGTCATTGACGTAGTACTCGGTCGTGACATCGTACCCCCTGAAGCGCAGACAGCGGGCCAGCGTGTCCCCGATGAGGGGGTTTCTGGCCCTCCCCACGTGCATGGGACCGGTCGGGTTCACCGAGGTGTGCTCCAGGATTATCCTCCCCTCTTTCCTCTCTGAGCGGCCGTAGTCCTCCCTGGAGTCCATTATCTCCCCAAGGGTGATCTCGGTGAGCCTGGAATCGTTCACCTTGAAATTGAGATAACCCATCTCGCTCCAGACCCTGGAGATGAACTCCATATCGCCCATCATCGTCGAGAGCTTCTCTGCGATCTGCGCCGGAGGTCTCCTTAGGACATTGGCGAGAGGGAAACAGGGAACGGCGAAGTCCGCCGCTATGTCCGATGGGGGGATCTCCACCTCGAACTCCGCTTCAACTTTCATGGAGGCCAGCGCCTCCCTCACCCTGCTCTCAACTTCCCTCCTGAACTCCCTTATGGGATCCATCTCAAACCCCCACGTTGAAGCGGAGTATCGCGGCGATGCCCCCGAAGGCCTTCATGAGCATCTCGCCCTCCTCCGAGTCCTCGGAGATCAACTCCACATGGGAGCCCGTCTTTTCCGCCTCCTCGAAGAAGCCATCTATGAGGTCGATGATCTCCTTCTCCTCGACCTGCTCCCCGCAACCGGGGCACTTGACCCCGTTCCGCCTCTTGTCCACGGTCAAACGACCTTTCCACCCGCAGGCGGGACATTCGACAACGACCCGGTCCTTCCTCAACCCCTCCGAGAGGAGCAGGGTGTCGACGGCTCCCATCCTTAGTGCCCCTCTAACCTGATCCTCGCCGTAGGCCGAAAGGCCTCCATCCTCCTTCCTGATCTCCTGGAGAAGTCTCTGGACAAGTTTCTTCTCCCTCATGAGGTCCATATCCTGGAGCTTGCCCTGGGCCTTCTCTACCAGTTCCCTTAGGCCGTACTCGTTCGTGTAGCCGATGTCGAAGGTGTCTATGATCTTCTTCTGCAGCTCGTGATGCAGGAAGTTATTCTCCACGAAGAACTCCTTGGTCGGTCCAGGTCCACCGACCAGAATCCCCTTGAGGTCCTCCTCATCCAGGAAGGCCTCCGTAGCGACATTTCCCACCTTCACGAAGTAGTCGTGAGCCGCGATCTCGATCAACCTCTCGAACCTCTGGGCCGACTGTCCGCCTTTCCCGTGTTTGCTCGGGACCAGTGAGGAGAAGTTCTTCAGGGATTGGACCCTCTTTCCCCTCAGGAGGCCGATCGTGGCCTCGCTCCTGTCAATCACTATCAGCCCGTACGACCTCTTCTCGGCCAGTATCTCCCACAGCGGCTCGATGTAGAAGCTGGAGTCGCACCTGTAAAGGAAGGTGGTGATGGGTTCAGGTGGTTCCAGAACGTACTGGACCATCCTGGTCTGGTCGCCCTGAGCGGCAATCTCCCCCACGAAGAATATGACTCCGTTATCTGGCGGTCGCTTGAAGTATTTCAGGCGTGACATTATGGACTCTATCGCGCCCGTGACGTTCTTGCGGGTGGACTTGGACTTGATGTTCGATGACTGGGAGAGCTCATCGCGCAGGTAGGCGGCCACGTCGGAGATCTGTCTGTCGGGGGGCACGTACACAGAGATAAGCTCTGTTCCCCTTCCCTTCAGCTCCTTTATCTCCTCCAAGGCCTTCTTGAAATCGTAACGCTGCTTGTCGGTGAGGCTCGCGGACTCTTCCATAAGAAGCCAACCCATTGGTTTTTTAGGCAAGAGAGACTACCGTAATAAAAGTGTTGGTGTTCACATGGATAAGGTTGTCGTTTCCCTTGGAGGGTCCATTCTCATCCCAAATGAGGATGATATAGAGTTCCTGAAGGAGATCGCCTCCCTGCTTCTTAGGGTGAGCGAGGAGTTGGACATCATAGTGGTGTGCGGAGGGGGCAGGATATCCAGATACTACATCAGCGGCGGCAGGGAGCTTGGCGCGACCGTTGAGGAGCTCGATGAGATGGGCATTCAGGTGACCCGCCTGAACGCCCGACTTCTCCAGCTGGCATTGGGGGGTAGAGGGAACAGGAACATCCCCGAAACGCCTGAGGATGCCGTGAAGATGAAGAACCCGGGAATGATAGTGACGATGGGTGGGACCGAGCCAGGACACACAACCGACGCCGTCGCGGCGCTTGTGGCCAGGGCCTGGAAGGCGGACCGCATCGTCAACGCCACCTCGGTAGACGCGGTCTACTCGGACGATCCCAAGGTGGTGAAGGACGCCAAGCGGTTCACCTTGCTGAGCTTCGAGGACTTCTTCAGTATCGTGGATGAGGGAGGTCACGATGCTGGTCAGACCGATGTCTTCGACCGGGAGGGGGCCATGATCGTCAAGGAGGATCGCATACCCGTATTCGTCGTCCATGGTAGGGACCTGGATGAGCTGGAGTCGGCCATCAGAGGCGGCGACATCAGAGGCACCAGGGTGATTTGATTCCGCCTCAGGGACATGATATCTCTACCGATTTGCTTTGGAGATAACCGAAGAGCAAACGGTAATGTTAAAATGTATGACGACTGTCTGACAATCGTCAGAAGGGATATTTCATGGAGAGCTTAAGCAATCGAAGTGCTGGCCAGGCCAACCACCACGAGTTCGATCCGCCCACACCCCACTGCGTTCTGCTCATCTCGGCAATGTTCTGCATGTTGGGGGGTGCCCTCATCATTCTCTCCGGGACACTTAGCTGGGTGGTCGATGTCGGGGTCTCTGGCATGACATTTGAGGCGGGGAGGGAATGGTTCCTTACCGACCTAACGGCCATGAGTTCGTCCTACGACCTGTACATAGCCGCGCTGACGGGAGGGGTGATGGTCATCCTGCTCTCCGTCATCTGCCTGATGACCGAGAAGACCGACAAGAAGAGAATATGGCCAGTGACCGCCATCATGACGGCTTTGATCATCACCGTCGTGGTGGTGATCACCGCTTTCTGGATCAATGTGGACATGATGACGCTGTCAGACACCGCCGCCCTGGGACCAGCACCGTTCATGGCCGTCTTCGGATGCGTCCTGACCCTCGCAGGGGGATTCATACTCACCCTGAACACCCGTCAGGAGGCCAACCAACAGGAGATCCGCTTCATCAGCAGGATCGCGGCCCAGGAGGTGGAGGAAGAGCTTCCTTGTCCCAATGGAACGATCAGGTGCCCGGGATGTCTTTCACCGATCGAGGCGGATTGGGAGATCTGCCCGGTGTGTGGAATCAGG
Organism: uncultured Methanomassiliicoccales archaeon; assembly: GCA_964594225.1. GTDB lineage: Archaea > Thermoplasmatota > Thermoplasmata > Methanomassiliicoccales > JAAEEP01 > JAAEEP01. The sequence goes on from CAZQLP010000001.1 coordinate 54,504, forward strand.
TTCGCTGGACCCTCCCTCTAGGGTTGAGGTTCCAGATCCCTGCTTTCTACTACCTCCAACCCCATCTCCATGAGGAGCATCCTCACTGAGGTGGCCTCTGACCTCTTCATGGATTTCTTGTGAATGTAGACCTTGGAAGCGTTGCTGGCCTCGACCGCCCGTCCTATGATGGCCCTGAGTTCCTCATTCTCGGCCCCTTTCATCGCGTAGGTGGGCACCATGTGTCCCATGGATACCTTTCTGCTGACGGCCACCTCCGTGAACCTGGGGGCATAGTGCCCTCCTCCCAGACCGATGACCACTGGATTCTCATCTTCCTCCACGTGAAGCAGGGTCCTGGCGATCGCCTTCGCCGCCTCCCTGTCGTCCCACATGGACTCGTCGCTCCCGATCTCGATGAATATCGATGGAGTGATGAGGTACGGCCCGTGGTGGGTAACCTCGAAGGAGACCTCAAAATCGATGTCGGCCGCCTCCCGCTTGAGGACGCGAAGCATTGATGTCATGAGGTGGGGGGACGCGGGGACGAGCGTGCGCTCCCGACCACCGAAGTCTGCTCCCCGATGATTACCGATCGGGTGAACGGTGAGGGTGGGGATGCCGGAGGCGGCCCTATGCCTTGAGAGGAAGATGACCACCTCGGGGTCTACCTCGAGCTCCTCTCTGATCTGGACATCGATCTCCTCGGCGTGAATGTGAAGTCGCTGGATGGTGATCAGAAGCATGTCCTCGTTCGCCAGGACGGGTCGGCGCTCAAACTCGCCGGATTCCTTCCAATCGGCAAGCTCCGTCAATCTATCCCTTATGTTCACGCTGGCGTTGTCCGCCTCGCTGCAAATCAGTGCCCTCATCCTCCCGGTTATCCGAGTCATCGTGTAAGTCAGTTGCCTCTCTCCCGTGACAAGGTCGCAGGAAGGATCATATCCGGAATGGCGTGAGAAATCGGAGGAATTCTGTTCCATCCTGGCCCGGGGCAGGAAAGATGATGCGATTCGCCCGGAACAGCTCTCCCTCCGTTTATTACATCTAGTGTAAATCTGTTCTCAACGTTTATATTCGATCTCACCGGTAGAACGGAGCATGTCGGGTCCCCTCACCGTTGGCGAGAGAATCATGCTGCATCTAGCACGTTTCTCCAAATACCAGAATGACTACGATGTCCCTCTGGACGTCAGCCAGGATGGGATCTCCTCCGCCCTCAGGATCTCGAGGGCACATGCCGCAATAGAGCTCAAGAAGCTGAAGGATGGAGAGGACGTCACCGAGCGGCTGGCACATATCAGGAAGGGAAAGAACCGGAGGAAGGTGTACTTCCTCACCATGATGGGAGAGGAGAAGGCCAAGAGGATCAGCGAGTACGCGGAGAGGGAGGGAATCGACGTGAGGCCTCTCCTGGACATAAGGAGATGCAGCGGTGAGGAGTTGTGGAGCGCCCTCGATTCTGAGACGAGGGGCGTGCTGGCGAGGGCCTGCACATTCAGGAAACCGTTCAAGCGGAAGGCGCTGCCCGATACCAGTGTGCCGCTTCTCCCGGAGGACAGGGATGGAATGGTCGAGATGCCCTCCAAGCTCAGGGAGCAGATCATAGGATTGATCGATGACGCTGAGTTCAGGGAGTACAACAGCTTCGCGGCAGACTACTATCTTGGTGAGGACAATTACCGTGAGAGATTGTATCATCTCCTGGCCGCCGGAAGGGACCGCGAGGCGCAGATGTTGATATCTGTCCGAGGTGACGAGCTGATGAGGGACGCGGACGAGGACCTGTTCACCACCTGTGAGAGGTTGGGTGAGCCACCGGACCGGTACCGATCAAGGATCTATCGCTTCCTGATCGAACTCTGCCTAAGGACCGGATACGAGGAGGAGTGTCTGGAGATCATTTCCTCGCTGAGGGAATCGAAGGACCAGCAGGACCAGGTGTTCGCCTCCATGGCGGAGGGGAGGCTCCACCTCCAGCTGAACGATCCGGAGGGCGCCCTGGAGGTATTGGAGAAAGTGAAATCCCTGGTGCATGGAAGGGACATTTCTCTGGAGTGCGAGATATCGAGCGCGCTGGTGGGGTGCGGAAGGTACCGGGAGGCAATGGGCCTCCTGGAGGACCTGCTCCCGGAGACCACCAGGAATGGTGATGGGGGAAAGCTAGCGGACATCCAGTTCCTCCTTGGAATGGCTCACCTGAGGCTTGGAGAGGCGGCGGATGCCGTCAGGTACCTCAGCAAGGGCATGGGAGTCACTAGGGAGAAGGATATGACCAGATGGTACTCCGCGATGTCGGAGGCATATGGCGCCCTGGGAATGAAGAAGAAGGCGGAGGAATTTCGGTCCAAGATGCCCCCATCTACAAGATGGAGCTCCGCCTGAGCATATCTAGGTCACTGACGTACAGATCCCTGAGATCATTCAGTTTCCACTTCATCATGGCGAGTCTCTCGAATCCCAACCCCCATGCCAGCACTGGATACTTGACGCCGAACGGTCTTGCTACCTCAGGTCTGAATATACCCGCGCCTCCGAGTTCCATCCACAGTCCGTTGTAGAAGACGTCCACCTCCAGCGATGGCTCGGTGTAGGGGAAGTATCCAGGGCGTACCCGGATGTTCTCGAAGCCCATCATCCTGTAGAACTCCTTCAGGACACCGATCAGCATGTCCAGGCTGGCATTTTCCTCCACGATTATGCCCTCGATCTGCATGAACTCTGGGAGATGGGTGGCATCGATCGCCTCGTTCCTGAACACCTTCGACAGGGAGAAGACCTTGATGGGTGGGTCGGGATTCCTCCACAGGTAGCGGATCGTGTTGACCGTTGTGTGGGTGCGTAGGAGCGCCTTCCGGGCCATGTCCCTGTCCCAACTGTAACCCCAGCCCATGGAACCGGTCTCCCACCCATCCTCATGCACCTTGGCGACTATATCCACGATGTCCGGGTCCTCCAGATCGATCTCGGCGGGATTCTTGAGATAGAAGGTGTCCTGGAGATCCCTGGCGGGATGGTCCTGGGGTATGAACAGGGCGTCCATGTTCCAGAAGGCTGATTGCACGAAGTCCTCGTCGATCTCCTCGAAGCCCATCTGCAGGAATATCCTCCGGACCTCGTCCGACATCCTGCTCAATGGATGCTTCTTTCCGGGATAGATGGAAGGGGCGAATGTTCTGATGTCGTACTTGCGGAAGCTGACATCCCTCCATCCACCGCTCTGGAGCAGCTCGGGGGTGAGCTGGGCCACCTCCTCCCGGAACTCGATACCCATGGAGATTACCTCCCTTCCGAGCTCGGTGAGGGAGAGCGAGCGAGCGATCTCCAGCTTCTCGGTCACCAGGTCCTGCCTCGTCATGAGCTGCCTCATCAGATCGCCCGGGACCTCATTCTCGGACATCTCTCCCCGGGACAGACTCTCTAGCAGCTTCTCGTCATCCATGAGCTCGGAGGTCATCCGCTCCCCCATATCCGTGATCGCCAGGAACTTCTTTCCCCCGTCACTGATGATGTCGGCCAGACCCTTTCTCCTGAGCCAGCCGATGGCGATGGAGATCTCCTTGCCGTTCAGCACATCGGAGAGGGAATCCATCTCCATCCTCCCGCCCACCTCGCTGAGGCGGTTCAGGACCCTCCGCTCGACGAGGCCGTCCTTGAGCGGGTCACCCTTCAGGGAATACATCTTCCGGGCGGTCTCATGCACCTCCACCAGCTGCTTGGACTGCAGCCAGGAGGCCGCGTTCATCACCTCCACCATCTTGCCAAAACCGCCGGCCTCGAAGATCTCCCCCACTCCCGCGCTTCCATCGAGTTGGTCCAGTGCCAGGAGCAACCGCTTCTCAAGAGCGCTGAGCCCCTCCAATATCTCCGAGGCCTTCATGGAGCAAAGAAAATCGGTTCTCACTATTTTTCACTTTTGTACCGCGAGTCCAATCTCACGACCGGTTTGATGTCTATCACCGGCGTGCCGTTCAGGGCGTCGAGTCCCTTCACTACCAGCACGTTCCCCCTCCTATCCAACAGCTTAACCCTAGTCAGACCCAGGGAATTGGGCCGGGTGGGGCTTCGGGAGGCCAGCACCCCCACCTCAGACATGGAGGGATCGTGCATCGGGTGTACCCTCAACAGTACCTCCTCCGACCTGTGGAAGTAGAAGATCACGTATATCTCGGGGATCTCCTCGATACGGTAGAGTCCCTCCTCGTACTCCGGGAGTATCTCGATCTCCGAGATGGTCTCTTTCCAGTCGGTCTTCTCATCGGCGGAGTTCCTCACGTAACCGATGGGATGGATGTCCATCATTCTTCCCTCATCCAAAGGTCCTTGATGTAGGACCTCGCCTCCTCCCGCTTGGCCTGGTGGTTCTCCAGGAAGGAGGATATCTTGTCGGTGAGGCGCTTCTTGCACTCCCCGCAGAGGATCTCTCCGTTCCTGCACTGGCTATACAGCTCCGTTATGGCCTCATCGTCCTCCTCGAAGACGTAGAACTGGTACTTGAACACTGCGCACACGTCCGGGTTGCCGCCGAGCTCGTGCTGCTCCTCCGCTGAGACCCTGCCACCGGTGAAGGCGTTGCCGATCTTCTTCCTTACCTGCTTCTTCGAGTCAGTGGTGTAGATGGTCGACTCGGGCTGCGACGAGGACATCTTGTCGTTCCCCAGGAGCCCTGGGAACATCTTGTTGTGGATGAGGGCGGGCTTGAAGTAGCCAAGCCCGTTCGCAACGTCCCTGGCCACCCTGAAGTGGGGATCCTGATCGATCCCGCAGGGAATGAGGCAGGGCACGTTCCTTCCCTTCAGCTCCGATCCCAGGAACGCGGGAGCCGCCTGAATGCTGGTGTAGAAGATGCTGCCAATATTGGTGCTGTTGTCGAACCCGAATACGGCCCTGACGGTGGAGAACGTGACCTTCTTTGCCACCTTCAGGGCTAACGGGTACAGCCTCTGAATGTAGGTGGTGTCCTGGATGAACCTGGTCCTCTCGGGATCGAAACCCAAGGCCATGACGTCCAGGGCGTTCTCGAAGGATGCCGCCTCGGTATCATCCAGGGTGAGGTCCTCGTTGAACAGGAATTTCTCGTCGTCCGTCAACTGGAACAATAATTCGGCGCCGAAGGTGTCCTGCAGGTACTTGGTGAAGATCCAAGGCATGAGGTGGCCGAGATGAGTGTGTCCGGAGGGTCCCCTCCCCGTGTAGAGATAGAAGGTCTCCCCCTTATCGTAGAGGTCCAGGATCCATTCCATGTCCCTGTGGGAGTACACGATTCCCCTTCTGAGCATGGGGTGCAGTTCCCCGTATCCAGCCAACCTATCGAGTAGTTCATCGTCGATGCGCTTGGTACCGAACTTCTCGATGAGAAGGTCGTAGTCTATTTCACCTGAGACCTCCCAGGGCGTGACAACGAAGTTATTGGCCATCATAGCACCGTGCCAGCGAGTAGAAGTCGGATGTAATATAAACCTTTTCTGAGACCGACATCCACCCGATGACAATATTGATTCTCAGTCCGTCAAATCCTTATTCCCGGACGCGGTCAACAGTGATATGCCTGGAACGATCCACCCCGGTCAAGAAGATTCTGACAGGTTCGACAGGGCCAGGAGAATAGAGTGGCTGGACCTGGAATCCATCAGAGAAACCAGATGCCTGATTGTTGGGGCCGGGGCCCTCGGCAACGAGGTGATCAAGAACCTGGTCCTCTCGGGGTTCAGGGACATGACCCTAGTGGACATGGACCACGTGGTCCTCTCCAACCTCAACCGATGTCTGTTCTTCAAGGAAGCCGATCTGAACGGAAGGAGAATGAAGGCCGAGGTGGTGGCCAGGAGGGGAATGGAGCTGGATCCCGATGCCAGGATCGAGCCAAGGGTGTGCAGGATCGAGGATCTGGCGGTTGAAGAGTGGGAGGGATTCGACATAGTGCTGGGATGCCTGGACAACATCAAGGCCAGACTTCACACCAACTCCCACGCCTACCACCTCGGGATACCATACATCGACGGAGGAACATACGGCATGGCTGGGAAGGTCCAGGTGGTGCTTCCCCCGGATACCCCATGTTTCCAGTGCGGGCTGAATCGATCACACTTCCGCATCCTTGAGAAACGGTTCTCCTGCACGGGAGAGGACGTGACCTTCTTCGAACCCAAGATACCGGCGGAAATAACGACCACCAGCGTGGTGGCGGCCGTCCAGGTGAGGGAGGCGATCAAGGTGGCATGTGGCCTGAGAGAGCTTTGCATCAGCAACATCTTCCACTACAACGGTATGACCGGAATGTCGGAGGAGTTCGAGATCTCCTTCGACCCTCATTGCCCGCTTCACTGCGATTGACCTCGCCCGTTCTGAGTATCAGTTAGACTAAATGTCATAGAAAGATAGATATCCCCCTTGAGCGTCCCAGATTGGATGATCGAATGCCTCTGAGGATAAGGGTAAGGAATGCGGAGACCGGGGCGACGGTGGACATGGAGCTTGAAGCGGAGAACACCGTTGAGGAGATCATAGAGGGTGCCGCTGGGTACTGGGAGAAGGACCCTGGTGCGTACGTGCTCAGATGCGGGAAGCGGCTGCTCAGGGGGCAGCAGACCGTGGGCGATTCCAAGATCATGGATAGCGACCAGCTTGAGCTAATCCCGGATCCCGAAGGAGGGTAGATGGGCCTCCCAATGGAAGTGTTGAGGTCCCGACTCAGTAACGAGGTGTCCGCCTGCCAACGCTATCTAAGACATCGCATCGAGGTTTCGAACGAAACGTATTTTGAATTCCCTCTCGAGATCAGAATCGACATGGAGGACGTGCCCGCCCTGGTGCTTGTTGATGGAGACCTGGTCAAGATATTCGATCACACATTCTCCATAATAATCAACGAGGAGTACCCCTTCGAGAAGCCACTTGTCATTTGGAGAACCCCCATATTCCATCCCAACATCATGGCCCCCGATGATGGGGGACACGTCTGCATCAAACTTCTGGATGATTGGAGCTTCAACTCCACGCTCCTCTCGTTCGTGAAGGGGATCGAAACTCTTCTCCTGAACCCCAATCCATCGAGCCCGTTCGGCACCTCCAGCTGCACGGCGGCCGCCGAGTACTTCAACTGCGGGAGAAGGACCGCGCCACCTGTCATCTGCAAGCCCCTGCCCAAGGTGGTGAGAGGGGAGTGAAGCCTCCCACTCTGCTCGAGGGTAAAGAGTTGGAGATGGAGGAGATCCCTCCTCCGCCCCAGAGGAGATGGGTCCCCCACAGATGGTCTCGGAATGAGCTCCTGGAATCCATCAAACGGGAAAGGGACGGCTGCATCGAGATGTTCGTCTCGAAGGTGGCGGAGGAGAAGATGAGGAATCACGCTACGGCACGCGCGGCCGATAGACAAGAGGTCATGGGTCTGATGTTGGGGGGTCTCTATAGAAGCGACGGAAGGGTGTACGCCCTGGTCAGGGACGTCGTTACCACCGATCTGGAAGCGTCCGCTGTCAGGGTCAAGTTCAAGAGAGGGGGCTTCGAGTACCTGTTCGAGTCCCTTGACAGCTGCGGCTTCGAGTACATCATCGTAGGATGGTACCACTCCCACCCCGGGCACGGCTGCTTCCTATCGACCACGGACATCGATACCCAGCGGACCATGTTCGCGGGGAGGTATCACACCGCCCTGGTGATCGACCCAATAGCCCAGGACGTGAGAGCGTTCTATCTCGACGGGGACGAGGTGAAGGAGCGTCCATTCGTGATCTACTGGGACGAATACCAGAACCCCTACTATACCAGGGCCGTCAGGGTCCGGAAGAAGAAATCAGACCCAGATGGCGTGCCTCCTCCGGAGGGAGGCCTCGGTCTGACCCAGACGCTCCATGAGGACGGGGACGAGGGAGTCGAAGAACAGTAGGGCGGACTCCTCGAACAGCGTTCCCAGCGGGGCCAGCATTGTCCTCTCCTCATCCTCGGGGATGGACAGCTCCAAAACCAGGTTGGATGCGTGGGCAAGCTTCGAATTGGGATTCGATGTTATGGCCACCACCTTGGCTCCCACCCTCCTGACGATATTGGCGGTCTGAACACAGGATGTGGTCTCGCCCGTGTTAGAGACGATCATGACCATGTCCATCTCCCTGACGAAAGGGGTGGTCATCTCTCCCACGAAGTGGACGTTGAGCCCCATTTGGACCAACCTAACGGCGAAAGCATTCCCAACCAGTCCTGATCTCCCTACACCGTAGACGAAAATGCTTCGGGCCGATATGATGGAGTTGACGATCTCGTCAATCGCTTCATTGTCAACCTCATCAAGGGTCTCTTGGATCATTCTCAGGATGTAGGAGAGACCTTTCTTCATTTCTCATCATCCTTCTTAGATGTCTTCTTGGAGGTCTTCTTGGAGGTATTCTTCTCTTGGGGATTCCCTTTCTTCTCGTCCTCCTCGACATCCTCCATCACTTGATTCTCCGTCGCGGATCTCTTGGCCTTCGCATCCTTGGCCACCTTCTTGGTGAGCGCCCTCTCAAAGATGACCTTCATGTACATGGCGTCGTGCTCCAGTAGAGGGGAGCTTGAGATGATGGTGATCTTGGGCATGTACTCCACAAGATACTCGGCAAGGGGCTCGAATCTGAGGTCCCCCTTCTTGATCGGGGTGACCCTCTTCTCGTTGCCGGCCTCGTGCTCAACCCCCGAGAAATGCGTGTAGAACTCTCTGCCCACGCACTCCCCGACCCTGTCCAGCACCTCCGCAAAATCCTCCGGTTCCCGCAGGATGCCACTCTCCCTGGAATGGAGATGGGCGAAGTTGATAACGGGCACCACGCCCTCCACCTGGTCCGCGATGGACAGTATCTCATCGAGGGATCCGAAGACCTCCTGCCTCCCGCTGGTTTCCAGGCCCAGGAGGGGCGAAAGACCGCTGTTCCTCCACCAGTCCATGAGCGTGCCCACGTTCTCTGTGATGTTTTGAGTGGCCTCCGCGATCTCCAGGTGACCGTACAGACCTTGATGAGTGACCACGATGCCACCTCCCATGTGATGGGTCATGATCCCGGCCCACCTCACGTTGTCCATGCTGCGCTGGGACAGGTTGGTGTTGCTGGCCAGGTCCATGTAGTACGGGGTGTGCATGGAGAGTTTGACATCCAACTGCTTGCCCATCCTCCCCAGCTCATCGAGCTCGTGGAAGTTCTGGACCAGACCGGATGCCAGCGTTATCATGAGGTCGTCCTCCTCTATCTTCGTCTCTAGGTCAGTTATTGCCTCGTCGTCCCTCACGATCTCCATGATGAGATCGCTCTCGATATCCAGTGGGGACAGACCGATCTCATCCTCGTCGGGATACCTCTCTATCATGTTGATCCTGACCATCTGGATCTCCATGGCGTTGAGACCGAGGTTGTGGACGTCCTCTATGCCGTCCTTCAAAGTTCTTCCCTTACAAGAAAGCGGAATACCAGCTGGACCGAATCGTATCATCGCGTCACCAGGGTGAAATCAACATTATGCTAGAAGGTATATAAACAATTAACTAATTCCATCCCTTCCCTGGCTAGCATTCGCAAGAATGATGAGACGGATATCTAGTGACACCGCATGGATCGACATTGGTCGAGGAGCATTGGCATCGAAGTTCGCATGAGCAAAGTATAAGAAGTCCCTCTCTATTGGAGTTTGGCCCAATGTCGGGAGAGTCAGAATATGAAGAAGATAAGCAAGACCGATCCCAACATCGTGCTCCTGATCGATGAATTGAAGAGGGAGTCGAGGGAGGGTGGTACTGCCATCTGGCGAGACATTGCGAGGCGCTTGGAGAAGCCCAGGAGGAACTGGGCAGAGGTCAACATCAGCAGGCTGGAGATCTACGCCAATGATGGGGACACCATCGTGGTACCCGGGAAGGTCCTGGGTGCCGGAAGCCTCAGCAAGAAGCTCACCGTGGCGGCGTTCAGGTTCTCAGAAAGCGCCAGGGAGATGATCAAGAAGGCCGGTGGGAGGAACCTCACCATCGAGGAGCTGGTGGAGGAGAACCCCTCTGGCAGCGGCGTGAGGATAATGAGGTGATGCGATGATAGTCATTGATGCTGATGGACACGTTATGGGAAGGCTGTCGAGCAACGTTGCCCAGATGATATTGAGAGGAGAGGAAGTGATCATCGTCAACGCCGATAAGGTACTGATCACGGGAGGGAAGACCTCCATCCTGGCAGACTACAAGCAGAGGAAGGACAGGGGCAAGATACGCAAGGGCCCCTTCTACCCCAGGAGAGCCGATCTCATTCTAAAGAGATCGGTGAAGGGCATGATCCCCCACGACAAATCCAAGGGGAGGGAGGCCTACAAGCGCCTCAAGGTGTTCGTGGGCATTCCCACAGAGTTCAAGTCCGAGAGGATGGAAACCATCGAAAAGGCGATGCAGGTGAACACCAGCAAGTACATAACGCTCGGGGAGATATCTGCCTTCCTGGGTTCAAAGGTGAGGTGATCTAGGTGAGCGATGTCGTTAACACGAGCGGCAAGAGGAAATCGGCCATAGCCAGGGCCACGGTCAAGAAGGGCAGTGGCCAGGTGAGGATTAACAAGATTCCGCTGGAGATCTACTCGCCTGAACTCGCACGCCTGAAGATTCAGGAACCCCTTGCCCTGGTACCGGAGAAGGCCACCAAGGTGGATATTCAGGTGAACGTCAAGGGCGGTGGGATAATGGGACAGGCCGATGCCTCCAGGACCGCCATTGCCAAAGGCCTTGTTGAGTTCTTCGAGGATTCGGAGCTCGAGAGGAACTTCAAGCAGTTCGATCGTTCCCTGTTGATAAGCGATCCCAGGAGGAAACTGCCGAAGAAACCTCTGGGTCGTGGTGCTCGGAAGAGGAGACAGAAATCATACAGGTGAGCAGAATGATAATCCCCGTTAGGTGTTTCAGCTGCGGAAAGGTGATAGGGAGCTCCTATCAGACCTTCGTGAAGAGGGTCCAACTTGGGGAGGATCCAAAACAGGTCCTTGACGATCTGGGTATCAAACGCTACTGCTGCCGGAGAATGATCGTCTCCCATGCTGACCTTATCGACGAGCTGATGCTCCTAGGCTAAATTCATTTCCAAAGGGTCCGTAGGGTAGTTTGGTATCCTTCCACCTTGGGGTGGTGGTAACTCCAGTTCAAATCTGGGCGGACCCACTCTCACCCATAGCCAGTAGGTTCAAATTTCTCTCGAATAACGGGGTTTTCGTGCATTACCACAGGATTTTCCATCCAGATATCCCGTAGGCGTTTACCGGCGCTACCCGCTTCAATCCTTGTGTAGAATTTGCGGGTTGTTTCGATTTTCGAGTGCCTCAACTGCTCAGAGACCAGGGGGAGTCTGCTGAGATCGCCGTTCACGGTCATCGATGCGAGGGTGCTTCGGAAGTCCTTCATCTGGAAATTAATTCCAGAGATCTCCTCCACCTTCGCCTTGATGCACCTGAAACCGTTGTGGCTGTAGAACCCATCCTTGTTTCTATGATCCAGGCTAGGGAATAGGGCCATGGGGTTCATGAGCTCCTTTCCCTCTATGTATTCC
>CAZQLP010000002.1:0-19450 GCA_964594225.1 uncultured Methanomassiliicoccales archaeon
AGATGAAAAGGTTTTTTAATTGCGAGGGCGTTGAACGGCTCCGATGGAGAACTCTGAATTCATCAAGAACCTCAAGATGTTCCTGTCGATAGCCCTGATATTCATGGGGTTCGTCATGTTCTATGTGTGGGGCCTGGTATACGGCAGCTGGAACATCTTCGCCAAGGAGTACATCGGAGTCTACTCCATAGTCATCGTCCTGGTGCTGAGCGGCATAGTGGGGCTGCTCCTGACGGTGAGGAAATCCACTACCTGATTCTTTCGAAGGGAACGGTCACATGGCCCTGGCGGCGTAGATCACAGTATCGGTCTCCCTGCCGCAGACCACGCATCTCCCCCTGAACTCCTCGGGGGTGTACGGGGTCCCAAGGAGGGTCAGATCGGTGGTTTCCTCTATCTCCCTGCCGCATTCCTCAGAGCCGCACCACCCCATCCTCAGGATCTTCTCTGGTATCCCTTCGAGGGATTCCACGGTCTCCACCGCGGTGTTCATCTTCTCCCTGGCGCGGCGCCTCAGCTCCTTGGACTCCTCTTCAAGAAGGGAGGTGACGGACCGCAACAGGTCCTCCCGCTCGAAAGTTCCCCTCTCACCAAGGTCCCTCCTGGCGAAGGTCACCACATCATCGTTGATGTCCCTGGGTCCAAGCTCCAGCCTCAGGGGAACCCCCCTTATCTCCCAATCGTAGAACTTGCTGCCGGGCCTGTCATCCCTGTCATCCAGCCTGACCCTGAACCCTTCCTGGACAAGCCTGTCCCTGATGTCCTCGCAGTGCTTCATGACACTCTCGGATTGTCCCTTGGCGAGAATGGGGATCACGACTACTTGGATCGGGGCGACATCCGGGGGAATGATCAGGCCCTGGTCGTCGCCGTGGACACCCACCACGGCGCCAACGAGCCTCTCGCTCATGCCGTAGGTGGTCTGGTGGACGGGTTTCATGCTCCCATCGACGTCCTCGTACTCGATCTCGAATGGGATCGCGAAGTTGTCCCGGTAGTGGTGGATGCTCCCGAGCTGGAGGGTCCTACCTCCGGGCATCAGGGTATCGATGCCCACCGTGTAGTGGGCGCCCGGGAACTTGTCCCATTCCGTCCTCTTGAGGAGCAGGTAGTGAAGGCAGAGTCTTTCCATGATGTTCTCCAGGATCTCGAAGTCCTCCTCCACCTGATGCTGGGCGTCCTCCTCGTTCTTATGGCAGGTGTGGCTCTCGAAGAAGTGTATCTCCCTCACCCTGATGAATGCCCTGGTCTGCTTGGTCTCGTACCTGAAGGTGTTGACGATCTGATACGTCTTCAGGGGAAGGTCCTGGTGCGATCTGATCCACAAGGCGAATATAGGGTACATCGCGGTCTCGCTCGTGGGCCTGACCACCAGCCGGACGTCGAGCTCGTTCAGGCCGGCGTGGGTGACCCAGTACACCTCCTCGTCGAAGCCCTTGATATGTTCCTTCTCCTTCTCGAACTCCGTCTCCGGGATGAGCATGGGGAAGCAGACTTCGTCGTGCCCCGTCCGGTCCAGCTCATCCCTGATGTAGGAGTCTATGAGCCTCATGATCTTCCATCCGTACGGGGTCCAGACGTTCATCCCCTTGATGGGGTAACGCTTGTCCGTGAGGTTCGCGCGCTCCACGATCTCATTGTACCAGTCGCTAAAGTTCTCTTCCTTCTTCATGGACCACACCTTCAGATGGGGTGTTGCGTCAACGTGTAGATTCCGCTTAAACCTTTCTTCCTCGGATTCAAATGGCGCTGGCTATCCTGGGGGCCACCGATATCTCCGATGTCTCGCCCTCCAATGTGTTCGAGGAGACCACCCTGTCGCATACCTCCCTAATCCTGGGGAGGGCACCCTCGGCGAAGAGGCCGTGGGTGCAGGCGGCCGTCACGGTGGAGGCGCCCATTGCCCTCAGTTCCCTCGTGGCGGCGATTATGGTGCCACCTGTGGAGATGATGTCGTCCACGATCAGCACGTTCTTTCCCCTCACGTCAATGCTCTTGGGGGAGATCCTCACCTCCGTGCCGCTGATCCTGATCTTCACCAGGTAGTCCCATTCGACGCCGATGACCCTTGAGACCTCCTCCGCCCGCTCGGAGGCCCCATGGTCCGGGGCCAGTACCAGGTCCACTCCCTCATCCTCGAAGAACTGGCCAATCTCGAGCGCGGCCCTCACGTCGACGGCCTCAGACGAGTCGAACCAATCCAGGATGGAGGGGGTGTGAATGTCCACGGTGATCACTCTTTCAGAGCAAAGCTGGAGGTGTTGAGCCATCACCTTGGCGCTGATGGGCTCTCCCACCTCGAACCTCTTGTCCTGCCTGGCATACCCGAAATAGGGCACCACGGTGGTGAGTTGCTCCACCCCGAGGGACCTGGCAGCCTCCTGCAGCAGGAGCAGCTCCACGAAATTCGTGTCAGGGTAGGAGTTCTGGACCAGCACCGCCTCGCTGTCCAGCTCCTCCCTATCTATCCTGGCATAGCACTCACTATCGGGAAAACGCCTCGTTGAGGCCTGGACCAGGTCCACGTCAAGGACCGATGCCAGGTCGGCGGATAGACCTCTTGATGATGACCCCCCGATGACTATCATCCCTGGTGAATGAGGGTCTAGGTCTTTATACCTGATGATTGGGGGCCAGCTGTCATAGAATGCTCTCCATGTTCCGAATACCAAAACCTTTTATCAAGACCCCCTCATATAGCTGAGGGAAGGGATGCCCATGGATTCAGATGTCGTCCAGGAGACGCCCGAACAAGATGCTTCTAACATCACATCCAGTGAGCCGGAGGAGGTCGGAATCATCTACGGCAATGTGGGGACGACAGGATTCAACTTCAGGGTAACCGGTCGAGTGGAGCGCATGGAGTACGTCCAGGTCGAACACGAGCTGGACGGCTGGGTGCTGGGGCAGGTGGTCGACATGGAGAGGAAGACCAACCTGTCTTTGGAGAAGGCGAAGATGGTCTCCGACGGACAGGACGTGGAGATAGAGGAGAAGATCACCGCCAAGGTCATGACCATAGGATTCAGGGACGACCGCAGCCTGCTCCAGGTGCCCCGGACCCCCTTCAAGGCCGGCGACGTCGTGTACGGGGCTAAGGACTCACTGATCATGGACGTGGTGGGGCTCAAGGAGAAGACCGACACCGGCGCCTACATTGGCCTTCTCATGGGCCACGACATCAGGGTCGAGGTGGACATCAATTCCATGGTCCAGAAGCACGTCAGCATTCTCGCGAAGACGGGTGGAGGGAAGAGCTTCCTCTGCGGGGCGCTGGTGGAGGAGCTGATGAAACACGATGTGACCGTGATGGTCATCGATCCCCACGGAGAGTATGGGTCCATGAAGGAGAAGAGCTCCAACACAGACACCTCCCGCAGTTTCAACGTGGATCCCAGGGGGTACAGTCACAAGATCATGGAGTTCGCGGCCGACACCACCGTCAACAAGAAGGCCAAAGCCCTGAAGTTCACCCTGGGCAGCATCGAGGCCAGGGAGCTACTGGCATTGACCAACATCAAGAACGTTCGAAGCTACCTCTCCTCACTCAGGAAGGCGATCGATCTTGTCCGAGGTGTGAGGAAGGAGTACACGCTCAAGGACATAATCCACGTCCTGGATGCGGATGAGGAGAACCAGAACACCGCGCTCATAGCGGAGCTTGAGTACCTTGACGAGGTGAACATCTTCGCCCCAAAGGGCACCAGGATCGACGAGCTTGTGGTCAAGGGCAAGACCTCCATAATCAATCTCAAGGGAACCCCGCCTGACATACAGGACCTGATAGTCAGCAGGATATGCGGGGCGCTTTTCGAGCTGCGCAAGGTGGACAAGGTACCCCCGATGATGCTGGTGGTGGAGGAGGCGCACAACTACTGCCCCCAGCAGGGCACGGTCTCCTCCAACAAGATATTGCGTACCATCGCCTCCGAGGGCAGGAAGTTTGGACTGGGAATGACCATCATAACCCAGCGAGCGGCCAAGGTGGACAAGAATGTCCTCAGCCAGTGCAATACCCAGATGATACTCAAGGTGACCAATCCGAATGATCTCAAGGCGATAACCCAGTCCGTTGAGGGGCTCACCTCTGGAATGGCGGATGAGATCCAGCGCCTGCCCACCGGGGTCTGCCTGGTGATGGGGGGGAATATTCAGATGCCCCTGTTGGTGGAAGTGAGGCCCCGGGAGAGCAGGCACGGCGGGGAAAGCGTGGAGATCGTGGGGGCCAAGAGGGTCTGACATGGAGGACCGGATCAGCGAGGAGCGAATCGATCATTACCTGGCCTTGACCTCCAGGGCCCTGGAGGAGCTCAAGGTGTCGGTCCCGCCCAGGTCCCATGGGAGGCGGCTAGCCGAGGATTTCCTCCAGATGGCGGGATCCTACTTCTCCGACGCGCAACATTTCAGGGAGAATGGCGACCTGGTCAATGCCTTCGCTTGCGTGAACTACGCCCACGGATGGCTGGACTGTGGGGCCCGTATCGGTCTCTTCGATGTCGGGGAGGACGATCAGCTCTTCACTCTTTATGAGTGATCACATTGTGGAGTTGACCACGCGAGGGCCCTGCCAATCAACGCTCACCCTGTACGCGTCATAGCGTTCTGCGAGGATATCGAGCTCTCGATCCACGTTCCCGGACGCGAAGATTGAGTTCCCCAGCATAACCATGCTCCCTGATCCCAGATCCCGTATGGATTCCAGGGCGTTCTCGACATGAGTGGTCATCAAGCCTGTTCTGGCGGAGAATTCCGTGCTTAGTCGAAAGAAGTTTGCCAGGCTGGGACTGGTTTCCAGGCTGGAGACGCACTCCCCTCCGATCCTGTCTATTCTCCTCCGAATGCTCTCATCCCCGAGCACGCTGGCGGTGAGGATCTCGGGACCGACGACCGCTATCGCCAGGGGGATGTCATTGCCGATCCTGTCTATCCTCCCATGGGGAGGGATGCCCTCCCGCCTCCTGAATGTTATGCCGCCCCTTGAAAGAGCGGCAACGTCCCCCAGACCGGTCCGGTGGAGGATCTCTGCTCGATGGGTGGCCCTCATCGCGTCATCGAACTCGTGTCCCATTATCTCGCAGATCGCCAGCGCGGCGGAGAACGCTCCGGCCGCGCTCATCCCGAACCCCTGTCTCATGGGAAGGTCGAGGTGCGTTTCGACCATCAGATCGTGTTCTGGAGAGTCCATGAGTATGGCTATCGCCTGCCTGGTAACGGGGGCGGGGGCGGCCTGCCCGTTGATACTCACATCGATCTTCCCCCTTCCTCGGGAAGCGGTGACGGTGGTGGTGGCGCCCAAACTCACGCATATACCGGCGCCTCTGGAACCAGTCCGGTCTATCTCCTCGTGTTCTCTGACTTGGAAGAACCCTGTCAGGTGGCCGGGGCAGAATGCCGTGGACCTCATGGGAGGACCTTCCGGACCTCGTCCAGGATCGAGTCCGCCACCTTTCTCTTGGTCCCGCTGGACCTGACCATCTTCCCGTTCCTCGGAATCACCAGTACCTTAGTGATGCCATTCTCCACGTCGGTCAGGTCGTTGGCCACGATCATGTCCAGACCGTGGGCCTCGAGTTTCCGGGTCGCCCTGTCCACCAGCTCCTCCTCGGATATGCCGTGTTCGGCCTTGAAACCGACCAGTGCGTGATCGCCGCCCAGCTTGGAGAGGATCTTCGGCAACGGTCTCAGTCTCAGGACTAACTCCCCCTTCCCAGTGGGTATCTTTCCCCCAGCCTCTTCGGGGGCGTAGTCCGAGAGGGCCGCAGGGACCATCACCAGGTCGTGGTTCACGCCGCCTATCATGGTCTCTAGGTCGCTCAGTCTCCTGAATTCCCTGACCTCTATGAAGTCCGGTATGGATGTCATGTGACGCCCCATCCAGAGATCCACGTTGGCCCCCCTTTCGTAGGCCGCGACCGCGAGCTCGACAGCGGTCTCACCAGTGCCCATGTTGGTGATTACCCTCATCCCGTCGATCGGCTCCTCCGACGATCCACCGATCACCAGCACCTTCGTCCCCTGGAAATCCCTCCTCCCGAGACGCCTTATGGACCTGGAGACTATCTCCTCATTCGTGGCGATCTTGGCCTTCCCCGCGATGATCCTCGGACCGACGATCTCCACCCCGATCTCCTCTAGGGTCGCCATGTTCCTACGCACAATGGGATGATTGAACATGGAGCCGTGCATTGCCGGGGCCAGGATCACCGGTATCCCGGTACCGATCGCCGTTGTGGCCATCGTGGTCACCGGGGTATCGTCAATTCCAAGCGCCACCTTGGATATCGTGTTTGCGGTGCAGGGTGCGATGAGCAGCAGGTCCGCCTTCCCCTCGTACTCGCCGCAGAGATCCACGTGTTCCACCCCGCCCCCCACCTCGGTTATTGGAGGCTTTCCGGTAGCGAACTCCATGACGGAGGGGGTGATGATACGTGCGGCGTCCCGGCTCATGACGGTCTCGACTTCCGCTCCGTGGCGTATCAGTTCCCTGGCAAGGTCGAAGCACTGGACCGCGGCTATGCTGCCAGTTATGCCAAGGACGATCTTCCTGCCACGGAGAAGATCGCTTCTCTCTCCCCTGATGGCCTCCACCGGGTGCATACGGCCATCCATCCAACAAAGGGAATATAATCGTTTCGGAGGACAATCACATCAGATCGGCCCTGATGACCCTCATTACCTTATTGATCACATCGTTCAAGGGGTCGGAGGCGTCCACCACGAAGATCCGCGGATCCTCCCCGGCCAGCATACGGTAGATGGAATCGACCTCCTCGAGGTAGCTCAACTTCTCGAACTTGGTCATCTTATCCCTCCCGTCCAGGCGCTCGAGGGCCACCTCCGGTGAGATGGAAAACAGGAACGTGATGTCCGGTTCGATGATCGCGTGCTTGGACACGATCTTCAACCAATCGATGGCAGCATCCCCAATGGTCCTCCTCAGGATCGTACCCTGGTACGCGAGAGTGGACGGGTTGTATCTGTCGCACAGCACTACGATGCCCTTTGAGAGCCAATCCTTGATCCTCTCGGTGTGGGTGGCCCGATCCGCTATGAACAGCAGGGCCTCCGTGAAGGTGCTGACGTCCTCGTTGTAGCTCCTCCTGACGGAGTCGCCGAGCCATGAATCGGTGGGTTCGACGGTCAGCAGGACCTCCCTGTGGCTGTCCTGGGAAATCATCTCTAAGAGCCTCCTTGAGACCGTGGTTTTCCCCGAACCATCGATGCCCTCGAACACGTAGAACTTGCCCTTGCTGACACTTGGCATGGCCCGTACGTCCGATGAACTGTCTTCAAGAGAAGCAATTCCCAGGTCGGTTGTCATATTTCTCATAACGTCCTGAATCGTTAAAATAGATATATGTTCGCGATCTTGAAAGCGTGCTCGTCTATTCCATTCGTGGGGAGGTGGTAGATGCCCCGAGGTATCTTGATCTGGAACTTGCCCCCTTCTCCCTTCCGATCTCCTGATGGTCATCTTTCCCAGTGGCGGTATCTCCTTAACGAGGAACAGTCCATGCCCGGTGTTGGTTCTCATCCCCTTGTCGAAGATGCTGTCCTTCATGCCCAATGGGATCCCCGCGCCGCTATCGGCCACGATCATTAGACGATCGCCCTTGACGATCTCGTATCCGACATCGATCCTCGTTCTCTTCAGTCGTGTTTTATAGTGTTGGCGGACAGGTTGATGAAGGCGGCTTCCATGGCGATCACCCTGGAATCGACAGAATGGCTTTCAATGATCCTCCAAAAGATAACATTTAATAGGCATTTGCAATCATTCAATTCATCGGGGAGATTAGATGAAGATCACCGATGTGAGTGTGGTAACCCTGGGGGTCAAGCTGGATGAGCCGGTGGGGCTCTCTCGGGGGCGGGAGATAGGGTTCAGGGGAGCGGCCTTCGTGGTCGTCGACACCGATGAGGGCATACAGGGTATCGGGGAGGGATACGGCCCCGAATACTTCAACATCAAGACCATCGTGGAGAGGAAGTACCGACCAATGATGTTGGGCGAGGACCCAATGAACATAGAGAGGATATGGCGCAAGATGCTGATGGACTCCGTGTACTGGGACCAGAAGGGACAGGGCGTGTCTGCCGCCAGCGGCGTGGACATGGCCCTTTGGGACCTTGCGGGCAAGTACCACGGAGTACCGACCTACAAGCTGATGGGTGGGGACGCTACCGAAGAGGGCAAGATCCAGGCATACGCAAGCGATCTTTTCTGGGACTCCCCGGAGAAGATGGCCAAGTCCGCCAAGCGTCACGTCAAGAATGGATTCCAGGCGGTCAAGACCCATCTGGGCAACGGTCTTGAAGCGGATGAGGAGAGGGTGGTGGCCATCCAGGATGTCATCGGTGAAGCGGACCTGATGGTAGACATGAACTGCGGCTACGACAGGGTGGATGCGCTCAAGCTGGGGCGAATGCTGGAGCGCCATGGCGTCTTCTGGTACGAGGAACCTCTCTCCCCATATGACGTGGACGGGTACGCCTGGCTTAAATCAAAGCTGGACATCCCAATCGCCACCGGCGAGAACGAGTACACCAAATGGGGCTTCAAGGAGCTGTTCCTCAAGAACGGGGTGGATTACGCCATGCCAGACATCATGAGATGCGGAGGCATCACCGAAACCAGGAAGATATGCGCGCTGGCGGAGGCCTTCGATGTCGCGGTAACCCCTCATTCCTATACGACCGGCGTGGGATTGGCGGCCACAATCCACACGATAGCCTGCACGCCGAACTGCCAGCTGCTGGAATACGACGTCAATCCATTCCCCCTGTTTGAGGTAATGCTGGAGAGGCCGCTGGAATTCGACAAGAAGGGCTGTCTGAGGCTCCCTCAATCTCCTGGTCTGGGGGTTAGGATCCCGGATGACTTGAAGGAGAAGTACGCGGTGGAGTGAGTCATTTCTCCTCCTGCTTGAGGGCGCACATGGGTGAATCTCCGATCAGATCGGTTCAGTGGACCTTCTGGGCCTCCGATACCAATCTTGACATGAACGCGGGCAGGCTCTCGACGTCCTTGATCTCCTTCTTGCTCAGGCGAGCCAGCCTGGCTCGTTTGGTGTCGTCGAACGGCACGACACAGGCTCTCAGGGCCTGCTTGAGCAGTCTGCACAGCTGACCTCCCTTCCGATCCCAGTCTGTAAGTATGATGGCCTCACGCCCGTCCCTGGCCAGCTCCTCCGCCACCTCGAAAATGCGCCTTCCGTTCTGGATGGGCATGACATCTCCCTCGACACCAAGCACCCACAGCGCGATCTTGTCCTTCCTCCCCTCGACCAGAAGGGTGGAGTTCTCCGGCCTTTCACGCAGGTCCTGCAGTACCCGATCCAGCTTATCCAACGTATCCTTGGCGTCCCTCATATGATCCCCTCCAGTATCGTCGCCACGCTCTCCCTGTCAAGGGGAACTACCACGGTCTTGCTCCTGCTGGTTCCTCCCCTCAGCAGTGTAACGGGTGCCGAGAAGATGTCCGTGAGGATATCACATAGCTCCTTGTTCGCCTTTCCGTCCTTGGGCATGGCGATCACCTTCACGACCAGGCGTTTCCTCCAGGGATCGATTCCCTCGATCCCCGCACGGGAGGCATTGGGTGAAACGCTCACATCGAGCTCGGTACACCCTCGGGCCTCCCGCAAGATATCCCCAGGGTCCACGCCCTCTAAGTGTGCATGATCGGTGATAAATGTTGTTATCCTCGTGTCGAATCGTGCATCCTGAAGTGGAGAATGACGAGGTGGGTTTGCGAATCATCAAATACCCTCAATCGAATCTATCAACCGATGGGACCACCCCACGAGCCGCTGACATTTCGGGACGTCACGGAGGTGTATAGGAGGGAGAGGCGCTCCAAGGACGTGACGGAAATCAGATCCGACTTCTACACGGCGGTAAGAGATTTCCTGAACGAGCTGTGGAGTGACAACCAGGAGGAGATGCATCAGGATCCGTTCTCACTGAAGGCCCTCAGCATCAGCGACACCATGAAGAAGGTCCGCTCCAAGGTTATCCAGATATTCGAGATGAGGGCTGAGAAGGTACTGCTCATGGCCCTCAGGGCATCGAGCGGGGCCACGGTCGGGACGGCCAGGCTCACGAAGGAGGAGAAGGAGCTCTACAGCATGGCCCTGGAAGATCTCTCAGGTGTGCGCTCGAATATCCTCCCATCCAGCGAGCGGGTCTCGAGCCCCTCGGTTGCCCTAGAGAGGAGAGAGGTCGCCGAAGTTCAGGGGACGGAGGAGGCGCCTGGACCATCCGCCGAGGGATTGGACGAGGCCCTAGAGAGGTTACCATCTCAGGAGGAAGGACCGCCTTCAGTCGAGGCGGAGATCGTCAATGAAGAGGATCAGCTCGAGGATCATCTGCTGGTGAGGGTGCTCGAGGACATCCCGCCTTTCGCCGGACCGGAGAGGGACTACATCCTGTCAAAAGAGGACGTGGTGATGCTTCCATCGGTGATAGCCAGGGCACTGGTCTCCCGGGGAAAGGCCCTGGAGGTAAGGACCTCCACGCCGCTGAGCCAATCGTGATCGATCAGGGAGGGGAGATGCAGCACACATCGCCCTCTCCCTCGAGGCAGCGCAACTCGTCCCTCCAGCAGCCGAGGGCTGATGCGACGGTCTCCCTGGCGATATCCGGCCGGTTGTTGTTCCTGCTTAGGTGGGCCAGGAACACCCTTCTGTTCCTTTCCGCGCCTTTCTTCAGGGCAATGGCGCAGTCCTCGTTGGAGAGGTGTCCCTTCTCGCCCATGATCAGCGTTTTCAGGAACTGTGGATACCTGCCGTTCCTGAGCATGTCCACGTCATGATTCGCCTCGAGCATCACCAGGTCGGAACGATCGATCTCAGCCTGGAGGTGCGAAGTTACCCTCCCGACATCAGTGGCCACCAGGCAACGTTTCCCGTCGAAACGGAATGAGAATGCGTTGGGCTCGGCCGCGTGGTGGGAGATCGGAAGCGGTAAGACCTCAAGGTCTCCTATGTTGAAACCCGAGAGAGTATGGAATTCCACCCATCCGTTGATCCTACCCGTCCTGGAGGCCTTGAAAGTCTTTTCGTTGGCGTAGATCGGGATGTCGAGTTTCCTTGACAGGACCCCGGCCCCCCTGACATGGTCCACATGCTCATGGGTCAGGAGTATGGCCGATATATCATCCAGATCGATTCCCGCGCTCGATGCCAGCCTGGCGGTCGCCCCGCCGCTCAGACCAGCATCGATCATCACAGAAACGCCATCGACCCGGAGCACGGCGCAGTTGCCATCGCTACCGCTTGCAAGCACATGGAGTTCCAACGCATCACGGCCCAGAAGTCCATCCCCGTTGACGGTATCCCCACCAAATTAGAAAAAGGTAGCTGTCAGATCAGGCCTTATCCCTGTAGATCGCCCAGACAATATCCTTCTTGGAGATGACTCCCACGACCCGCTCCCTCTCCACCACAGGAAGGCATCCGACACCCTCCTCTATCATGATGTCCATCGCTCTCACCATCTTGTCATAAGGGTGGATCGTCACCACCTCCCGGGTCATGATGTCAGCGACCTTCGTTTCCGAGATTTCGATGCAGGCCTTCCTCAGGTCCGGATCGTCTATCTCATCGTCGAGAGAAGTGATCAGAAATGTCAGGGTTGGCTGCTCTATGTGCAGTTTGTTCCTGAATTTCTTTATGTATCTGAGGATGTCCATGGAGCTGAGAACCCCCAGTAGATGCTCCCTGTCGTCCATCACCGGTGCGCACGAGATCCCGTTCACCGCCAGCGTGACCGAGGCCTTGTGGAGGCTGTCGTCCTCCCCGAGAGTGATAATTGACGAGGTCATGGAGTCCCTGACGGTCATCTGGAGCATGTGGCTTTCATAGGACTGTGCTGCAATAAAGCGTTTTCTGCCCATATGCGCCTACCCACCCTCCTGAAAGATTTCGATAGCTTTATTTAGGACAATATTATATGGCGCTCCGGGCCCGTAGCTCAGCTAGGCAGAGCAATCGGCTCTTAACCGATGGGTCGAGGGTTCGAAAGGTTTGTTGAAAACCCGAACATCCCTCCGGGCCCGCTCTCTCCCCGGAAGGTTGATCCTTGCAATACATTTATTTTATTGGAACGGCAGGCAGCGGCAAGAGCACAATGGTGCAGGCCTTCAGTGAGTGGATGGAGCTTCGGGGGCTGGACTGCATCTCGGTAAACCTGGATCCTGGAGCGGACCTGGTACCTCACGCCGCGAAGGTGGATATTCGGGACTGGATACGACTCTCCGATGTCATGGAGGAGTACGGTCTAGGTCCCAATGGTGCCCAGATAGTCTCCTCGGATCTCATGGCCATGAACCTGAATGAGTGGGCCCCGATCATCGAGACCTTCCGCACGGACTACGTCCTGATAGACACCCCAGGACAGATGGAGCTGTTCACCTTCCGGCAGTCCAGCCAGATGATAATCGAGGAGCTGGGAAGGGACAACTCCTTCCTGGTCTTCCTGTCGGATCCCCAGCTCTCCAAGACCCCCAACGGCTTCGTCTCCTCCCTCATGCTCTGCGCCCTCACCCACTTCCGGTTCTCCATCCCCATATTGAATGTTCTTTCGAAGGCGGACCTGCTGTCGGAGGAGGAGCTGAACCTCATCATGGAGTGGTCAAGGTCACCGGATGTCCTGAACAGCGTCCTGATGGATAGGAATTTCTCGTCTCAGTCCCTCATCAACCTGGAGTTCTTCAGGGCGATGGAGAACATCGGCATGTTCATGGAGCTGACGCCGGTATCATCCGTGGAGTTCACTGGATTGGAGGACATCTACAACGTGATACAGCAGTCCTTCATGGGCGGTGAGGACCTCCTCAGCGACTGATCCCAAGGCGGTGGCATCCGTAAGGGCCCCATTCTTCGGCCAAGATGAAGCAAAATGGCATGCTGGGCGGGGACGGAACACAGACGCGATCCAAACCATCAACATATTGGCATCCCCTGTCGAATCAGATCCTGGTACGCCAACCCATTTAATTCCCGAAACTCAATCTACCTCCATGGGTAGGAGGTTTCAGGTCTGTCCCAAGTGCGGATCCCCGGAGCTCTACTACGAGGCCGGGATGGTGACAGGGCAGAAGTATCACTGCAAGAGATGCGGCTACATCGGATCCCTGGTGTTCGAGGCCGATGAGGAAGAGCTGGAAGAATGGGGGAGGGAATTGAATGAGGAGCGTTCAGGCGAACATGACGCCTGATTCAATGTACCTAAGCTCCTCGGATCTCTGGACCTTGGTGATGGCCTTTTCGAAATCTGACATGTTCACCGTGTCCCGATCCTCCCGGATCGCGAACATTCCAGCCTCGGTGCATATGGCCTTTATGTCCGCGCCGGTCGTGCCATCGCTCTTGAGGGCCAGGTCCTCGACGACAACGCTCTCTGCAATGTTCATGCCCCTGGTGTGAATCCTGAATATCTCGACCCGCGCCTCGTGCCCTGGGATGGGTATGGTTATCAATCTATCGAATCGACCTGGACGGAGCAGCGCCTCGTCCAGTATGTCCGGCCTGTTGGTCGCCCCGATAATCTTGACATCGCCTATGGGGTTGAAGCCGTCGAGCTCTGAGAGCAGTTGCATGAGGGTCCTCTGAACCTCCCTGTCGCCAGAGGTGGCCACCTCCAGCCTCCTGGCCCCGATAGAGTCAAGCTCGTCGATGAAAATGATGCTTGGGGACTTCTCCCTGGCCAGATCGAAGAGCTCCCTCACCAGTCTCGCGCCCTCCCCGATGTACTTCTGAACCAGCTCCGAGCCAACGAATCGGATGAATGTGGCGTTTGTCTGATGGGCGACTGCCTTGGCCAGCAGGGTCTTGCCCGTACCCGGCGGGCCCACCAGTAGCACGCCCTTGGGGGGTTCGATGCCTACCTTCTTGTAGAGGTCGGGTTTCAAGAGCGGGTCCTCCACGGCCTCCCTCACCTCGAGGATCTGGTCGTCTAGACCGCCTATCTCCTCGTACTTGATCGAGGGTTTATCGATGATCTCCGCCCCGACAACTATGGGGTCAAGCGAGGGCGGGAGCACGCCCATCACCGCCAGGGTCTGCTTGTTCAGGGACACCCTTGCCCCCACAATCAGATCCTCCGAGGGGACGTACTCCGAGGTGCTCACGATGAAATCTGGACCTGTGGAACTCTTGACGATGACCCTTCCATCGGGTAGTATATCCTTCACGGACCCGATGATGAGCGGGGGGGACTTCAATCGCTCCATCTCACCCCTCATCCGCTTGAGGTCCTTCTGGATTCTGAATAGCTCGCTCTCCACGTAGCGCTTTTCCCCCTCGACCCTGCGCATCTCCTCTAGGAGCTCCCCGTTCCTGCGTTCGAGGATCTCCATCTTGTCCCGCATCTCGCTGATGAACTCGTCCAGATGTGGTTCCTTCACTGGGGTCACCTCGTTCCCGTCTCTATGAAGGGGCATTGTATTTGATTCTTTCGTACTCACTATTTCAAGCTAGTGTCCCTTCTCGTCAATATGGTAAATTGGATTCCGCACTAATATATACTGTTCCCCAGAGAATAATGCGGTCAAACGATGACCAATACCCTGAATATTACCTCCAGGGCGAATACCATAATCAATGGGATGATAAGCGCGTTCAAGGAGGTCCTAATCCACTTTGAATTCATGGGAGATATGGTGATAAGCTCCTTCGATGCCAGGAGCATGATCAGGAAAATGGCGATGATGGCCCCTCCAACGCCCAGCCCTATCGGTATCGTCATTGAGACCGCGCTCGATGCCGCCGTGGTAGTGGTGGTGGTCGCGGTGGTCGTGACTGTAGTAATCACGGTCGAAAGCATTTTTCCTCGTTATTTGATAAAACTTATCTTGTTTATAATAATTCCGATGCAAGAAACACAAGTGATAATGACAATCAAGAATGATACCAGCTTTGGTGAGGGCCGTGATCCAATGGCCTCGCTATCCGGATCGATCACCATGGGTCCGGTGTAGGGTCCGGTATTCCGAAACATTAATTTTCCCCTCCGCTATAGAGATTCGATCTGACATGATGTGCGAGCTTTGCGGTAAGGAGACCAAGAGGATCAAGACGGTCTTCATCGAGGGTACCGAACTGAAGGTATGTCCCGAATGCGCTAGGTTCGGTGAGGACCGCTCCTCGACGAAGACGGAAACCGGTGTCAAGGCCCAGATTACGCAGAGACTTGAGAGACGGGAACGCAGGATGAAGACAAGGGACGTCTACAGCCAGGGGGAGACCCTGGATCTGGTCGAGGACTATTCGACCAGGATTCGGGATGCCAGGATGGCCCGCGACTGGAAGCAGGAGACCCTGGCGGCCAAGATCAACGAGAAGAAGAGCGTGATAACCAAGATCGAGTCGGGTCACATGAGGCCCAACGATGCCCTGCTGAAGAAGCTGGAGAGGGCCTTGGGGATTACGCTCAAGGAGAAGGTGTCGACACTCAATGTAGATAGCAAGAACATCTCCTCCAAGGCAATGTCCCTGGGAGATTTCGTAAGGGTCGAGAAGTGATCATCGTCCAAGGATCTCTTCCCTCACCTCGGGTATCAGTTTTCCAATATCGATCCCAAGATCCCTGGCCATCACCAGGGACGCTACCTCGATATCCACCCCAAGTTGCTCCTGTACTCTGTTGATCCTGGCCACGATCTCCCTTCTCTGCAGCCCGGAATCCTTGGAGATGAGGTCCAGGATTGTTGGGAAAAGGGGCTTCTCCCTCCCGACCTCTGCATCAGTCAGAACATTCTTATCCGGTCGATGGTTGAGTGAAACATCCACCTTCTTGTAGTCGAACGACGGTCGGATGAATCCATTGGATCTCTCGAGGAGCTTTGACTCCAGTCCCTTCTCCAGAAGCCTCTGGGCCTCCTTGGGGGTGAACCACCTGAAGTCGATTGATGCGGAGAAGACGAACTCCTTCTCGGAGAGCACACTCTTTCCCTTCCGCTTGAACATCAGTGCCAGAACCCGCTGGAGATCGTCCATCATACCGATCGATTCCCCTGAATGGGAACCGGAGTGATGGTCCCAGGATATAACACTTCCCATGCCGTGACGGCAGGCTCTCAGGAAGATCACCGTGACCCTGAGGTCTTTTCGTCCAAGAATATCATTTCGCGATGCTCGTGGAGGAAACGGTTAAATATGATTCTCGATTAGTTCATAGACGCAGGAATGAAACAAGGTGTGGCCTACGCTTCATTCTTAGATGCGGGCTTCATCTTATCAATTTGAAATGCTCATCCGGCGATAGACCGGAATCACATTCCAAGGGGGCATAACATGGATGAGAACACATACTCTGGTACGAATCGAGACGGGGATACGGTCACGACACCCCCCTCCCTGAGAGTGACCAATGAGGACCTCTGTGGCTCCGATGAGGAATTGAGCAAAGTCCTGTCGTCATCCGCCAATCTGGAGGATGCAAGGAGTAGAATACGCAGTTTATTGATGGAGAGAGAGGCCTGGCTATATGAAAAGGATTGCGATCTCGAGGAATTGGAGAGGGCAAATGCCCTTGGTTGCGTCAGGGTGCTGAAGAACTTCATCTCCACCAAGAACGAGGAACTGACCGGGATTAGCTTCGTGGCGATCATGCTGGATCTCTCAAGGGGCTCTGAGGACCACCAGGTCAGCAACGCGTTCATCGTTGAGGTGAAGAGGCTCCTTGAGGGATCAAAGGGAATGTCCGGGATATACAGTGAGGTATCACCGGATTTCCTGCGCCACGAGGGGAGGGTGGCCGCGTCTCTGAGGTCAGATTACCTTGACCGGTTCGCCGAGAGGTGCACCCAAAGGATACGCTCGTACCCCACCGGGCTCGATCCAGATATCCGCCGCCTGAGGGAGGATAACAGAAGGCACATCCTGGACCAGCTGGGGGGCAGCAATGACGACTGGAATGACTACAGGTGGCAGTCCCGCAACGTCATCAGATCGGTCGACCCCCTTCAGGACCTGATTGAGCTCTCTCCAGACGAAAGGGAGGCGGTGGAGCTCGCGAGCGAGTACGAGATACCGTTCGGCATAACCCCATATTACGTTTCATTGATGGACAGGGGCTCCTCACGCGCGAGGGACCACGCGGTCAGGGCCCAGGTGATTCCTCCACTGAGCTATGTCAGGGCCATGATAGCTCACCGTGATGATAGGGAATACGCCTTCGACTTCATGAGGGAGCACGAGACCTCCCCCGAGGATCTGATCACGAGGCGCTACCCCACCATAGCCATCATGAAGCCCTACAACACATGTGCCCAGATATGCGTCTACTGTCAGAGGAACTGGGAGATCGAGGAGGTTCTCTGCCCCACGGCCATGGCCTCGAAGAAGGAGCTGGACAGGGCGATCACCTGGTTCCAGGAGCATCCATCGGTGGTCGAGGTGCTGGTCACGGGAGGGGATCCCGCATTGTTGGGAGATCGGGTGCTCGACAGGATATTGGGTAGGCTGGCCGAGCTGGATCACGTGGAGAGGCTCAGGCTCGGTACCCGCGCGCCCGTGGTGATCCCAATGAGGATGGACGACGCCTTCGCCGACATTCTGGCTAGCTACCACGACCTGCCCAACAGGGAGGTCTGCCTGGTATCCCACTACGAGCACACATACGAGGTGACGCCGGAGTCGATGGAGGCGGTGCAGCGCATCAGGATGAGGGGGATGGGAACCTATAACCAGCAGGTCTTCACCTTCGAGAACAGCAGAAGATTCGAGACGGCCGCCCTGCGGGTCGCGCTCAAGAGGATAGGTGTCGACCCCTACTACACGTTCAACGCCAAGGGCAAGGACGAGACCGCTCATTACCGTGTTCCTATAGCCAGGTTGCTTCAGGAGCGGAAGGA
The DNA here is from genome assembly GCA_964594225.1 of uncultured Methanomassiliicoccales archaeon. Classification (GTDB taxonomy): domain Archaea; phylum Thermoplasmatota; class Thermoplasmata; order Methanomassiliicoccales; family JAAEEP01; genus JAAEEP01. The sequence continues at coordinate 17,861 of CAZQLP010000002.1, forward strand.
GGAGGCCAGAGTCCTTCCAGGCATCGTGAGGACCGACGAGCCTGTGTTCAACATCCCGGCCCTGGGTAAGAATCACCTGAGGGCCGCCCAGGATCACAATTATATCATGATATCTCCCCGGGGTGAGAGGTTCTACCACTTCCACCCATGGGAGAAGAACATCCAGCTGGCAGACACATATGTTTACAGGGACGTCCCCATACTTGATTACCTCGAACGGCTCGAAGCGGTTGGGGAGGACGTTAGGGAGTACGACAACATATGGTTCTACTTCTGATTCACTGAGGGCTCAGACTCGCGATCATCTCAGAGAGCCCTGTGCAGGATGGTTGACGGAAAGATTTCGGCCGCTCGCACCGATACCCTCCGCCGTCCATGGCAGCGGATGATTGAATTGAGGTAAACCTCTAATTTTATATAGAAGAACAAACATTTCGACTCCGTTAGCCATGCTAGCGACACATATTTCCGTGTAATAGGAAGCAATACGATAACAGGAGGTAGTGAAATGGGATATGGTAACACCCCCATACTTATACTGAAAGAGGGCACCAAGCGCGATAAGGGCAAGGATGCCCAATATAACAACATCATGGCCGCCAGGGCAATCGCTGACGCCGTGAGGAGCGCTCTGGGCCCCAGGGGAATGGACAAGATGCTCGTGGACTCCATGGGTGACGTGGTCATCACCAACGACGGCGTGACCATACTCAAGGAAATGGATGTGGAACACCCCGCGGCCAAGATGCTGGTAGAGGTCGCTAAGACCCAGGACGAGGAGTGTGGCGACGGGACCACCACCGCGGTAGTGATCGCCGGTGAGCTTCTGAAGAAGGCCGTTGACCTGATCGACGCCAACATCCACCCCACCATCATCACTGGTGGGTACAGGATGGCCTCTAGAAAGGCCATAGATGTCCTGGAGGACCTGGCCATCGAGATCGGTGTAGACGACAGGGAGGTCCTCAAGAAGATCGCCATGACCGCCATGATAAGCAAGGCGGTATCCGGATCCAGGGGACTCTTCGCCGAGCTCGCCGTTGATGCGGTATCCGCCGTGGCTGAGGAGAAGAACGGCGGCTACTCGGTGGACATAGACAACGTCCAGGTCGTTAAGAAACAGGGCGGCTCGATGGAGGACACCGAGATGATCGCGGGCATCATAATCGACAAGGAGCCCGTGAATCCCCAGATGCCCAAGAAGGTCCTCGACGCTAAGATCGCCCTGATAGACGCCGCGATGGAGATCAAGAAGACCGAGATCGATGCCAAGATCGAGATCACCGACCCTACCCAGCTGCAGGGCTTCCTCGACGAGGAGGAGAAGATGCTGCGCAAGATGGTGGAGAAGGTGAAGTCCGTGGGCGCGAACGTGGTCATCTGCCAGAAGGGCATTGACGACCTTGCCCAGCACTTCCTGGCCAAGGAGGGGATACTTGCCCTCAGACGCGTCAAGAAGAGCGACATGGAGAAGTTGTCCAAGGCCACCGGTGCCAGCGTAACCAGCAAGATCGACGAGCTGGACGCGAGCGATCTGGGCGAGGCAGCGCTTGTGGAGATGAGGAAGGTCCAGGAGGACGAAATGACCTT
>CAZQLP010000002.1:19550-48024 GCA_964594225.1 uncultured Methanomassiliicoccales archaeon
CAGGAGCAGGTCATGGAGGAGACGGCGTTCTCCCAGAACTATCTGAACTCGGCGAAGAGGGTACAGGCAGACTTCGACAACTACAAGAAGCGCCAGCAGAGGGAGATGGACAGGATCGTGGAAAGCGCCAATGACGGCATCATCTCCGGGTTGCTGACGATGATTGATGATTTCGAGAGGGCCCTGTCCGCGGATGACTCCGATGAGTTCCGCAAGGGCGTGAGGCAGATACACTCCAACCTCAGATCCCTCCTAAGAGATCACGGTCTGAGGGAGGTGCCCACGAAGGGGGGTTTCGATCCTGATCTCCATGAGGCCATTTGCGTGGAAGAGGGAGAGGACGGCGAGATCCTGGAGGTTTACCAGAAGGGTTACTACCTTGGAGAAAGATTGATACGGTACTCCAAGGTCAAAGTTGGAAAGAAGATGGAAGAGGATGATTGATATGTCAAGGATCATCGGTATAGATCTAGGAACCAGTAATTCCGCGGCGGCGATAATGGAGGCGGGGCGCCCCGCCATCATTCCCAGCGCCGAGGGTACGAGTATCGGGGGGAAAGCCTTCCCCTCCTACGTCGCCTTCACCAAGGAGGGTGAGCTGCTAGTGGGGGAGCCTGCCAGAAGGCAGGCTGTGACCAACCCCGAGGGAACGATCAAGGCCATCAAGAGGAAGATGGGAACGGATCACAAGGCGGAGGTGTTTGGGGGGAGCTACACTCCCCAGCAGGTCTCGGGTTTCATACTCCAGAAGATCAAGAGGGATGCTGAGGCCTACCTCGGTGAGGAGATACACCAGGCGGTCATAACCGTGCCGGCCTACTTCAACGACAACCAGAGGCAGGCCACCAAGGATGCGGGTGCCATAGCCGGGCTGGAGGTGGTGAGGATAATCAACGAGCCCACCGCCGCCGCTCTCGCCTACGGGATCGACAAGACGGAGACGGATCAGAAGATCATGGTCTTCGACTTCGGAGGTGGGACCCTCGACGTGACGATAATGGAGTTCTCCGAGGGAGTATTCGAGGTGATCTCCACCAGCGGAGACACCCAGCTGGGTGGAACGGATATGGATGAGTCCCTGATGGAGTTCGTGGTGAGCGAGTTCCAGAAGGAGTCCATGATGGATCTCAGGAGTGACAAGATGGCAATGTGGAGGGTGCAGGAGGCCTGCGAGAAGGCCAAGATAGAGCTCTCAACCACCCAGACGACCGAGATCAATCTGCCCTTCATCACCGCGGACCAAACGGGACCCAAGCACATCTCTAGGAACATCACACTGGCGAAGCTGGAGGAACTGGTCGATCCCGTGGTCAGGAAGTGCAAGCCCCCCGTCGAACAGGCCCTCAAGGACGCCGAGTTGACCCCCGACAAGATCGACAAGATCATCATGGTGGGAGGCCCGACCAGGATGCCAATCGTTCAGAGATTCCTTGAGACCACCATCGGTAAGAAGATCCAGAGAGGTGTCGACCCCATGGAGTGCGTGGCCATGGGTGCAGCCATACAGGGCGCAGTCCTGTCGGGGGAGGTCAAGGACGTCCTTCTCTTGGACGTGACGCCGCTCTCCCTCAGCATCGAGACCCTGGGAGGCGTGGCCACCAAGCTCATCGATAGGAACACCACAATACCCACCCGGAAGAGCCAGATATTCTCAACCGCGGCGGACAACCAGACCTCGGTGGAGATAAACATCCTGCAGGGCGAGAGGGAAATGGCGGTGGGCAACATATCTCTGGGGAAGTTCCAGCTCATGGGCATCCCATCGGCGCCCAGGGGCATCCCCCAGATCGAGGTCACGTTCGATATTGACGCCAACGGGATACTGCAGGTGTCGGCCAAGGACCTGGGTACCGGGAAGGAGCAGAGTATCACCATCACCGCCAGCACCAAGCTCTCCCCGGATGAGATAGATGAGGCGGTGAAGCAAGCGGAGCAGTTCGCCGAGGAGGACAAGAAGCGGAGGGAGAAGGTCGAGGCGATCAACCAGGCCGATTCACTGATCTACTCCACCGAGAAGACCCTCGAGGAGTTTGGTGACAAGGTAACCTCCGAGGAGAAAGAGAAGCTTCTGGCCGCGATCGAGGACCTCAGGAAGGTCATTGGCGATGAGGATATCGAGAAGGTCAAGGAGCTGACAGAGTCCTTGAGCAAAGAGATGTACGCTGTCTCATCCCGCATCTACCAGCAGGTGGCCCAAGAGCAGGCCGCCCAGCAGCAGGCACAGCAGCAGGCCCCGCCGTCCGATGAGGCTGAGGGCGACTACGTGGACGCCGACTACAAGATCGTCGACGAGGAGTAGGCAGTCCCATGGATAAGAGGGACTACTACGAGGTTCTCGGCGTAGGGCGGAACGCCTCAAACGACGAGATCAAGAAGTCCTACCGAAAGCTGGCCAGGCAGTACCATCCCGATGTCACAAAGGAGGACCGCGAGGAAGCGGAGGAGAGGTTCAAGGAGGTCTCCGAGGCCTACGAGGTGCTCGTTGATGATGATAAAAGGAAGATGTACGACGCCTATGGTCACTCCGGGGTCTCGGGGCAATTCAGCGGTGGCGACTTCGACTGGAGCGACTTCAGTCACTTCGGCGATATAAGGGACATCTTCGGTGACACGGGCTTCGGCAACAGCATCTTCGACATGTTCTTCGGGGGCATGGGAGGGACGCCGCAGGGCAACCGCCCCAGGAAGGGCGAGTCCCTCAGATACGACGTGGAGATCGACCTGGAGGACGCCTACAAAGGCGTGAGCCAGAAGGCAAGGATACCGACCTGGGCCATCTGCGAGGAGTGCAAGGGTACAGGCGCGCAGGGTGGCAAGACAATGACCTGCCCCACCTGCGGTGGGAAGGGGCAGGTTTCTACTACCCAACGCAGGGGATACTCCCAGTTCGTCTCGATACAGGTCTGCCCCAAGTGCGACGGCAAGGGGGTCGTCTTCGAGAAGGTCTGCCCCAAGTGCGGCGGCCGCGGTCAGGTGAGAAAGACGTCCACCATCAAGATCGATATCCCTCCAGGGGTGGAGAACGGCACCAGGCTCCGAATCCCCGGTGCGGGAAATCCAGGCAAGAACGGGGCCCCATCAGGCGACCTCTTTGTCGTGGTCCATGTCAAGCAGCATGAGCTGTTCAAGAGGGACGGCCCCGATATCTACATCGACTGGCCCATATGTTTCACCGATGCTGCTCTGGGCGCGGAGGAGGAGGTGCCCACCATGGGGGGCAAGGCCCAGCTCAAGATACCCAACGGCACCCAGGGCGACACCGTCTTCCGGCTCAAGGGCAGCGGTATGCCCCGTCCCAGCGGGAGGGGGAAGGGCGACCAGTTCGTTCGCGTCAAGATCGAGGTCCCCGAGAAGCTCAACAGGGAGCAGAGGGAGCTGCTGGAGGAGTTCGCGAAGGTGGAAACCCGTCATAAAGGCCTCTTCGACCGGTTCAGGTCCGGCCACTAGATATATAAGCCCATCATGATTGCCCAATGTCCTATCAGGGCATGAGGGAGGATCGCATGGGAGTCCTGGCCGCTTTCAAGCAGTACAGGGAGTACGACAGGCGAATCTGGGTGCTGTTCACCTCGGATCTCATCGTCAACATCGGGTTTTCGGTGGTGATGCCATTTCTCGCCCTGTACCTCCACGGCCAGCTGGGCATCTCCATGTCCCTGGTGGGCCTGGTGTACTTGACAGGGGCCCTCATGGCCGCCTTGGGATCCCTCATCGGCGGGGAACTGGCGGACAGACTGGGACGCCGCAAGGTTATGCTGTTTTCGGTGGGGATGCGGGCCCTGACGTTCTTCCTGGTGGCCATCTCGGTGGCCATGGGGCATGGTTTCCTGGTGGTCTCATCCCTAGTGGTGGTCAGCTGGTTCTTCGGCTCCCTCTTCGAACCCGCTGCGAACGCGATGATAGCCGACCTGGTCCCATCGGGCAAGAGGCTGGAGGCCTACGGGCTGCTCAGGGTGGGCATCAACATAGGATGGGCGGTCGGACCGATGATCGGCGGTTTCCTGGCGGCATACTCCTATGCCTCACTCTTCCTACTCACGTCCATCTGTGGCGGGATATCCTTCATCCTGGTCCTGCTCCTGATCTCGGAATCCTTCTATCGCAGGGAGGCCACCAGTGGCTTCAGCATCAGGGACATAGCGTCTGTGAGGAAGGACACCACGTTCCTGTACTTCTGCATGACGTCCCTCATCCTCTTCGTCCTCGTCTCCCAGATGTCGTCCACCTACTCCGTCTACGCCCAGGGCACGGTCGGCATGAGCGAGACCCAGATAGGATACCTGTACGCAATAAACGGGGCCATGGTGGCCCTCCTACAGATCCCCATGGCAAGGTTCCTCTCCGCCCGCAAGCTATTCTCGGTGCTCACCATCGGTTCCCTGGTGTACGTCATGGGCTACTTGCTGGCGGGTTTCGCTGGCGGATTCACCCTCCTGGCCGTATGCATGATCGTCGTCACCCTAGGAGAGCTCATCGCCTCCCCCACGCTGACGAATCTGGTCGCCAACCTGTCCCCCGAGAAGGAGAGGGGGCGTTACATGGGCATCTTCAGTCTGTTCACCGCCACCGGATGGTCCCTTGGGCCGGCGGTGGGAGGAATACTGCTGGATAATATCATCGAGCCCATGCTGCTCTGGGGGACGCTGTCCACCATAGGGTTGGTGAGCGCTGTGGGGTACGCGCTGCTGGGAAGGAAGATCAGGCGGAGGGACAGGCCAAGGGCATTCGACGGTGTTGATGGCAACAGTTAAGTCCCATACCGATCACTTATTCTCAGATGAAGATCATCGGGGTAATGACTGAGGATTTCAACTACTTCTATGAGATCGTTCAGATCCTCAAGAGGAATGGCGAACCATTCATTTTCCTGGGTCTCAGCGATCCCGTGCCACTCTCGGTCGGGGTGATCATCACCGGCAATAGGGAGAAGGGGTTGATCGACTTTCCAAAGGTGGTCACCTCCAAGGACCCCGAAAATGCGGTCAATCTGGCAATCAGCATCCTCAGGGGAGGGGAGAGATTCGAGGAGGTTGTGGTGGGCATAGATCCCGGTCCGAGACCGGGAATGGTGGTCATTGCGGACGGGAAGCTGGTCATCAAGAAGGTGGTGGGGTTCCCAGAAATGATCGCCGACGAGATATCGGAGATGATCTCCTACATGGGGTTCTCCCACCTCAGGGTGAGGATCGGACACGGGGACCCTACCAATCGCAACCGGACCATCTGCGCCATATGGGACCTGGTCGATTCCGTAGAGATCGTGGACGAGACCTCCACCACCGCACAGGTGGAGCATCCCGATGCCGAGGCCGCCCTCCAGATAGCCAAGGCCCACGGACATCAGCTCCTCGAGCCTCCGGTTATCTGCCCCACGGACGGTGAAATCAGGGAGATCCAGCGCTTCAGCCGCATCGAGAGCGAGGGTAGGATCACTATCTCATACGAACTTGCCCGGGCTGTGGCAAAGGGCGCCATAAGCCTCCGGGAAGCCATCGATTCCCAGCTCTAGATCCTCATGAAGGAGGGTATGCGGTTGAGTATCATGCCCTCTATGGCCACCGGCTGGAGCCTCCTGGCCTCCAACACCGCCCTCTCGAGCTTGGCCTCGTTGTCCGCATGGATGGTCAAGAGGACCTCCCCCTTCTCCACACTGTCCCCCTTCTTCTTGGTCAGGACCAGCCCAGCGCCCTTGTCCTTGGGTGCCCCGGCCGCCCTGGCTATCTTCACCACCGAATGGTTGTCTATGCTGTCGATGTAGCCGCATCTGGTGGCCAGGATCTCATGGGTATGTTCCCCCACCGCGATGCCCTTGGAGCTGATGTTTGGATCGCCTCCCTGGGCCTCGACGATCTCCCTGAACTTGGCCAGTGCCCTTCCCGATTCGATAATCTCGTGCGCCCTGTCCTCTCCATAGGGGATCCCACCCATCTCCAGCAACATGCCCGCCAGCCCGCATGCCTTCTCCCGGACAGACCGTGGATGGTCCTCGCCCTCCAGAATGGAGATCGCTTCCCTGGCCTCTAGGGCCGGCCCCACCGCCCGACCCACGGGTTGTCCCCCGTAGGTTATGGCGCATTCCACCTTGATGCCGAGCCTCTTGCCCAAGTCAATGAAGTCCCTGGCGTAGGTCCGTGCCGCCTCCATGTCGAGTACCTTCGTGTTCTCGCCCATGGGTATGTCGATCACCAGGAATCGAGCCCCCACCGCCTTCTTCTTCGACATGACAGATGCCAGGAGTTGGGCGTGGGGGTCGATGCCCAGCGGATACTCCACCCTGATTATGAGATCATCGGCGGGGGCCAGGTTCATGGAGCCCCCCCATGCGATGGTGCCTCCCACCCTCTCAGCGACGCTCTTGAGCCTGGAAGGGTCAAAGGTCACGTCTGCGAACACCTCCACGACGTCGGCCGTGCCAGCGGCGCTGCTTATGGCCCGGGACGAGGTCTTTGGTATCATGAGGCCGGCCGCTGCCACGATGGGGACCACCAGGAGGGTCACCTTGTTTCCCGGACATCCCCCGACGCTGTGAAAGTCGAACACCGGGCCGTCAAAGTCGATGGTCTCCCCGGTACCGACCATTGCCAGGGTGAGGTCTGCCGTCTCCCTTATGTTCATTCCATTGATGTAGAGGGCCGTCACGTATGCGGACATCTCCACCTGGGACAGGTTATGGTCGCTGATATCCTGGATCAGTGTACGTATCTCCTCCGTGGAGAGCTCCTCGCCCCTCATCTTCTTCTTAATGTAGCTGACCGAGTTCGGTTTGGGGGTGTATATGACCTCAAGTTCCTCCAAGGGCTGGATGCCCATGGTGGTGAACGCCTTTCCCAGGAGTCCTATCTCTCCACTGGCCACGACGGTGTCCGTGGTCTGGAGTATGGCCGTGATCTCGCTCCTCTCGTGCTTCACCTTGACCCTGTCCTGCTCCCTCACCCCGATCTCCATGCAGTCATCGTCGTGCATGACGGCGGTATACTCCCCGGCGTCCATGTCTATGTACTTAGCCTTGAGCTTCATTCTCTACCCCACCTCTCGATCGCCATCCTGAACTCCCGATGGTCCTTGGCGTACTCCTCGGGGAGCGCTCCCACAAAGGCGGCGTCCACCGCCTGCGACATCGCCAATGCCCCTCCTCTCACGCCCAGGGGGTGACCGGCGACGCCTCCACCAGCCTGGATTTGGATGTCCGTTCCCCCAATGTCGACCAGGGAGGACACCATTCCCGGATGGAGGCCGCCGGAGCACACGGGCATCACCCTCTTCAGTGACCCCATCTCATCCACGCAGGCCCTCTGGTTGCCGAGGTCCTCCTCCGGATCGCCCTTCATCTTGCCGACCCCGAAGGTGCCGATGTGAAGCGCGTCCCCACCGCACATCCGGACCAGTTTGGAGAACACCCTCATGGATATGCCGTGTCTGCGGTCCCGTGTAATGGCCCCGTGCATCGTCCTGTGAACGTGGACCGGCACCCTGATGGACGCGTCCTCGGCCAGTGCCTGCACCGCCGCGAACCCGCAGGTGAGGACGTCCACCATGATCTCGGTGGCCCCCAGGTCCTGCACTCTCTCAGCCACCTCCACGATCTGATCGCCCCTGGTGGACACGTTCACGGCGTGCATCATCCGATGTCCACTTTCCTCCCTCACCCTGTCGATGGCCTCCGCGATTGCCGGGACCCTCTCCTCCAGGGGGCAGAACGACTGATCGACGAGGGTTTCGTCATCCTTGGAGTTCGTGAGACCACCCATCCCGGCCTCGTAGATGTAGTCGGCCGTTTTCCGGGGAGAGAGCCCGATCTTTGGCTTCACAATAGTCCCCACCAGTGGTCTTTCCGGTCTCTTGAGCCGGTCCCTCAGGCCCTCTATCCCGAACCTGGGTCCGGGGAACTCAGCTGTCATCGGTCCGGGGAATTCAACGTCCTCGAGCCTCACCCCGCTCAGGGCGTCGAGTCCAAAGAGGTTCCCGGCTATCACGCTCAGTATCTGGGGGACGCTCCCGATCTCCAGGCTGAAGTCCTCGCTTGGGTAGGCGATCGTTGCCAGATCCCCCTCGATCCCGATGACCTTCCCGCTCAACCTCTCGAAAATATCGTCGCTCAGGGTGCTCACCCCCGTCCATGTTCCCGTGGACTGCTCGGTCGCTATCGCGGCGGCCGAGGTCTCCATCGGAAGGTCGCTCGTCACCCTGTAGACGCATATCACATTCTCGTCAACATCCACCTCTTCTCCGAGGTGTAGGTACCTGTTCGAATACTCCATTTCATCCCTCCAATCGGTCATTCAGGCTTATTTTCGAAGAGGTACTCCTGCCCCAGCATCCTGACTATGACCTCATAGGACGCATAAGGGGGGATGACCCCTATCTCCGTGACAATAAAATCGATGTACTCGGGCGGGGTGGCGTCGAACACCGGGTTCAGCACCTTCACCCCCGGCGGCAGCTCGCCGGCGTCTACCACCTCGGTCGGGTCCCGCTCCTCTATCTCCACCGGCTCCCCCGAGAGGGTCATGGGGGAGAACTTGTAGGTCTCGGCGCAGACCACGAACGGGACCCGGGCCTCGTGGGCGGCCAGCGCTATCTGTGATGTCCCTATCTTGTTAATGACGGCCCCGTTGGAGGCAATGGTGTCCGCCCCCACCAGGACCATGTCGATGTCCTTCATGATCCACCTCACTGCGGAGTCGACCATCAAGGTGACCGGGATCCCGACCTCGGACAGTTCCCTCACCGTGATGAGACCCTGTCTCCAGGGCCTTGACTCTGTGACAAAGACCTCGATATCCTTCCCTTCCTTGAATGCGGTGATGATCACGCTCAGGGCCACCGAGCTGTTGCAGTGTGTGAGTATCCTGTCACCGTCGCTCACCCTCCTGGACCCTATTTCACCGATCAACTGGGTAGCCCTTTCCGATCTCTCAACGAAGGCGGTCGCGTTGTCGATCACGGTTCTCCTCAGCTCCTCAGCGGTCCCGACCTCCCGGTATCCCCTCATCACCGCATTAACCGCGTTCCAAAGGGAGACCGCCGTAGGCCTGGATCCCAGGAGAATGTCCCTCCCCTTCTCAAGGTCATCTCTCAGGCTGGTTAGGTCATCGGTGTCGTGACCCTCCGCAAGCTCTCTGAGGGCCATTGCGGCGTGCCTGGCTATCCTTCCCGCTCCCCTTATCCTCATGCTCTCTATGGCCTCAGCCGTTTCCATCACACTGTCCGTGATCCCACATCCATGTTCTTCGGTCTTCGCAAAGGTCCATCACTCATCTCGATCCCCTCAGGACAGTTTGATCAATGGATCGCTGGAGCCGTAGACCTCCTCCCTAAGTTTTCGCAGGTATCCAAGGTCTCCTGTCTCCACGATCTCGGCGATCTTGTCGGCGATCGCCTTTCCCACCCCGGGGATATCCCTTAGCCTCCCCTGGCGGTGCAGGTCCCGAAGGTCCATCTTGAGCGAACCGATGTTCTTCGCCGCCAGCCGGTAGGAGCGTATCTTGAACATGTTATCATTCCTGGTCTCAAGCAGGTCAGCGATCTCCTCCAGGAATTGGATAACCTTGCCGTTGATCATCCTACACCTCCTCGGAACGGTCCCGGGTCATTCATCAACCCCGTTCATTTGCGTGAAGGGAATATATACCACATGGTTCAATAAATCAATGCCCGCAAATAGGGCCGTTGGAGTGGAATGATGACCGCTGACAATCCGTACGAGGAGGTCGGGGCGGATCTCCGTGAGATCATGGGCGGATCCTTCTCCAGGGTGCTCCCCACCAGCAAGACCGCCGAGCTGGACATGAGGTCCTCGGCCTATGTTCTGGCCATGAGGGATGTGGTGAAGGTCATGGAGTCGAGGGGCATCTTCCCCTGATTCTCCCTGGCCTCATATAGGCAGCATGCCCGGCGTAATGGCCATCCAGCCACACGTATCTGTATGGAGATGATGCGATGCACGTCGAATTCACCAGGAAATACACGGGGAAATCGATTATTAGGGGTTTGCAGATACTCTGCCGGCGCCTGGGGGGCAGTTTGGATCACACCGCGGTCTCCGTCTACCACCACGGCTCCCCGGAGAGTGAGGACAGGCGCTACACACGGATCAGAGCGCACCTTGGCGACGAGGTAATCGAGGTGCAGGATCCAGACGGTCGCCCCTATCTTGTTCACGAAGGAAAGTACCCGTCGATAACACTCGTCCCGCCCCCCATGAGAAATGAGTCGTTCGAGGGGTTGGAGGAGGTTATCCTGGGATATCTCTCCACTCCGCCCTCCGGACCTCGAAATGGGGCCGTGGAGCGGGAGGTGGAGTACATGGCGGAGCCCAGGGACCTGAGCGTGGGCATGCGCGTACTCGTGGTGGTGCAGGGGGAGTACGGGAGGAGGATTCTGGAATGGATATCCCGCAACAGCCCCCCTGACTGGGAGGTGTTGGAGGTGAGCATTTCCAAGGAGCTCCCGGAGATAATGGACGATCCCGCTCCCTATCTGCCCGAGGAGGTTCCAGACGCGGACCTGGTCCTGTTCCTATCGGAGAATCGGAACAGTCCTCAACTTGCCCCAGACCTGGTCAGGGCGAGCGGGGCGATAGCCATCATAGCTCCCGTGGATAGAAGCGATTGGATGCCACCAGGGCAGGTAACACAGCTCAAGAGGATCTTCTCCAGGTGGAAGGTCGACACCTCGTTTCCCAGACCGTTCTGCTCCCTCGAGGCGACCGGGGCCCAGGCGATTGACCGCTTCGCGGGATTGTTTGGGAAGCCAGAGGTCGAGGTCCTATCGGAGGACGGGAGGACGGTGAGCGAGGTGAAGGTGATCCGGGGATCACCATGCGGGTGCACCCACTACGTGGCGGGGAACCTGGCGGGCGAGGACCTGGAGTCCGCGGTGGAGAAAGCCGGGCTCCTTCATCACCACTTCCCCTGTCTTGCGTCGATGGATAGGGAGGATGATCTGGATGATACGCTCATGCATGTCTCAGGGCTCATCCTCAAGAGGGAGACGGAGAAAGGTGTCAGGAAGTATGTGAAGAGGAAGATCAGCTACCTTGACCCCCGACAGTTCAAGAGATGAGGTCCACCATACGCCCAGCCATAGGTATTCGAGAGACCGATCCAATGGAATGCATGATTGTCTCTCTCCGGACATCAGTGGAGTGTTTCCAGTTTTTCGAAAATGATAAATACATTTCAGATTGTATGAAACCTCTACCACTATAGGGGGTCACCGATGGCTGAGGAAAACACAGTGTACATTGGTAAGAAGCCGACCATGAACTACGTTCTTGCGGTCGTCACACAGTTCAACAGCGGATCGATGGATGTCATCATCAAGGCCAGAGGAAGGGCAATCAGTCGGGCTGTTGACGTGGCCGAGATCGTGAAGAACCGGTTCCTTCATGACACTCAGATCAAGGACATCAAGATCATGACCGAGCAGCTGTCAGGGGAAGATGGCGCGATTGCTAACGTCTCCTCGATCGAGATCTACATGGAGAACATCAAACCTGAGGAGTAAGCTGGGAGTAAACCTCTTTTGTTATGCTGAAAGAGCTCAGGTAGAGGGCGTATCAGCGTTAGCCATCCTGTTCAGAGCCTCTCCTCTATCTCGCTCCGCAGTTTCCTGAGGTCCTTTTCCTCCAAGAGCTTGGGGTCATAGGGTACCAGCATTATCGCACCAGAGAATGCCATCCTATCCTTCATGCTCTGGAGAAGACGGAGCAGTCTCCCGAACTCGTTGTATGTCATCAGAAAATCGAGTCCCCCGAACATCACCACCTTGTCCCCCTCACCCCGCAGAAAATCGATCATGATGGTGGTAAGCATGTCCAGGTTGGTCGGTGAAAGGATCCGGAAATCGACATCAGCCAGGTTTTCCTTGGCCGAATCCGGTACCTCCGTCTTGGTGAGCCAGATGATCCTGGCCTCTCTTTCCAGGTGCTTCGCTATCCTGCCGGGCTCCATCCTGCTGACGCAGAGCCCATCCCAACCCTTCTCCAGCAGGGACCTCATGATGGCCAGCCCCTTGTCCGGGATCTCTCCCTCCACCAGGTAGGTTCTCCCAGGACTGATCTCCGCGACCGTTCCACCGGTCTCCACATCGGGGACCGGCTCATCCAGGCTCTCACCGATTCTCGTCTCCACCTTTCTCCTCTCCGCATCGACCTTTCCCTGGATGTTCACCATCTTGCTCTTTGCCAGGATCCTCATCTCCCGGGGTTGATAGCCCTTGGTGCACAGGCTGATGAAGTCCTTCCATGCCTCCTTCAATCCTGCCTCGTATCCCTCGAGATATCCCATGGCGCGTTCTTTCTTCTCGCTCAACTCATCACTCGATTTTCCAAGAAACGTCTTGAGATTAATTTTCTTCGCATCCATTACCGGAAAGGGAGTCCCCGGACGCGGAATGGCGTCTAGCTCAGTCCTCCTAGGAAAAGGATTAAGCGAACATCCCCCATTGCGCATACTGATGGCGAGACGTGGAAAATTCAAAGGTGCGAAGGCCACCCCGAAGAAACTGGAGAGGGAGCTTCTGGACAGATCGTTGGAACTGGCAAAGAATCCTGCTCTCCTCATACCCTCCTGTCTCCAGGAGTGCAGGAAATGTCATTTCGATAAGATACTGAGCAAGATGGAGAAGGTCCAGAAATTCTCTGACGATTCCGACAGGCTGCAGTTGCTGGCGTTGAGGGGTGACCAGCTGGTCAGGGCCTACGCCGCCACGATCTCCCTTGCGGCCGCGGGCAAGATACCATTCCTCGCGTCCGCCAAGCTTCCCACGGTGGAGGTCTCCTACGCCGTCAGGGGTAAGGTGGATAAGGAGAAGCTCATCGGGGTCCAGCATTACGACGACCCTGACCTGAGACTCCTGGCATACTGGGACATCGCCAGGAAGAGGGACATCCACATCTATTCCACGAATGAGCTCCTCATGTGCTCATCCGACCCCAGAGCGCCGTCCAAGTATGTCGAGGAGATGCTCAGGAACGCTCCGTACAAGCTTGACAGGGAGGGCACCTGCGGTCACGATGATGCCCACTCGAAGCTCGTTGTGACCTGGAAATCGGCCAATAGGACCATCAAGGTGTGTTCAGAATGCCTGAAGGACGTCAACCTGGTTCAGAGCCTTTCCTCCAGGATCGCGGCCAGGGAGCCCACCGACGACTTCCAGGTGAACGTCGAACACGACTTCGTATACCTGGGAGAGGGAGGCCGCAAGATTGCGCAGGACCACACCATCTCATCCTCGCTCTCCAGCGAGTATATTTCAGGGGAGGTGGACGACATGACACTGGTGACCAGATACCTGGATGAGAAGCTGAGATACATCAGGGATTCAGGGGCATCCGTCTACATAGTTGGGGATCAGTGCTTCGGTGAGGATAAGGAGGCGTTCCTGGAGAGGATAAGGGGGAGCGAGGTGGAGAAGGAGGCGATCTTTGACTTGCTGAAGGATAGGAACATCCCCATAGTCTCTGAATCGAACCTCGCCGGGAGGATCATCGCGAACCTCTGGGGGAAGTACGAGGACGCGTTGCTCTCCGCAGTGGCGGATGAGCGGGATGTGGAGATTGCCAGACAATCCGTGAAGGACGGAGCGCCCAGCTCACTCCTGAAGGAGGCCCACAGGGTGCGCATGAACCGGGAGGTCCACTCCTCCCTCCCCTCCTATTCCCAGCTGGGCGATGTGGGGGATCTCTCCGACACACTGGCCCGCACCTATAAGACCGAGGGTAGTGAGGCCACCCTCAGGGCCATCGAGAAGGTCAGATCCAGGGGCTACAGGATGAGGGCCGTTAACTATGCCTTCATCTCGGCCCTGGGCGAGGCGGAATCAAGGGGGTGGCAGTTCACCAACGAGGAGAAGGACTTCGGAAAGTATCTCTCGCAGTTCGCCTCCAATCTCATGGGGTCCGATGGGGAGGGGTATCACGACGCCCTCAAGGTCTTGGTGGATGCCAGCGGTGCCGTGGAGAAGATCGAGAGAGACTAAGGGTCTACCCTCAGGTCCACCACGTAATGGGAGATCCTGGGGGCATAGGATTTCACCTCCCTCATGGACAGTATCTCCAGCCTGCGGTTCCCAGCGGCCCCAAGAAGGACGCGCTCGATCTCGTCCACCGTGTCCACGGGAAGCGTGTCGTGGTAATGAATTACCCCCCCCTCCGCAACAATTTCGAATCCCTTCTCCAGGAATGCCTCGGTCCCCATATATCCCATTATCACCCGGTCCGCGAATCCGCTCCCTGGAAGGTCCCTGTTGTCCCCCTTGAATATCTCCACAGTTCGCTCCACCCCGTTGAGGTGAACGTTCCGCGAGAGGTAGTACTGGGCGTCGGGGTTGATCTCGCAGGCGATCACCTTCTCCGCCCTTCCGTGAACCGCCACTGGTAGGGTGAAGTAGCCGATCCCCGCGAACATGTCCACCACCGTTTCTCCCCTGCAGTCCATCTCCCCCATCCTCCGCCTCTCGTCGACGTTCCCGGATGAGAACATGACCTTCATGACATCCATCATGTACAGGATGCCGTTCTCCCTGTGAACCGTCTCCGTCTCCTCTCCGAGCACGACCTCAATCCTGGGCCTTCGCCAGGTGCCCGATACCCCCCCCACGTCGTCACAGACGGTCTTAGCTCCCAGTATGTCCGCGTATGTACGTGCCAAATCCCCCCTGAGTCCCCTCAGCTCCACCGGGAACCTCATTATCAGCACATCGCCCACCTTCTCCCATTTGTGGGGGAGGAAGTCCCTCAGCCCCTCATCAACATCGATCTCGGCCAGTATCCTCTCCATTGGGGATTGGAATGGCGATCTAGGGTCAGTCTCTCCCCACAGCACCTCGCCGCCCATCGCGACGACCATCTGATCCTTCACCCAGTCCTTCAAGGGAACGAGGAGAAAGTCGTTCTCCTCCACGATCCTCCTGTCCCCCCTCAACCCCCCGACCGCGTTGAGCCTTCTCCGAAAATCCTCGGTCGCCGTCCTAGGCACCCTTGCCAACTTCGTTCCGTTCCCGGTCTCCTCTGGATCCCTCATGTCAGCCACCTCAGCGGGCAAGGAGCGATCCCAGGACCTGGGGGGAGAACTTGACCAGGGAGGGCACCAGCTTCAGAATGTGGGGGGCCAACAGGGTCGGATGGTCGACGTCGCCCCCGTTCAGTATGTCCATAACGTCCGGTCTCATGAGCACCTTGCCCATATCGTCCAGCTTTCGATCGCTCATTCGTAGGAACACCTTCCTGAACATATATCCCCTGTCGAGTTCCTTGCCCAGCTCACCCCTCCACCCCTTCTCGTACCTGGCAAGGCTACGGGCTCCCAGATCCCCTTCATCCAGGGCAATGTTGGCGGTGATCGAGGCATGATCCGCCGCCACCATCCCAGTGTACAGGCCGCCACCGCTCAGGGGCTTGGCCTGGCCCGCCGCGTCACCCACGAGCATCAGCCGGTCGCTGTAGCTCCGGGGGACGGTCCCCAGGGGAATGGCCCCCGCCATCGTCCTCATCCTCCTACCCCCGTCCAGGTCTGTCCTTCTGAGCAGGGGGTCCAGATACTGGTTTGGTTTTCCCCTGGAAACGCACAGTCCCACCCTGGTGAACTCACCGCAGGGAATCACCCAGGCGAAGAAGCCAGGGGCCACTTTATTCCCTAGGAACACCTGGACCCTCTCCTGGTCCTCCACCTGGATATCCACGTCTGTCTCGATTCCCCTCACGATCTCCCTGCTGGGACCGAGACCAGCGAATCTAGCCACACCCGATTTGTAGCCGTCGGCCCCCACCACCAGGAATGCCTCGAAACGCCCCTCGCCCGAGGGCGATTTGGTCACCAGGGTTGCTCTCTCGCTTCCGATGGAGAGCCCTTTGACCTCGTGTTCGGTGAGGTACTCCGCCCCCGAATCGACGGCATTGTCCCGACAAACGATGTCGAACTCCTCTCGGTCGATGACCACGGCCTTGACCTCATCCGAGAGGATCTCCAAGATCTCCCCGCCAGGGAAGTGTATCGCCGCGCCCCTCAGGCTGTTGAGGACGCTCCGATCCGCCCCGGCCATCTCTATCACCCTCGGAGTGACCAGGCCCGCGCACTGCACCGGTCTTCCCGGTGCGGGGTGCTCCTCCAGGACGAGTGTCTCGTGATGGGCGGAGGTGCCGGTCGCGACCCGGCAGCCCACGGGTCCTCCCCCCACCACCACAATTTCGGGAGCCATGACCTATCGAATCCCTGACACGTATATCATTGTTTTGAACCCTCCCGATCCGTCTCCCCGTCCAACCGATCCCTGGAAAGGAACTGTGCTTCGTATATCCTCTCCACCTCCTCTATCGGATCGGCTTCAACCGGGTCCTTGTCCTCCCGTATGGCCTTGATCCTTGCGAAGCGCAATGTCATTCCCGATGGATATCTAGAGCTTGTCTGGATCTCGTCGAAGGCCACTTCCACGACCACCTGAGGTTCCACCCTCATGACGTGGTCCTCCTCATCGATCTTGAGGTCAAGGAGCCTGCTGGTCATCCACTTGAACTCCTCGTCGGTCAGTCCCTTGAAAGTCTTCCCCACGATGGAGTATCCGTCACCGTCGACCGCTGCCAGGTAGTAGTCGCTCAGCCAACCCCGTCTCCGCCCGTGTCCCCACTCCGCCGCCACAATGATCAGGTCCAGGTTGTGGCTCCTCTTGATCTTGAGCCATCTCCTACCCCCCTTTCCCGTGATGTAAGGGCTCTCCATGTCCTTTGCCATCAGCCCCTCGTGCCCCTCTCGCAGGGATCTCTCGAAGAAGGTCATTCCCTCCTCCGTGCTGGAGGTAACTATCCGGGGGACCAGCATCTCAGAGGGCACCATTGCGCTGAGTAGATCGTGCCGCTCCCCGTATGGAAGGTCCATCAGCTCCTCCCCTTCCCTCATGAGAATGTCGAAAAGGAAGAGTCTCACCGGGACAATCCTTCTGATCTCCTCCATCCCCCCGACCCTCCTGAACCTCCTCATCAGGTCCTGGAATGGGAGGGGGCGGTCCCTGAAGGCGATCACCTCCCCATCCACGATGAAATTGTGAGGGGACAATTCCCTCGCGAGCTCCACGATCTCCGGCAGGCTGTCCGTCACCTCTGTCAGCCTCCGACTGAAGATCCTCACCTCCTCCCCCTTCCTGTGGATCTGCACCCTCACGCCATCCAGCTTGAACTCGAGGGAAGCCATTCCCATCATTTTCAGCGCCTCCTCCACGGAATCGACGATCTCCGCCAGCATGGGTCGCACGGGAATGAAGATCCTGGCCGAGATATGAAGGTCCTCTCCATCCATGGCCATTTCCGCCAGCCTTCCCAAGTCACCGAGGAGCATGTTGGCCTCTTTGACGACCTCCACTTCGTTACCCGATGCCCTGGCGATGGCCTCCAGCATCACGCCCTCGCTGGCACCGATCCTCATCTCACGGTACAGGCTCCTCCTCAGGTACTTCCTTCCACGAGGCGAGAGCCTGCCAAGCAGGTTCCTCAGCAGGTTCTCCTTGAGCCGCCTGGACCCTGGACCGGTGGCATCGGTGATCCTGGAGAGCATTGGCAGGACGTCCACGAGCTGCACACTCTCATCGAAGAGCGTGCTCTGCTTCCCGTCCTCCCGGATTCTCCCCATGATGGCTGGGCCCACGTCCAGCTTCCTGGAATCGGTCTCAGGGAGGGGCCTCCCCATCAGGAGAAGGACCGTGGGCTCGATCTCCTCCCTATCGATGGAACCAAGGAATTCCGCGATGAGGTCCACCTTGCGGTTCCGGCCGCTCACCGACTCCACCCTCTCGCAGAGCTCGGCTAGCTCCTCCATGGTCCTGGCCACGTCACCATCATGGACGTGCCCCGTTATTCAATATTTCGGGATGTGGGGATCGACACGAATCCCAGTCAAATTCCCGTGGCCGAGGCAACCGATGTCTGTACCGGGAATATGCATCTTTGTGAGCACTGATGAACCCGCTTGCAGGGAGAGGATGGACCCGCTCCGCGGTGAAAAATCGATGAGATCGATGGTCCGCTTCACCAGCCTAGAGGTCCTTGATCCTCTCCCAGTCCCTGAGGAAACGCTCTATGCCGATGTCCGTGAGGGGGTGCTTGAACATCTTCTTCAGTACAGGGTAAGGAATGGTGGCTATGTGGGCTCCCATCCTGGCCGCCTCAATGACGTGATTTGGGTGCCTGACGCTTGCCACTATCACCTCAGCGTTGAAATCGTAATTCCACAGTATGCCTAGACATTCCTCCACGACATCCATCCCCACGTGACCGATGTCGTCAAGTCTCCCCACGAAGGGGGAGATGAACCTGGCTCCAGCCTTGGCCGCGAGCAGGCCCTGGGCGGCCGAGAACACGAGGGTGACGTTGACATCGATGCCCTCACCCGAGAGTATCTTGGTCGCCTTGATCCCCTCCTCCGTCATGGGGACCTTGACGTTGATGTTGGGGTGTATGGCGGAGAGCTCCCGTCCCTCTCTGACAATCTCCTCCGCGTCGAGGCTGATCGCCTCGGCGCTTATCGGACCGTCCACAACCTCGCATATCTCCTCCACCAGCGTCCTGAACTCCTTGTTCTCCTTCGACACAAGGGTGGGGTTGGTGGTCACCCCATCCAGTATTCCCCAGCTGTTGACCTCCCTGATCTGGTCTATGTTGGCGGTATCGATGAATATCTTCATCACGATCTCCTCCTGATCACGTCCCGAGCGGCCTCCACCACCCTGTCCTTGGTCAGACCGTACTTCTCCATGAGTTCGTCGCTCTCCCCCGACTCCCCGAAGACGTCGGGGATGCCGACCCTCCTCATGGGCACGGTCTCGTTCTCAACCAGGCAACATGCCACCGCGCTTCCCAGCCCGGTGAGGTAGTTGTGTTCCTCGGCGGTGACCATCGCTCCGGTCCTCCTCGCGGTCCTGGAAAGGATCTCCTCGTCCAGCGGCTTGATGGTGGACATGTTGATCACCTCCGCGGAGATCCCCTCCTCCCAGAGGACATTGGCGGCATCCATGCATGCCGCCACCATCTGCCCGGTACCCACAAGGCTGACATCCTCGCCCTCCCTCATTACGGTCGCTTTCCCTATTTGGAACGGATCGTCTTCAGAGGTTACGACCGGGAACTCGACCCTGCCCAGTCTAACGTAACAGGGGCCGGGCCAATTCACAACCGCTCTCACGGCCTTGTAGGTCTCGTTAGCGTCGGCAGGCACGACCACCGTCATGTTGGGCAGTGTCCTCATGAGGGCGATGTCCTCCGCGATCTGGTGAGAGGCCCCATCTCCTCCCACCGTTATGCCCGCGTGGGAGGCGACTATCTTCACGTTGAACCTTGGATACGCGATGGACTGCCTAATCTGGTCCCAGCACCTCCCAGTGGCGAAGACGGCGAAGGTGGACGCGAACACAGTCTTCCCGCTGGCAGCGAACCCGGCCGCGGTGCTCATCATGTTCTGCTCCGCTATGCCGCAGTTGAAGAACCTCTCTGGGAACCGTTCCTCGAACCTAGCGGTCTGAGTGGAGCCCGAGAGGTCGGCATCCAGCACGACCATGTCCTCTATCTCCTCTCCCAGGTCCACGAGCGCCCTGGCATATGCCTTCCTCTGGGCGGCGTACTCGCGGCTCATCTGGATCCCTCCAGCTCCTCGAGGCCGATCCTGAGCTCCTCATCGTTCGGTGACTTCCCGTGGAATTTAATGGACCCCTCCATGAACGATACGCCTTTGCCCTTGACCGTAGTGGCGATGATCATAGTGGGCTTCCCCCTCACCTGCTTCGCCCTCTCGCAGGCTGTGAGGATCTCCCTCATGTCGTGGCCGTTGATCTCGATGACGTGCCATCCAAACGCCCTCCACTTCTCCCCCAGGGGTTCCGAGCACATCACCTTCTCAGTCGGGCCGTCTATCTGAAGGCCGTTCTTGTCCACGAACGCCGTCACATTATCGAGCCTGTAGTGGGATGCCAGCATGGCGGCCTCCCATATCTGACCGCTCTCCATCTCCCCGTCACCGCAGAGACAGTACACCCTGTGGCTCTTGCCATCGAGCTTGGCGGCGAGGGCCATTCCGTTGGCAACACTCAGTCCCTGCCCGAGAGAACCGGTGGACATCTCCACCCCAGGTGTCCTGGAACGGGATGGATGGCCCTGCAGCCTGCTTCCCAGTTTCCTAAGGGTCTTGAGCTCCTCCACCGGGAAGTAACCGCTCTCCGCCAGGGATGCGTAGTAAGCGGGAGCCGCATGGCCCTTAGAGAGGACCAGCCTGTCCCTCCCTTCCCATCCCGGGTCGGAGGGGCGATGGTTGAGGATCTTGAAGTAAAGGGCTGTCATGATGTCCGCGTAGGAGAGTGATCCCCCAGGATGTCCGGAACCTGCGGCGTGGATCATGATCAGTATGTGCTTTCTGATAGTGTTGGCCTTTCTCTCAAGTTCTAAGATCTCATCTTCACTGTTATTAACCACTACAGGCCACCTCACTATAGGGATGTGGAGTTCGAGCAGTAATGGGCGAAGGCATTAAAAGCCTTTTTTAATTGGTTGAGATTGCGGCCCAAATTGCTGGAACGATGTCTAATCGCTCTCGATCCTTGGAGCTAGCAGGTAGTTCACCCTGCCGTTGCCGTCAGCAACATCGAACTTCATCTTGACAGGGTAATCGTTGCCGAGGCTAATTTCCACCACGGTGCCACTTGAAATGGCCCTGATCATGTTGGAGAAGTAGTCCAGAGGGAACAGGCTTCGAACCTCCTCCTCACTTTCCAGCGATGCCAGGGATTCCTTGTCCAGCTTGAGGCTGACCGTATCCGTGTCACCCTCAGAGAACATCTCGAATCCCTCTGAGTTGGCGTTGAGGGCGATATGATCGGAGACGCTCTCGGCGGCCCTGATTCCTTTCTGGAGCTCATCCACCACCACCGATATCTTGGTGGGGAGGTCGAGATTCGGCACCTTGGGATCGGACATTCCAGTGGTGTCTACCAGGTTCATTCTCCTACTGACATTGCCCACGTTGATGATGAGACGGTTTCTGTCCTCGTCCTGTTCGATATCTATGATGTCACCCGATCTTGCGAGTCTGAGGACATCCTTGATCTTATCGAGGTCGATACCCAACTCGGCATCATCGGCGACGAACTCCTCGAATGCGACCTTGTCAACTTCCATGTCGACCATGGCCACATGGGCCGGATCCACGGCCTTTAGTGAAAAACCATCGGAATTGACATTGAACTTCGCCTCGTCGACCAGAGTGGAGATGATATCGACGATGCCCTTCAGGGTTTCGGACCTGACCTTGGCATGGAACATTGATTAACCCTTGGTTGTAAACGAAATAACTGTAATTAAACCTTGCTCAGGACCGAATACTGGAATTAGTATTCGCGCCAGGAATGGCCACATTCCGTGCATCTGTATATTCTCGTTTCGGGTTCGTCTGCGGCCCGGGTCTGTCTAAGGACCCAGAACGCCTCATGATGCCCGCATTTGGGGCACTCCACCCGGGTCTTGGGCAGTGTGGGGACATCAGAGTCGATGACCGCTATCTCCCTCTCCCTGGTCTTGGTCCTGAAGGTCTGAGTGGTGCCTTGTGTCTCCTTCTCGTAACCGCACCTGCTGCATTTGAAAATCTCACCATTTGGAAACATCAACGAACCGCATTCTGGACAGAACATCTATTCATCGCCGATTTCCGGTTAAATGGTGGTTCTATAAAAACCCTTCTAAGTAAATGCCACCTGGTTATGCACCCTGAAAAGTACTCTGAAAATAGCTGTTAGGTGGAGAGTGGTCAGTGTCTGATCTAGAGGGATTTCTCAGATGAACTTCCAATCGCTGTTTTTCTGCAACTGCTCTTCAGGTCCAGGCATCGGATTTGCCTGCCTGGCCCTTACCAGGCCATTCCTGCCCCCGCTTTTCTTCACGAAGGGCAGCCCCTTTCTCTTGCCGTGGACCTTCCTCTCCACCTTCTTCTGATCCTTGATCATGTTCTGGGTCCTGGCCTGTAGCATCTTGCGTTCCCTGGGGTCGATGTCACCCGCCGCCTCCTCCATTGGCATGCGGCGAGTGGGCCGCATATCCTGCTCCGACACGCTCCTCACATGGGCGTTGCCCCCGAGGGAGGTCATCTCCTCGAAGCTCATGGGGGCAGCGGTTCTCCTCCTAGGCTGGAGTAACTGAGCAGACCAGGAATGAGATGGTTCGGCGACTTCCTGGGGGGAGGTATTGTTGCCTTCAACGATAACAGTGGTCTTGGGACCACCGGTCGTAGAAATGTAATCCATCTCCCTCCTGGTCTGCTCGGAGAGAATCCCACCGATGTATGCGAAAGCGATCGTGATGATGTAGCTATCAAGTCGCAGTGATGTTGTTGCCTGGATGGCCTCCAGGAATGAATCGAGGTACATGATGCTGAAGTTGACGAAAGGCTCTATGACAGGAATTTGGGCAGCGATCAAACCAAGTAACGCCCCCGGTGACAGCGAGATCCCATAGATCTCGCTTGGAATTATTCCAACGTCCATGGCCATGATGACCAGGAAGAATACTGCCACGGGAATCATGGCCGCCGCGACGGCCTTCCATGGGGTACCAGCCCTCCTTCCTCCCACGTATCCGGCGATCATTTGTCCAAAGATGGGGAGCCACCAGAGCAGAATCGAAAGGAAGAACGTGTATTTCACAGCGCTCCAGAAGCTGTAGGCCACCTTTGCACCCTTGAACTTCTTCCCCTCGTCATCCTCGTAGTAATCAGGTACCCTGTATACGCCCCTGTTGATCAGCGAATGCGTGACCTGATCCTGACGACGGCGCTTGAACAACACTCCCATCCCTTCGGTCTGACAAAATGTCCGACATGTTGATTATCCTCATAATACTATAAATAATTATGCGGATTGAATGTACTGGGATGAAAAACTAACAACCATCATGTTGTTTTCAGAATCGGAATTAAATGGCAGACTTATTGATCATATTTGTCAGACATCACCGGGGTAGATAATAGTGCATGCCCCACTCTTGGAGAGCTCTACGGGTGTTCTCAGGTGTTACACGACACTCATCGGCCCTTTGTGTCATGATATCGTCAAGGGGATAGTTGAGGAAATCTGCCAGCTTCTTCAGACGTTCGTAAGGGAATGCCTGTTTTCCAAGCAGGATCTGCCGTATGCTCCAACCGGGGTGTACCCTGCTGCGATATCCCAGCTCGCGCCCGAGTTTGTTTATGCTCCCGGCTTTCTCTATCCCCGACTTTATCAACCGCACCCTAAAGGACGAATTAAGCCAGATCTTTCTTGCATTGCGTTTTCTTAGGGAGTAGTTCCCAAATCTCACAAACTCAGACACGAATGATAATTTCCTTCTAGGATATTAACTATTTTCGAAATTATAAACTCGAAACTCTGAGGAAGTTCCGCAGAAAACACATTTCTAGGTACTTGATGAGAAGGCTGGGCACACCGCAAAAGGTTTATATTCAGGTCAGGGTAGCGGGAATAGAATGACCGGCTTCAGGAAGGTCCTTGAGATCAAGACCAAGGGCGAAGGGGACATGATCGACATCTCTGGGGGGATAGGCAACGCCATCTCCGAGTCGGGGATCTCCAACGGAATCGTCTGCGCATTCGTTCCTGGATCGACCGCCGCCATCGTCACCATCGAGTATGAACCTGGATTGGAGTCCGACATGAGGGACGCGCTCGAGAGGCTTTTCCCCAAGGGGATCGATTACGATCATCACAGGAGGTGGGGCGATGGTAACGGCCACTCCCATATCAGGGCGTCCTTCCTTTCTCCCTCGATTACCCTGCCATTCCAGCACGGGATCGCGGACCTCGGTACCTGGCAGCAGGCGGTCCTTCTTGAGATGGACGTCAGGCCAAGATCGAGGCAGGTAATCATCCAGATCATGGGATATCAGGACTCAGAGGTAGAAGAATGAGATACAAATTCCTAGGCGGTGCCAATATCGTGGGGAGAATGGGCATGCTCCTTGAGAACAGGGGTGCCAATCTGATATTCGAGTACGGTATGAATGTGGCCAAACCCCCCACGTACCCGTTGCCCGCTCCCCCAGTGGACATCGGTTTTCTCACACATCCACACCTGGATCACAGCGGCATGATACCCTGGCTATGCGGCCGGTATGATACCGAGTTCGTGGCGACTCCCTCCACGATCTCCGTCACCAAGCTCCTCTTGGAGGACAGTCTGAAGGTGGCTGATTTGGAGGGATTCCCCCGACCGTTCGAAACTCCTGACATTCGTTCGACCATGAGGAACTTCATTCCCACTTCCTTCGGTGACACGATCGACATCGCCGGCTTCGAGGTCGAACTTCACAGCGCCGGGCATGTCCCGGGAGCCACGATGTACGAGCTGAGGGGGGACCAGACCACTGTGTTCAGCGGGGATTTCAACACCACCAACACCAGGCTGGTGTGGGGGGCCCATCCCGTGAAGTGCGACAATCTCATCATGGAGTCCACCTATGCTGGCAGGAGGCAGCCAGACCGGTTGAAGACGGAGTACGCCTTCCAGGAGAAGGTGAAGGAAGTGGTGGAACGGGGCGGCAAGGCCGTGGTGGCCTGCTTCGCGGTGGGTCGAACCCAGGAGATGATGCTGGTGCTCAAGGAGCTCAAGTACGACATGTGGGTGGACGGTATGGGCAAGACCGTCAATCGGCTGTACCTCGAGAACCCAGAGTTCCTCAGGAACGACAAGCAGTTCCGGAGGGCGAAGAGGCGGTTCAAGGAGGTGAGGTCCCGTTCCCAAAGGCAGATGGCCATGAAGGGGGAGGTGATAGTCACCACTGGAGGCATGCTCGACGGGGGTCCTGTGTTGGGGTACCTCAGCAGCATCAAGGACGACCCCAAGAGCGCCCTTCTGATCACCGGGTACCAGGCGGAGGGGTCCAACGGTCGCATGCTCATGGAAAAGGGAGTGATCAACGACAGAGGTGTCGATGTCAAGGTGAACTGCGAGGTGCAGCGTTTCGACTTCTCCGCCCACTCCGATCACGACGGCCTTGTGAGTTTCGTGAAGGCCTGCAATCCCGAGAACGTGGTGCTCTGCCACGGAGAGAACAGGGAGGAGCTGGCCATGGATTTGGATGGGTATAACGTCATACTCCCCGATCTTGACTCTTGGTACGAACTGTGACGCCAGCCCTGGAGATTGTGATATTCCCAAACTCCCCCATCCGTGATCGAGGCGCCAAGGACACGCCTATGAACCGATCATGTAGATTCCTCCTTCACTCGGGGAGTTGGACACTATCCCAGATACCCGAGCGCGGTCACAGGAAACATGTCGTTCCAACCGATTATATCCAATCCAGTCTTTTTCGATTGTGCGAATCTGAAATGATAACCAGTTTTCTCCAGACTGTCCAGGTATAGATTAACTTTATATTCGGTAACTGTTATTTTGGCACATATGAGCAGGATGGCGGACTTTCTCGAAGAGGACACAGGTTTCGGCGACATCACCAGTGATCTCCTTGTCCACGATGAGTTAGGGAACGCCAGAATCCAGGCCAACGAGGACTGCACACTTGCCGGGATGGAGGAGGCCATAGAGATATTCAGCATCCTCGGGGCCTCGACCTTCCCCATGGCACGGGACGGGGACACGATCTCCAAGGGAGAACATGTTCTTGTGGTGGAGGGCCCCCTAAAGAAGATCCTGCTCGGCGAGCGCCTCGCACTCAACTTCCTCATGCGGATGAGTGGGATCGCCACCGCCACCAGGCAGATCAACGTGGCCTGCAAGAAGGCCAACAAGAACGTCAAGGTGGCCGCCACGAGGAAGACCACCCCTGGTTTCAGGTACTTCGAGAAGAAAGCGGTGATGATAGGTGGTGGGGATCCACACCGCTACCGCCTCGATGACGCCATCATGATCAAGGACAATCATCTGAAGGTGGTGGGTTCCATCACCCAGGCCGTGTCCATGGCCAAAAAGGCCTCATTCTTCAAGAAGATCGAGGTGGAGGTGGAGACCGTGGAGCAGGCCCTTGAGGCGGTGAAAGCGGGGGCGGACATCATCATGCTGGACAACATGACCCCCGAGAAGGTGGAGCTGGCCTATCTGGCGGTGAAGAAGCTGAACGAGAATGTCCTGGTGGAGGTCTCGGGCTCGATAACCCCAGACAATGCCACAAGCTACGCCGCGAACACCGATATTATCTCGATGGGATGGCTCACCCACTCCGCCCGGGCGGCCCATTTCAGCCTGGACATCACCAAGATTCAGTCGCCTGAGGAGTCCTAGATGTCGAACTTGGTCCTGTGATGCCTCAGGAACGTCTCTGGCCTGGCCCCGAAAGCGATCGCCATCATCTCTCCCAGATAGATCACCGGAAGCCCCTTCTTCTGCCTCACGTCGAACTGGACGAAGCAGAAGGGGCAGGGCGTCAGTATCTGCTCCGCCCCAGCATCCCTGAATTCGCCCACGGTCTCGTTCAGTATCCCCATCGAGACCTGATCATCCACCCCAGCCAGCCCGCCCCCACAGCAGCCCGGCCATTCCTGGGTGTATGTGACTTCTCCACCCAGCCACTCGGCGACATCGGCGAGCATCCTTGGGGAATAGGGTGACTCCACTTCGAGAATTTTAGAAGGTCTCACAAGATGACACCCTGGATGGACCGCCAATCTGAGGTTCTCGAGAGGGGAAACAACCATTGAACGAACGCTCTCCTCTCCCAGATCGTGCACTATCTCCAGCAGGTGCCTGACCCTCGTCCCGCCGCCGTATTCCAGCCCGATCCCTGACAGGATGCGGTTCACTTCCCTCCTCTCCTCCTCGTTCGATAGGAGGTGTTCGGCCTCTTTGAGCGACATGAAGCAACCGTTGCACAGGGTGATGATGTCCCTGCCGCCCCTCTCGGCGATCGCCAGCATCCTGGCCGCGGCGATCTTCCAGGTGTCAAGTGCCATTGATCTCAAGCCTATCGGCTCCATGCAGCAGGTGGCGTCCGGAAGGAGTTCCCGGGAAGTCCCCATGATGTCAAGGGCATCCACCGACGCCTTCTCGAGATAGGGCAGCCGGGTGGGTATCAGGCATCCCCTGAATAGGTAATGTTCAGTCAAGATCCAGATCCCCCATCGCGGTATCGTCAATTATGATCTTGAGATCCTCCAGCGCCCTTTCGGTCACTTCCAGAGGCTCCAGATCCAATTCCTCCCTCATCTTCTTCGTGAATCCAGTGACCGGGAACGAGAGCCCGGTCTGGATGAAGAGGGTGGCCTCCTTCCTGAAATGTTCCGGTGCCTTCCCCTCCTTCGCCGAGAGGTTCCTCAGGGCGTTGATGACGCTGGCGGGGTCCACACCCAGCTGACATCTCTCGGTGCAGCTGTTGCACATGGTGCACAGCCATATGGACCCCTCATCGAGGACATTCCTGTCCCCCATTAGGACGAGCTCCATCACCTCCCTGGTCCTTATCCCTCCGTTCCGGTAACTGGGGCATATCGATGAACACTGTCCACATTGATGGCACTTCCAGAGCTCTGTCCCGGCATCCAAGGAGTCCAACAGCGTTCCGAGAGCACTGCCAACGGAGGAGGTCTTCACGGTTCGCTAAAATCGCCAGTCTGCCTTATACCAGTTTCTATTCAACGGGTGGATGCGAGCGAGCCGTTACGCAAACTCCGCAATTCCCACTACCCTCAGATCCCCCCTGATCTCGACGCGGTCGTCATCGAGGAGTTCGTACCCCTCCTCCACCATCCCAGTTATCAGGGGGGAGATCCGCTCTGACATGATGCAGTTCCGGAGTACCATTATCATCCTCCACCTCCAGATTGTGGAACATGATATCCATATCGATCCCTTCGTCCTATATCCCTTCTGTATCCTGGAGGACCGATAACTGCCACGTTGAGGTTCGCCATCCCCGCAATGTACCGGGGCAACGCAGATAAGACTTGTCAACGGGGGATAATTGGTTATTTCACCTTGATGATCAAGGTAGGATGGACATAGAGAAGGAGAAATGTCAGTTCTGCGGGAGACCTGCGAAGTACTTCGCCTTTGCCGCCTTCGTGTGCGATTCCGAAGAGTGCATGGAGAAGGCGAGGATAGAGCGTGGCGGACCCGGGGGCCACATCAAGCGGAAAGCCGAGGGCAAGACCATAGTCATGGATGATGATGAGTGAACTCAGAGGCGGAGAGCCCTTGCGGCCAGCACATGCAGGTCCTCTATCCTTACAATCTTCTCGGAAAGATTCCTCTGGGCGCAGGAAAGGTGGATCAGGCATTTGGGGCAGGCGGTGATAAGCATCTCCGCCCCCATTTCCGATGCCTCCCCCAACCTCTCCAGTTGCCAATCCATTGTGTGAGCGTCGCAGTTGACCCAGTTCGAGTGACCGCAGCACGCCGAGAAGCGACCCGACCTCTCCATCTCCACCCTTCTACCCACGGCGTCGATCACCGATCTGGGCTGATCGACTATGCCAGAGAAGCGAGCCAGCCGGCAAGGAT
>CAZQLP010000003.1:0-44013 GCA_964594225.1 uncultured Methanomassiliicoccales archaeon
TGGTCCAGGCGCAGATCGTAGTGGTCTATGCCCGTTCCGCTGTCCGAGCCCGTCCACTCCACAGTAACGAAGGTGACGTTGGTCACCGACCCATCGGGGGGAGATGCAATGATCAATTGCGGAGCGAGGGTATCGACCTGGAATGAGGCTGAATCGGTCGCATTGTTGCCGGAACGGTCATGGGCCCTGACCTGGACGCTGTGGGATCCCTGGTCAAGATCGGTGAAGGCATAGCTGATCTGGGTCCCCACGTTGATCCAAGGGGAAGAATCCATCTTGATCTCGTAGTGGTCGATGCCCGATCCCGAGTCAGATCCATTCCACCCTATTACGAGGGAGGTGGAGGCCAGCACTTGACCCTCCGTCGGGGAGGATATCGATATGGATGGAGAGGTGATGTCCTCACTGGTGTCCATGGTGTTCGTCACGTATCCTGGATTGGTCATGGGAACGTCGGGCGACTCGCTCGATCTCTGGGTGAAGGTCCCGGGCACGTATCCTCCGGAGTAGATCTCGATGCGGAATGATGATGTGTCACCGGCAGTGTTGGATGGCGATATCTCCAGGTAGAAGTCCTGATCCCCCATACTGTAGTATGCCTGAAATTCGGTTATGTCCAGGCACATGAAGTCAGGGAAGACGTGGGTGTATCCGTTCCCGTTCTTGGAGTAATAGGGGTCAATGTGATCCACAGGTGAGGAGCGGGAGCCTATCCCGACCTCGAAATCCGCCTCCCTGGTCGGGGCCGAGTCGAATTCCCAAGTGGCCAGGATAGATGGATCGTAGTCATTAATGTCGACCAGATATCGGAGGCAGAGGAGGTTTCCGATCTCCTTGAACGCCTCGTATGTTATCCAGTAGTACCCATCATCTCCCCATCCAGACCCCCAGGAATTGACCACCTTGAATGCCCCGGTATCCCCGTCATCAGCGCATGAGTCGTCGTAGCCCACCACGGTCTGGGCATGGTTGATCGTTGAAGAATCGTACTCCGAGGAGGAGATGATGTAATTGCCGTCAGAGAATCCTGGAGTGTACTCCCCGGCATCGATGGCGAATACGACCGGCGTACCTGAGGAGACCAGGTCCTTCACCGTATCTACCGTGCTGTCGCCGGAGTAGGATATGGAATGGGAATCATAGGAGCGGTGGAGCGGGGCCTCCCTCCAGGCGGACTCGTTTCCCCAGCTGGTGTAATCGTGCCAGTCGTACTCCATGTTCGCGAGCGACGGAACGCCCCAGTCCCTGATGATCCTGCTGTTGCTGTTCATCGAGGATCCGGAGTCGTATCCCCCGTTCACCATGTTATAGGTGAACGCTGGGGACATGAGATGGGCATCGTTGCCGGTGGAGGCGTCGGCCCATTCGTTGTCCTTGGCCTCGAGATATCCATAGGCGTAGTATGTGACCGCCCATGCGGCACATGATCCCTGCCCGCCCTGACTCCTCACCTCAGGGAAGTATGGGTCGGTTGAGAGGTCGTATGATGTGGGGAAGGAGAGGGTGGTCATCTCCCCGGCCTCCAGGACTATCAGGCTCCCCACCATCTCGCCCCATTCCGCTTCCGTGGGAGGAGCGAGACCCGTCCCGTGATCCTCGATAAGAAGGTTGTATTCCTTCATTGAATCGTAGGTTCCGACCGCGGCCTTAAGGGAATCAGCCTCCTCCAAGGTCAAATAATGGAGGCTGTCTGGTGACTGGGCATAGGTCAGCAGAAGACCCTCCGTGGTCAGGTCATTTCCACCATCAGGTCCGGGCATGGCTTCGTCCTCGAATTGCATCTGAGCGGAGGAGGAGTCGCCACAGCAGGCTATCGCAGGGAATCCGCTGAATAGAATGCCGATCGGCATTATCAGTGCGAATATCCCAACTGCGAAAATCGTTATTATCCTTGAACGATCCTTTGTCCCTCTTGAGGTCCCCAGCATGAAGTCGCCCTATACGTGGGGTTCGACTTGAGGATAGAAAAGGGCTGTTTCGATATTATCAATCACCCGATTATTATGGGTGAATATCATCATAGATAGGGGCGGTTTTCAACAATGCCTGGGTTATAATTAAAACGGGTTTCATATATTGATAAGGAAATAAAAAAGTGCTTCCTGAACCCTCACAGAAGAAATGCTCTTGGTATCCATCGGATGATGGATAAGAAACCATTGTTCGAGCATGAGAACGGTTGATATTTATTCGTATTTCGTTAAAATATAGAGGTTATTCGGAATATGGGTGTTAGATGACAGAAACGGAAAATAGTAGACGAACAATAATTATAGGGAGTTGCTAATTGGCGATAACAATGGGCAGGACGAGATTCTCTGTCTTCTGTGGTGATGAAGAGGACCAATTCGAGATTCCGGAAAGAGGGCTTGCCTGGGAACTATGGCCAGAGGAGGCCGCGATGGTCGAGGACGAGGAAGCGGCCGTGATGGAGGCCTTATCCAGGCCAATAGGAAGTGAAAAGCTTGGAGAGATGGTGTCCCCCGAAATGAAGGTGGTCATACTGGTGGATGACTTCACGAGGCCGACCCCCAGAAGGACCATACTCCGGTTACTGCTTGACGAGCTGAATGATGCGGGCATAAACGACGATGACATCACCGTAATAATCGCCTTAGGGGCCCACAGGTACATGACCGAGGAGGAGATCATTGACTGTGTGGGGAAGGAGAACCACTCGCGCGTGAAGGTGATCAACCACGAGTGGATGGAGGATGAGAATCTCATCGACCTAGGCGAGACCGAGAACGGCACACCGATCAAGGTCAACAGGATCGCCTACAATTCCGACTTCCTCATAGGGGTTGGGAGCATCGTTCCCCACTGCTTTGCTGGCTTCTCGGGAGGGGGGAAGATCGTACAGCCCGGAATAACCGGGCCGGTTACGACGGCAGCAATGCACTTCCTGATCTGCCAGGATGACGAGAAGATTCTCAGCTTCGCCGGCACCACCCAGAACAAGGCATTGGATGAGATAAGGGCGGTCGCCAGAGAGGTGGGTCTCAGATTCCTGGTGAACGTGGTGTTCAATTCCCGTAAGGAGTTGGTTCAGGTCGTGGCCGGGGACATGGTCGCGGCCCACAACGCAGGCATGGCCAGGTCCAAGGAGATCTTCGTCAAGGAGATTGACGAGAAGGTGGACATAGTCATCATGGAGGCCAGACCCGCCGACGCGGACATGTGGCAGGCCACCAAACCGTTCTCGTACGCCCGGAGGACAATACGGGAAGGGGGAAGTCTCATCTTCGTGAGCGCCGCTCCGGACGGAATCGGCAATCATCCTTTCATCTCGGAGAAGGGCACCTCCAGCTACGGTGAGATCAAGGACATGATGCTCTGCGACCAAGTGGAGGATAGGGTAGCGGGGGCCATACTGCTGGTGATCAGGAAGTCGACCCAGGACGTGGACACATACATGGTGTCCAAGGGACTCACGCCAGAGGAGAAGGCATCGATGGACCTGATCCACGTGGAGACCGTTCAGGAGGCCATCGACAGGGCGCTGGAGAAGCACGGGGAGGAGGCACGGATAGGCATCATACACCATGGCGGTGACGTTCTTCCCGTCCCCCCGGATATGAGGTAACCCCATCCAAGCGATTAGTTATTCAATCTTCAAGATCCATATAGGATGATAGAGAATGGAGGAATTAGATGAGCAAGGCCATCGTGCTGAGCGCGGAGGATAACGTCGCGACCGCGCTCGGCGAGATCAAGAAGGGCGACATCGTGACCATCAAGAACGGTGAGGAGATGAAAGTCTCCATCACCCAGGACATACCCTATGGTCACAAGTTCGCCATCAGGGATATCAAGAAAGGAGAACGCATCATGAAGTACGGTGAGGTTATCGGCGGTGCCACCTCCGACATCGCGAGAGGGGACCACGTCCATGTCCACAACATCGAGAGCCTGAGAGCCAGGGGCGACCTGGCGGAGGGGGCGGAATAAGATGCCCGTCGACACATTCCAGGGTTACGAGAGGGAGAACGGTTCCGTGGGCGCAAGGAACCACGTGGCCATCCTTCCCTCCGTGGTGTGCGCCAACGAGGTCGCTACCAGGATAGAGAACAGGGTGGAGAACGCGAGAGGCTTCCTCCACCATCAGGGATGCATACAGATGGGAAAGGACCTGGAGATGACCAGACGCTCCCTGGTCGGCTTCGGGTCAAATCCCAACTGCCATTCCGTGCTCGTGGTCAGCCTAGGCTGCGAGGCCATTGACCCCCAGAGGCTGGCCGACGATATAGCGAGGACGGGCAAGAGGGTCGAGGTGGTGGGCATACACAAGGAGAGCGGTACCCTCAACGCGATCGAGAAGGGAGTCAGGATCGCCAGGGAGATGGCCCAGGAGGCCTCCTCATGCACGAGGAAGGCTTTCGACCTCTCCAACCTTACCGTGGGCATCAAGTGCGGGGCGTCAGATACCACATCAGGATTGGCATCGAACCCCACCTCGGGCCACGCGGCGGACATGATCATCGACCGCAATGGAACGGTCATCGTCGGGGAGACCACCGAGATCATCGGTGCCGAGCACATCATGGCGAAGCGGGCAAAGAACGAGAAGGTGGCCAAGCGCCTCCTTGATATCGTGAATAGGATAGAGGAGGAAGGGATCAAGACCGGTGTCGACATAAGAGGATCCCAGCCAACGCCCGGCAACATAAGGGGCGGTCTATCCACGATCGAGGAGAAATCCATCGGGGCAATAGCGAAGGCGGGAAGCAGGCCCATTAACGAGGTCATGGAGTACGCCGAAACGCCGACCGAAAGGGGTCTGATCGTCATGGACTCCCCCGGGAGGGAGGTCGAGGTCGTCTCTGGATTCATGGCGGCAGGGGCCCAGGTAGTTGTGTTCTCCACAGGTCTCTGCGCACCCTTCGGCCTGCCTGTGGTACCCGTGATGAAGGTCACTGGCAACCCCAATACCGCCAGGACGATGGCGGACGACATCGATGTGGATGTCTCTGACATCATCACCTCTGGCACCACCATCCCTGTGGCGGGAGAGCGGCTATACGACGAAGTGCTGAAAATCGCCTCGGGCAAGAATACCAAGGCCGAGATTATGGGCTACCGCTTCGTCGACATCTGGAGGGTGGGACCCACACTCTAGGAAAGCGGGGGTATGACGCCTCACGGGCGCGCTGATATCTCTCACACTCTCTCTACGATATGAGCCCCCATCGAAAATGATCACCACCGTTTACCTCCGGGATTCGTTGAAGAGGTGAATCACTGACCCTTCACCAACATTGATGATATTTGGAGGAAGGGGGCGGGTTCTCCTCAGGAACGCCGAGGATCCTCCACATGGCGTGAGACATGATGTGTGGCATGAGCTTAGGATAGGGAAGATTGTTCAATCTCCAACCCGTGAGGCGGAAATGAATTCTTAGCGAAGGGGTCCGACTATTTCGCCTTCACGAACATATCCTCATCATCCACGATGTTTAGGTCGTGGAGCTTGGCGTAATCGAATCCCTCGTTGAGCAGGATGTCCTTGATCCCCGTTACATCGATCTTCCGCCTGATCAACTCCCCGAAGATGCCCGCGTTCTCCACCTGACCGATGCAGACCGCTCCCACCAGACGGCCTTCCTTGATGGCGATCTTCCTGTAGAAGTTCCTCTCAGGATCGAAGGCCGACAGGAACTCGTAGGCCGGGTCTGGCTTGCGCAGTTTGGTGATGCCCATGCTTATCGATGGAAGCCCGAAAAGCTCCACCGAGTTCATCCCCATCCCGCCCTCGTACTCGATGCTGCCGCCAGCCATGTTCTGCCCTGCGACCTTGCCCTGCTCCACCGCATTGGGCCAAATGGCATGGATGTAGTGACCACCGTTGACCAGGTCCTTGGCCTCCGCCACGTCCCCCGCGGCGTAGATGTTCGATATGCTGCTCCGCATGTGATCGTCCACCAGGATGCCGTAGTCGGTTTCGATGCCGGCATCCACGGCCAGTTGGATGTTTGGATTCACGCCCTTTCCGAAAATCACCATGTCGATCTCCATCACCGCACCGCTGGATACCCTGATCCCCTCGACACTGTCACCTCCGAGTATCTCCTCCACGCTCGTGCCCGTCATGACGTGCAGTCCGTTCTCCTCCAGCCGGTCCTGGATGATCTTCGCACCCTCGGGATCTATTGTCTGCGACATGACCTGCTTGGAGGTGATTATGACCCAGGTCTCGATCCCGCGGGCGTGCAGGGCATCGGCGGTCTTCAGGCCCACCAGGCCACCGCCGAGCACCGCGGCCTTCTTGCCACTGGTGGCCATTGCGACGATCTTCTGGGCGTCCTCGAACCTCCTCAGAGCGAAGACGCCGTTCTTTTTGTTCCCTGGCATATCATAAATCACTGCGCTGGCCCCGGTCGCCAGCATCAACTGCTCGTAGCCCAACCGCGTCCCGTCCTCAAGACCTACCCACTGCTCGTTGGGATCGACCTTGACGGCCTCCCTGCCCAGGAAGGGTTCGACCTTCAAGTCCTCGTAGAACGTCTTGGGTCTGAACAGGAGGCCGTCCTTGTCCAGCTTGCCCTTGATGTAGTATGATGTCAGGCAGCGGGAATAAGCGAGCATGTCCTCGTCCGAGATCACCGCTATGCTCCCGTCTTTGTCCAGCTTCCGAATGCCCTCCACTGTGGCTATACCGGCGGCGCTGTTCCCGATTATGATGTACTTGAAGCTGTCCATTTCAACCAGACTCCTCTGCGATCTCTTCCCCCATCGATCCGGGGATAGCGTCGACATCCACCACGATTATGGCGCTGGTCTTGCAGGCCTCAACGCAGGCCGGGACATCGCGACCAGGGCACATGTCACACTTGATGATCACCTTGGCCGCCGGATCTCTCTTGATGGCACCGTACGGGCAGGCCATGATGCACATCCAGCACCCGACGCACTTGTTTGTATCGTGTATCACCACACCGTTCTCGGTCTTGCTCAGCGCTCCAGTGATACATGCATCCACGCACCGTGGGTATTCACAGTGCCTGCAACGCAGAGCGTAGACGGCCTTTCTGGGAAGCTTCTTCTTAGATTCACCGAAGGGTGCTCTCCGCTCCTCCTCATCCCTTACCCTGATCCCCCTCTGTATCTTTATCCGGGACTGTGGCTTTGGATCCTCCCTCATGGCCTCCGCGAAACTATCAGAGGAAGAGTGCACCTTCGCACAGGCAATCTCACATGCCTTGCAGCCAAGGCACTTGTCCAGGTTTATCATGATCTTCTTCATCAAGCATACCCCTAGTGAAATCGATGAATTTCCGTTCTCAAGCAAGTGCGGATGTCCGTAATCTGCGTACGGACTAGGCCCCCACAGATTTCATGGATATAATAATTTTCGCAATTTCAATCGATATTTACCTAATACATTCTTCATCGTTCCTGGAATATGCAGATTTCGTAACACCTAGAAGTCACCATCGGGGAATAGTCGGATTGATACGATGACGGGATTCGAAACGAGGGGATCCAGGGGGTCGTCAGCACCCGCAGGAATTCACTGAACCACAGGGGATTCTAGGAGAGGTGTTCGACAATTGACCTTTGAAAGATTGAGGTCCATTGAAGAGGGAATGAAAGGAGTTAAAGGAGTGTCGCCATTGAGGTGAACATGAAGGTGGCGAATCACATACTTGAGCTGAGCGGCAACACACCCATGGTAAGGCTGAGAAGAATCGTCCCGGAGAGCGGGGCGGATATCCTGGTCAAGCTCGAGTTCTTCAATCCCAGCGCCAGCGTGAAGGATCGCATAGCCCTCTACATGATAGAAGAGGCGGAGAAGAGGGGGGAACTCAAGCCCGGATACAGGATCGTCGAGGCCAGCACCGGTAACACCGGCATCGCGTTCTCGCTCGCCGCGGCGATCAAGGGTTATCCTATCACCATCGTCATGCCTGACAGGATGAGCGAGGAGAGAAAGATGGTTATGACCGCCTACGGGGCGGAATTGGTGTTCACCCCTGGCACGGAGGTGAACGTGGACAGGGCCATGACCAAGGCGAAGGAGATCCTGGCCAGCGATAACAGAGCATGGATGCCTGATCAGTTCGAGAATATTGACAACGTGAAGGCCCACCAGCTCACCACAGGACCGGAGGTGGTGGAGCAGGCTGGAAGGGGGCTCAGGGCATTCGTGGCCGGTGTGGGATCGGGGGGTACGCTGATGGGCACTGCTAGGCATCTCAAGGAAAAAGGAATCGAAGCCCGAATCGTCGCGGTGGAACCAGAGGGATGCTCCGCGATACTCCACGACCAGAAGGGGGACCACAGGATAGAGGGCATAGGCGATGGATTCATCCCCAAGGTGATGGACATCGAGCTGATCAGCAGCGTGGAGATAGTGTCGGATGAGGAGGCAATTGCAATGGCCAGGAGAATGGCTAGAGAGGAAGGGATACTCTGCGGCATCTCATCCGGCGCAAACCTGATAGCGGCCCTCAGGGTCGCGGAGGAGATGGGACCCGGTGACAGGGTGGTGACCATGATACCAGATACAGGCATGAGATACTTCTCCACCGACCTGTTCAAGATGGAATGATTCTGTAGACAGGGATTCCACCATCCAGCTGCTGAGCGACCTTGTCTCCATAGACAGCGTCAACCCCTCCCTTTCCCCCGATCATGCTGGGGAGGGTGAGCTTGGAGGGTATCTACTGGAGGGTGCCACGAGGGAGGGTATTAACCTGAACATAGGCGGAATGGCCGCCTGGTCAGAAGCGGGGGTCCTGAACCATTCGGGAATCCCGTCGGTGGTGTTCGGTCCCAGCGGATGCGGGGGCACGAGCCGATGGAATTCGTTAGCATCGATAGCGTTGTGGCATGTTCCAGGATCGTACACGCGATGACGCTCGATTTCTTTGGAAACCAAGCAGGTTCAGAAAAGGATTAAGTAGCCCAAAGGAGTTCTTGTGGGCGATGCCGGCGAGTCTTCCACCCCATTCGCATTGCGCATACTGCGATGAACCCACCCCAGAGGGGCAAGAGTTCTGTTCGGACGAGTGCAAGAATGCCTTCATGGCCAAGAGAAAGAAGACATCTAGGAGGATGGCGATCTTCTACATCGGGGCGGCTATTGCCTTCATGGTAATCGCAATCGTGGCCGGTTTTTGATGAGAAATCATGCCTTCTTAATGGCGTCAGCGATGCTCGTGGCCCTCCTGGCCTCCTTGACGTCGTGGACCCTGACAATATCAGCACCATTGATGATTGATGCCGTCATTGCGGACAGGGTGCCCTCCAACCTATCCTCCACCGGGAGGTCTAGTATCCTGCCGATGAAGGCCTTGCGTGAAGGTCCTATCAGGATGGGAAGACCCATGCACCTGAACTCGCGAAGCCGCCTGATGATCTCCAGGTTGTTCTCCGTGGTCTTCCCGAAGCCGATTCCCGGGTCGATGATGATGTTGCCCGGGTCAACGCCGGCCTCCAAGGCCAACCGCGTGTTCCGATCCAGGAATAGCATGATATCCCCCACCACATCGTCGTAATGGATGTCCTTCTGCATGGTCTTGGGCTCCCCTCTCATGTGCATTACCGCCACCGGAACCCCGCCGTCAGCCACCACCCGGACCATCTCCGGATCCCTAAGACCGTATACATCATTTATCATAGCCGCCCCCTCCTCAAGAGCGCGGCGGGCCACAGTCGGTCTCCTGGTATCCACCGAGATGGGGACGTCAATGCTGTCTACCAGCCTCCTGAGCACTGGCAGAACCCTCTCCGCCTCCTGCAGCTCGGAAACCGGATCCGAGAAGGGGCGGGTGGACTCCCCCCCTACATCGATTATATCAGCGCCCTGGTCCACCATCTCCAATGCCCTGGTGACCGCCTTCTCAGTCCCGTCGTACCTTCCACCGTCGGAGAAGGAGTCGGGCGTGACGTTGAGGACTCCCATCACCAGCGTCCGGTCCATCACCAGGTCCATTCCGCCCAGTTTGAGGTGACCTGGGACCTCATTAAGGAAGTTGGTGATTGCCCTCCCCAGCGCCCTTGATGCGGGGGAATCATCCTCACCGATTTCGAAGAGCATCTGACGGGAACCTGCAATGAACATCCTAGTAATCGATGCGTCACACCTGAACGTCTTGCCTCCCAGATCATCCACGTCCGCCGCCAGGGAATTGAGGAGTCCGTGGTCCGCATCCTCCACGAAGGCGAATACCTTGGTGAACAGCTCGCGCTCATCATCTAGGATGTCCGGTAGTCCGAGGTGCTGCCATTCGGCCCTGGCTTCCCGCAAATCGCCATACTGACGAATCCTGGCTAACATATCACTCTTCAAGGAGGGAGCCAATCGGTTCCACCATTTCCTTGACCTCGATATCAGAGTCGATCTCCTCGCATCCGATCTTGAGATTGTTCACCCCGAACGGACATGAGGTCATCGGGGCATCGCACATCTTCTCCAGATGCTTCATGTCGATGAAGTTCAAATCTGTCATCTCAATCAACCCTGGGTACGGTGACACTTCCGTCCATCAACACAAGGATCTTGGCGTCCTCCTTCCACCGGAGCACGGAGTCCACGGCAGCCTGCAGGTTATCGAATGGACGGATATTCGCTCTGCTGAGAGTGCCCTGATCCAGATCTGTAACGGCCCATAATTCCGCCCACAGGGCAATCTCGGCCATCTTTGCGGCCTTGTGGAAACCCAGCCTGTACTCGGCCTTGAGGTTCTCCAAGATCTGGGAGGGGTCATCGGATAAGGACAGTTGCTCGAGAAAGGTTGCTTGCCCGATCCCATCCCTGCATTTCGAGACCAGGATCAGCTTGCCGCCCTCCTTCAACGCCCACTTGGCGTTGTCCATTGCCTTCTGGGATTGATATAGGTCCACGTCCATTGGATGCGTCGCCACGGTGATCACCGCATCCGCCTTCTCCCCCATGTCCACGGAGAATACCTCCATGGCGTGGTCCACCGCCTTCTTGTGGCTCTTCTGAAGATCACCTGACACCACCTTGTAGACGTTGTGTTGCCTGTCCAGGACGATCTGGATGGCGAAGATGGGTTTCCCCTCGAACACCTTGAGGGCGTCAATCATATCCTCGTTGACAGGGTTGTCCTCCATCACCAGGGACCTGGCCTCATTGCTCATCGCCAGCTTGTGGTTCTGCTCGATGGTATCGAACGCGGCCACGCCTGGAAGGATTGATTTTCTCCCTCCGGTGAAACCCGCGAAGTAGTGAGGCTCAACACTGGTGATTATCACCAACCTGTCGGCGTCCACCGTCATCTCGTTGATCCACATCTTGGTTCCGTTCTTGGACTCTCCGAGGTAAACTGTCCGGTCCCTCCTGGAATCGTGGGCGTGGACCCTGCCCCTGAGCTGGTCATAGAACCTCCCGAAGATCAGATAGTACTCCTCCTCAGTGGGCGCCCTATGCGCCCCAGTAGCGATCAGGTACCTTGGAAAGGAGAGGTTGATTCCTGTGGAAAGCACCTCCAGCACCCTGCTGGTGGGAGTCGGTCGGGTGCCGTCATTCAGGATGAAAACGGGATTCTCGGATCCCTTAAGGAAGCTGCGCAGCCTGGGAGAGCCCACCGGATCGTCAAGGCTTTCCCTTATCTCACTAAGGGCATCCTTTGACTCGACCTCGTTCGGGTACACTATCCCTGCGAGGTTATCATCGGGGATATCGACCTCAATGATACCTTTCTCGCCGTAGGGAACCGCTACCTTCATTGGAACAATGATTATCCTTGAGGTTCTAATTAATCCTTCTGGGGATTCCCGCACGCGGGAATGTGATGTTCTCGGGTCCACTTTCACTTATTTCGTAATTCGCATGCCAATATGGTCACTTATAATGCTAAATCCTCCAAATATGTCATCTAATGAACGAAAACGGACCTTAGAACTCAGTGACTCGACCTCAGGATGTTCAGAAAACTATTTCTCAGGTCAATCCCCCTCGTTTGGACATGGTTAGGCTCGAG
Organism: uncultured Methanomassiliicoccales archaeon; assembly: GCA_964594225.1. Lineage (GTDB taxonomy): Archaea > Thermoplasmatota > Thermoplasmata > Methanomassiliicoccales > JAAEEP01 > JAAEEP01. Next base: position 11,952 of record CAZQLP010000003.1, read on the forward strand.
GACCTTGGGGAGAAGGAGGTCGTCTCCAGGATGATCTCCATGCTGAATAGCGATGTGGCCGTCGGCCCGGGGGACGACGCGGCATGCATCGATCTCGGGGACAGTTACCTGGTCGTGAGCACGGACCTCATCACCGGAGGATCGCATTCCCCCCAGGGCATGACGGACCACCAGATGGGGTGGATGGCCGCGGCGGTGAACCTCAGCGACATCGCCGCCATGGGGGCCAGGCCATTGGGGGTGGTGATGGCCATGGCCCTGCCCCGGGACCTGGAAGTGGAGAGGGTCATGGACATGGTGAGAGGAGCGGAGGAAAGCTGCCTCTGCGCTGGCACCTCCCTTGTGGGGGGTGACACCAAGGAGGGGGTGGAGATCGTACTGACGGGCACCGCCGTGGGAATCGTGGAGAAGGAAAGGCTGCTCACCAGGTCTGGGGCCCGACCAGGGGATCTCCTGGCGGTCACCGGGAGGTTCGGTCTTCCATCGGCGGGCCTCCTTTCGATAGAGAAGGGGATCAACTTCGCCCCTGGAAGGACGGCGCTGATGGAGCCCATACCACGGACAGAGGCTGGAAGGTTACTCTCCCTCTCGGGAGTCGTCACCTCATGCATCGACGTGTCGGACGGTCTCGCCCACTCCGTCCACCTGCTGTCTGAGGCGAGCGGCGTTGGTTTCGAGGTCGAATGGTCCGCGATTCCCATAGGAGAAGGGGTGAAGGACCTGGCGGAAGCATGCTCCGCGGACCTCGAGGAGCTGGTGCTGTACTTTGGAGGGGAATACCAGCTCCTGTTCACCATTGATCCCTCAGCCGAGGAGATGATCAGGGCCGTCCTGCCTGAGGTCAAGGTGATAGGGAAGGGTATGGAAACCACCGGAAACGTATTAAGGAGAGATAGAGAAGTAGTAGATCTAGAAAACAGAGGTTGGGAACACTTCGGTTGATATCATGAGGGAGGCCAGATTCTGGACCAAGTCGGACGGGAAGGTGTCGTGCCAGCTCTGCCCTCACAACTGCGTCATCGCCGCAGACAAGAGGGGCATATGTGGGGTCAGGGAGAATCAGAGCGGCGTCCTGATGAGCCTGATCTACGGCAGGGCCTCCTCCACGCACGTGGATCCCATCGAGAAGAAACCCCTTTTCCACTTCATGCCAGGAGAGCTCTCGCTCTCCCTGGGGAGCGTGGGCTGCAACATGCGCTGCCTCCACTGCCAGAACTACTCCATCTCCCAGGCCAAGGTGGAGGCGTTCAAGATGAACGACATCACCCCCGCCCAGGTGAGCGACATGTGCGAGAGGGAGAGGTGCAGGATAATATCCTGGACCTACAACGAGCCCACCGTATGGTACGAGTTCACCCACGATGCCTCCGAGGTGGCGAAGGGGAGGGGGCTGTTCACCACCTACATTACGAACGGGTTCATCAACGAGGAACCGCTCAGGGAGATCTCGCCGCATCTTGATGCCATGAACATAGACGTCAAGGCATTCAGGGACGATTTCTACAAGAAGGTGTGCCGGGCCTCCCTGGACCCCGTCCTCAGGACCACGGAACTGGCCTACTCACTGGGGATACACCTGGAGCTCACATACCTGGTGATACCCGGCAAGAACGACTCGACGGAGGAGATCGGGGACTTCGCCAGATGGGTGGGATCCATCTCCCCCGAGATACCGGTTCACTTCACCAGGTTCCACCCGGACTACATGATGACAGATGTGGACATGACGCCCTTGTCCACCCTGGAGATGGCCCATGACATTGCTGAGAGGGAGGGACTTCTATTCGTCTACCTGGGGAACGTCTCTACACCGGAGGGTGAGAACACCTACTGCCCGGACTGCGGTAATCTGGCCATCGAGAGGTCGGACTTCAGGATCCGGACGATGGGTCTCGACGGGGGGAGATGCGACAACTGCGGTCGCTCCCTCAACATCGTGATTAAATAGCTGAGGCAACCGTTATTGCTCGACGGTACCCTACCGTGACCCATGGACCTCCGGGATCTTTACGAGATGTTGCTCGCCCACTTCCAGGTCGAGAACTGGTGGCCCTCGGATTCGGCCTTCGAGGTGATCGTGGGGAGCATTCTCACCCAGCAGACCAACTGGGAGAACGTGACCAGGTCGTTGGACATGATGCGATCCAGGGGATTGCTCTCATCAAGGGCGCTTTCGAGCGTTGCCCTCGGGGAACTCGAGGATGTGGTAAGACCCTGCGGATTCTACAGGCAGAAGGCGGAGAGGATCGTAGCCCTTGCACGCTACCTGGAGGAGGAATTCGACGGGGATTCGAGTGAGCTGCTCGAGGGGGACCTCGATGAGGCGCGGGAGAGGCTCCTCTCCCTCCGGGGCATTGGGAAGGAAACGGCGGATTCCATCCTCCTCTTCGCTGGTGGGAGACCCAAGTTCGTTGCGGCGGCATATGTCTCCCGGATCCTCTCCAGGACTGGTCTCCTTGTTTCCGATGAATACGACGAAATACAGAGCTTCGTTGAGTCGGAGTTCTCCACAGATCCAGGGGAGCTCGCGACCTTCTACGCCCTGCTGGTCCAGCTGGCCAAGTCGCACTGCAGGACGAGACCCGCATGCGCCTCATGCCCGATTATGAGGGAGTGCGAGACCGGCCATGCTCATGTCATGAAGTAGAAGAAGATGTTGCCCACGAAGGCCGAGAACAGGATGGAGACTGTCATGGGTATAAGGAACGGTATCTTTGGCGTCACCCAAATCCTGTCGGCCCCCGCCGCCTTCAACTCGTCCAACACCTCACCGTGCTCGTAATCGCCCCTTGGGAACAGCGAGATCCTCCTCCCACCATCCTCGACCCGCTCCATGCTCCAGACGAACTTCTTCCTCGCCTCCTCGATCTTCATCCTGTAACCGAAGAACATCACAGGGAACTTGGCGTCCCCCCTGATCGCGTTGAGGAAGGCGAATGACACGGGAAAGATCATTAGGAAAAGGGCCGCGTTGAAAAGCACCAGGATGGCGAACGGGAAGAGGTATTGGATCGCCTCGGATGGAATGGCGATCAGGGGAAACTCTCCGAACGTGGGGTAGGTGGGGAACAGCAGGGCGATTGCGATGAGGGCCTTGGCGTCAGCCCCTCCCTTCAAGATGTCGAAGTAGTACAGCAGTATGATTACCAGGAACACTATGAGGATAGACATCAGCTTCCACAGGAATATGTCCGTCCAGAAGATCACCAACAGTGCCCCCAAAACTATGAAGGCGGATATGAACAGGGCCAGGGCGATCTCGTCCCCTCCCTTCTCGTGGAATCCTGGATGATCCCAGAAGATATCGTAGAAGAAGACCCCGAGGGGGAACAGGAAGAGATAGTATAGGGGGGAGACCCCTGCTTCGTATATCTGGAGGGCGAGAAGCACCAGTCCGAAGGTCCCCATTACTATCCAGAATCCATCGGATGCCATCCGGGATCGCCAGTCGGACCAGGAGGCCAGCACAAGAATCACGAAGGCTATGGCAATCTTCAGGATCGGCATCCAATCCATGTGATGGCCGCTATCCAATCCACGCATAAAAAGGCTTTCATGTGATTCAATGGGGATGATGGCGAAAGAGATAGGATCTCTGGTAAGGCGTGAGTTAGTTATATATCATCACGGTGTGATGACCGCCATTAGATGAGGGCAAGGGCGATTCTTCTCGCAGTGCCGCTAGCGCTGGTCCTGTTCTCCTGCGTCGCCCCCGCGGCATGCGGGCAGAGCATAACGATTTTCGATGTGGACACTTACGAGAAGAGCATCGTCGCCGGGGAGAGTACCACCTTCGAATGGGCGGTGTTCAACAACGATTCCTCCGCGATCATTGTTCAACCCTCCATATCACCTGAAAGCGTGAGATTCTTGGACATCTCCATCTCGCCCTCGTACTTCACCATCAATCCAAACAACAGCACCACCTTATTGGTCATGATCGAGGCTCAAAGGGGGATGCTCACCTCCAATATCGACTTCACGGTGTACTTCAACGCGACCGAGATGAACGCTCCCCAGGAGACCACCTCGCAGGTCAGACACTTCAAACTCCAGGTGGAATCCCTATACGGCACCACCGCTGGCAACAACAAGATATTCGGGATTTGGGACAACCCCATGCCCCCTCCATTGGACACCACCTACGGCGCCTTCCTGATAACCCTCCTCGGGTGGATCGGGATCGCCCTGTTCATACTGTTCGTGGTCAACCCCATCGTCCACTACTTCACCCGGAAGACCGAGACCGATCTCGATGATCGCATCCTGAAGATAGTCAGGGGTCCCGTGTTCTTAATAATCATCCTCTACGGAGCGGTCAGCTCCCTCAGAATACTCAACCTTCCGTCGGACATACTCCTAGCCCTCGAGGACATCTACGCCGTCGGCATCATCCTCCTGATAGTTTGGCTCTCGTACAAGATATTCGACAACGTGCTCATCTCATACGCCCACGCCTACTCCAACAAGACCGAGATGGGCCTGGACGATGCCCTGGTTCCACTGTTCGAGAAGCTTGGGATGATCATCATACCGTTCATAGGTCTGATGTTGCTGTTCAACCACTTCGGGTATGATGTCACGATGTTCCTTGCCGGCCTTGGGGTGCTTGGAATCGTGATCGGCTTTGCCGCCCAGGACTCCCTATCCAACTTCTTCAGCGGCATAGCCATACTACTGGACAGGCCGTTCAAGGTGGGAGACCTTATCTTGTACGAAGATGACGTTTGCGAGGTCACGCACATAGGGCTTAGGTCCACCACCCTGTACAACACATTCCTCTCCGAGAACTTCATCCTCCCCAACAACGACATGGCCAACAAGAAGGTCACCAACATCGTGAAGCCAGACCTCCGCTACAAGGTCAAGGTCGATGTGGGCGTTGCGTACGGTTCGGACGTGGAACTGGTCAAGAGGCTGATGATGGAGGCCGCCATGGAGGAGCCGCATGTGCTCAAGGACCAGGAACACTACCCGTGGGTCCGCTTCATCAATTTCGGTGATTCTGCCCTTGTGTTCAAGCTCTTCATGTGGGTCAACGACGTGAACAACCAGTGGCTCGTCACCTCCAACGTCAGGGAGAGCATGAACCGCAAGTTCAAGGAGCACGGTATCACGATACCTTTCCCTCAGATGACCGTCTGGTTCAACGAGGAGAAGAGCTAGTCGATGAACCGGAGACCGATTTTCAACGCCCTTTCCCTCGCCCTGAGATAATCCTCCATTCTTAGGGGAACGGCGATGTCCTCATGCTCCATGGCCCTGTGCATGGGCCGGTACTGGGCCATGACATTCACCACTGCCCCTCCAAGGTTCTCCGAGAGCCATTCCAGGATGGGGAAGGTACAGCACTCCAGGTGGTTGGGCATCACAAGATGACGGACGATCACCTCCCCCTGATTCCCCGCAAGGACATGGTTCCTGGTGATGACCTCCCAGTAACGGGGGGCATTCGATAGCCTGAGGGCGCAGTCGTCGTTGCCGTACTTGAAATCGGTCAGGTAGATGTCAATGACCCCATCCAGCAGATCCATCGACTCCCGGGAGAGGTACATGTTGGAATTCCAGATCTGCGGCAGGTTGCAGTTGCACAGCTCCAGTACCCTGAGGATGTAGGGGATGTTTGGGGTGGGCTCACCACCCACCCAGTTCACATTCCGAGCCCTTCCAGACAGGTGGACGTCCCCCTTGCCGGTAGGAAGGGCCCTGCGCTCGATCCGATCGGCCATCGCCTCCGGTTCAAGATGGATGCCCGCCCTGGGGTTCGTGCTGATGTCGTAGTTCTGACAGAATACGCACTCGAAGGTGCAGCCCGCAAAGAAGACCGTATACGAGGGGACAAGCGGGGGCTCCTCCCCCATGTGAAGGAAGTCGCTCGAGATAAGCGGTTCCAGGACACCGCAGTGTCCCTCCTCACCCGAGGCCCTGTCGGCACCGCAACCCCTCTCGCAGAGGTGACAGTTCTCGAGGAGACGGTATGCCAGCTCTGCCTTGAGATGCAGGAGGTCCACCTCGCCCGATCCACTCTCCGAACCGCTGCGGAAGAGCTCCATCTCCATGGAGTGTATCCGCCACAGCTCCTCGGTCGAGAGACCGTCGGGCAGGGAGAGCCTGTGCTCCTTCAACCTGAGGAAGGATGGCCTCCTCCGACCCGCTAGGATCTCGCGATATCCCTGGAGGGGATCGATCATCATCGAGTATTCGTCCTCCACCGGACTTAACCCTTTCCCAAAACGATTTCAATCCGGAACTAGAATTATCTGATAGTCAACAAGAGGTGATCGAATAAACGTGATCGACGCGATCGAGAAGAGGAGGAGTATCAGGAAGTACCGGAAGAGGCCCATTTCCCAGAGGGACCTCATGGAACTGCTGGATGCGGCCAGGATCGCACCATCGGCAGCCAACAGGCAGCCCTGGCAGATGATAGTGATCCAGGATGAGCTGATCAAGAAGGAGCTGGTTCCCATGTGCAAGGATCAGGGGTTCATCGCAGACTGCTCCGCGTTTCTCGTGGGGATCGATGACCCGACCCAGAAATCGGCCAAGGTGGACCTGGCCATAGCATTTGACCACATAACCCTTGCCGCGGTGGAGAAGGGTCTTGGAACCTGTTGGATCGGTGCCTTCGACCGTGATGCCGTGGCCAAATACCTCATGGTGCCCGAGCCCCTGGTGGTCACGGTCTGCATGGCCGTGGGATATCCGGCGGAGGACCCGGGGCCGAGGCACAGGAAGGATATGGAATCCCTGTTCCACTGGGAGCGGTATGGGGGGAGGAGATGAGGATCGCCAACTCCTCAGAGCTGGGCTCCATCGACGTCGAGGGGCAGAAGGGCAAGATCAAGATCATCAATTTCATCAACGACGAGGAGCTGGTGTTTGGACTGAGGATAGCTGGACCGGCCACGCGCTCCCCCAAGAGGATCCATCGTCATCCCATGAGGCAGGTGATGTACGTGATCGCCGGTAAAGGGGAGGTGGACAACGGCAAGGAGGTAAGGGAGTTCGAAGAGGGGGACTTCATGTACTTCGACAGGAACGAGGAACACTACTTCGACAGCTGCTCTTCGAACCTCGTGATGATCGAGGTCCAGTTTCCCCAATGCCCCGGTACCGGAACCGATGAATAGTGCGTAGGGTCTCCGTCAGAGATATTGATTAATAGAATGGATAACATTTCTCCATGGGCATTGTTCGACCTATTCCAGCCCGCCAATCCAGGAAATGGTCATCGGGTGATCAAGAATGGCGGGCGGCAAGTCTCCGGGTGGTGGCTGGAAACCATATCACACCGCATGGCTATGGCTTTTCCTGGCGTGGATGTTCTGCTACATAGACAGGACAGTCACGGGACCGATCGTCTCATGGATGATCGACAACCACGTGGCGTTCATGGTGGACGCCCCCATGCCCCATGCCCTGGGTGGGATAATAGGAAGCATGTTCTTTGCGGGCTACATGCTCACCCAGTTCCCCGCCGGGTACCTGGGGGACCGGCACGGGAGGAAGGCCATGGTGGTCATCAGCACCCTGTGGGCCGGGGTCGCCACCCTCGTCAGCGCCATCACCCGATCGCTCAACTCCTTCGTGGCCGCCAGGGTCCTGACCGGGCTTGGTGAGGGGGCCTACTACTCCAACGACAGGGCTCTTGTCAGCCAAGTGAGTCCCAAGGACAAGAAGGGATTGGGGATGGGTGTCGTGTTCGTGGGACTTTCCGCGGGTCTCACGATAGCCACGGTTACCACCCCCTACATCCTTGACGCTGCCGCCGCGGCCTGGGGGAATGAGAACGCCTGGTTCGTTCCCTTCCTCCTGTTTTCCCTGCCCACGATACTCGTGGGCCTCGGAGTATGGAGGTTCATCCGTCCTCTTGGTGAGAGGAAGCAGAATTACCTCAAGGCGGTTGGAAGGCTCATACTGTACTCCGTCATCTTCCTGATGATCATCATGACCACCTTCGTCCTCACCCTGGACCAGGGATGGGGGCCGGTGGAGCAGGCGGTGGCCGTTGTGGCGGTCGCCCTGATGCTGGTCGCGGTGATCTACCGTCTCCTGGGACAGAAATCCGCCGCGGTACTCAAGAACGGCAACCTCCTGCTGATGTACATTTCGGCCGTCCCCATCCTCTACACGCTGTGGTTCTTCGGATTCTGGAGCCTGCTGGTGGTGTCCGAGGCCTCGGATATCGGGCTCTCGGGTGCGGCGATCTACGCCGGATTGTTCGGGGTGGCAAATGCCATAGGTTATCCCCTGGGGGGAAAGATCTGCGACATGACGGTTGCCAGGGGAAGGGGCAGGAAGTGGACCTATGTGGGCCTCTGCAGCATAGTGGCGGCGCTGGTCCTCTCCCTTGCGGTCTATCTATACCTGGGGGAGAACGACGTCCTGGTGCTCGGTATCATCATGTTCGGCATCGGTGTTCCCTTTGCGGCAATGCAGACCGTACACATGACCCTGACCTCCGACCTGGCCCCGCAGGAGATGATGGGGCAGGCATTCGGCATGTGGAACCTGGTGGCCGAGATAGGGGCCGTTCTCTCCCCTGTGATCGCCGGGACCCTCAGGGACCTGACTGGGAACTGGACACTCTCGGCGGTGGTCACCGGTCTCCTGCTGCTCGTGAGTATCATCCTTGTGATCATGGTCAGAGAGGGGGCGCCATCCGCCAGCGTCAGCCCCGAGGGTGACGGATCCGGCTAGCCCATTCCGCACGTGCCGGATTGCCGGGTGATGAGCGCTGCGATGTGGATATTCCACGTCAGTGCCCGGAGATATGCGATGGATTCCAGGACGCGATCTACCGCCTCTGACATGAGTTCTTGACCATCTTGACGAAAGCGTTCGCGATCATCGACCGCGCAGCATCGATGGGACCAACATTCATATTAATGGGTGACACGGATTTGGAATCATGCTCATCGGGGCCTTCGGGGACCTGCACGGCGATAGGTTCGTGGAGTTTCTCATCCCATCGTTGAGGAGACTCGAGGAGGTCGACCTGCTTTTGCTGGCGGGAGACATCACCGCAAAGGACGACCTGGAATCCTTCAGGACAGCGACCGCCCTGCTGAAAGAGCACACCGACGCCCCGGTACTCGCAGTGTTCGGGAACGAGGAGTACCCCCAGAACCACGACCTCTACCGCGATGCCATTCCCATTACCTTTCTGGATGACGAGATCCTCGACCTCGACCTGGAGGGACTGAAAGTGAGGGTGTTGGGGACCCAGGGCTCCCTTGACCGCCCCACCTGGTGGCAGAGGAACAACATCCCAGGGATATGGAGATCGTACGGGGAAAGGGTGGAGCTGGTCTCGAAACTGCTCCAGAGGGGGGAAGAGGACATGCTCATCATGCTGTCCCACTACCCCCCGTCCAGGCTCACACTCGGAGGGGAGACCCCCCGGAGTCACGAGGAGATGACGTCGAGGGCCATGGAAGGGGTGCTGGAGTTGAGGCGACCGGATCTTGTGGTGCACGGTCACGCCCACCGGGGCAGGAGGGAGGCCGTCATAGGGGGAGGACAGACAAGTCTGGATAACTTTGGCTCGAGAAGGAAGGAGGTGCCGGTGTTCAACGTGGCCCTCCCACTAGCGAGAGAGGTGACATTTCTGGAAGCCAGGAGGGATGTGGATGGAATTCATATCACCAGGATCTGACGGGATCGAGGTCCCTGATCTAGCGAATCTGGTCTTTGAGGCCACGGGACAGATACCAGAGGGCATGGTCTCCACCTACGGGGACATAGCGAGGGCTCTGGGGGACGTGCGCGCTTCAAGGGTGGTGGGAATGATCCTCTCGGCGAATCGGAGACCCGTAGTCATACCCTGCCACAGGGTGGTGTACTCCGATGGAGGGATCGGATGGTACGGGGGGAGGGGGCATGGTGCCCAGAGGAAGGAGGAACTGCTGACATTGGAGGGGGTGGAGATCCTCGATGGAGGGGTGCGCGACTTCGTAGGGGTGCGCTTCTCCGATTTCGAGATCGAGCCTGTGCTCAAGGAGATGATGGGTGAACAGCGGAGACTGAGGGAGAACGTGTTGGAAGTGGACCGCCTTGAGGGGGTCAGGACCGCGGTCGGTCTTGATGTCTCGTACCAGGGGGAGATGGGTTACGCGGCCGCTGTCGCGTACGACCTGGAAACGGGGGAACTGGTGGAGGAGAAGACCGCCACTTCCAAGATCAGGTTCCCCTACATCCCTGGATACCTCTCATACCGTGAGATCCCGGCCCTTGATGGGCTGTTCGGAAGGGAGGACGCGGTGTACATGATCGATGGACATGGGTCCCTGCATCCACGTCGGTTCGGCGTAGCCTGCCACGCGGGGGTCTACTTCGACCGACCCACGATCGGAGTGGCCAAGAGCCTGCTCTGCGGCAGGGTGGAGGGGAATGGCGCCTCCTTGCCTGTGATCTTGGACGGGGAGATTGCAGGAACCATGCTCCGGAAGGACGGCAAGAAGGGAATATACGTATCGGTTGGACACATGGTATCGCTGCCCACCTGCGTGTCGATATGCAAGCGCATGATGAGATACCGGATACCGGAGCCGCTTCGGAGGGCTCACGCCCTGGCCAACCAGACGAGGCTGGAGGGTACTGAGGAATGAGAATAGTTGTCCTAGGAGCAGGCGCCATGGGATCCGTTCTCGGAGGGCTGCTCTCCAGAGTCCACGATGTCACTCTTGTGGGCAGGAATGACCACATTCGAACAATCGACATGGAGGGCCTGAGGATTGAGGGCAAGGAGGAGATGACCTGTACACCCAAAGCGGTGACCGAGGTGGAAGAATCGGTCCACCCGGACATCATCCTTCTAACGGTGAAGGCGTATGACACTGGACCCTCGATTCCCCTGATCGAGCGGATCGGAGGTCGGGGATCCATGGTAGTATCCATGCAGAACGGTCTTGACAATCAGTTCCTGCTTGCCGAGAAAATCCCCAGGACGGTTACCGGCCTGACATCGTGGGGCGCCTCTATGATCGGCCCCGGCAGGGTTCGCCTGGCGGGAAAGGGGGACATGGTCCTCGGTTCCCTCACGGGAAGAGGGGAGGACCTGGATCTCGTGGCGGATGGATTCGCTTCCGCTGGCATCCGCACCAGGTTATCTGATGATATTACCAGGGAGGTGTGGATGAAGGCCATCGTGAACGCGTGCATCAACCCGATAACGGCCCTTCTGAGGAGAGAGAACGGATGCCTACTGGCCCCCGAATTGACCAACCTGATCGAGGAGGTGTGCAGGGAGGCCGTGAACGTGGCCAGGGCGTGGGAGGTGGACATTGAGGAAGAAGAGGCCTTCGCTAAGGTGATGGGGGTGGTGCGGGAGACCTCCACCAACAGGTCCAGCATGCTCCAGGACCTGGAGCGGGGCAGGAGGACCGAGATCGATGACATAACGGGATCCATCACCCTGAGAGGAGAAGGGAGGAACGTGAACGTCCCCGTGAACCGGGCCCTCTGGTCCCTGGTGAGGTCCGCGGGACGCTGAAAGACCCCAGCTCCCGGAAATCCACCTATTCAGACCATGGGAGTTCAGAAAGGTTAATATTGCCAGTACCTGTTCCTAGTATTTGGGATACCATGGTCGATGTCAAGGAACTGGTCAAGAGGGCCATGGAGTACAAGGAAAAGGGTCTCAGCGACCGTGAGATCGCCGATGAACTCCATGTCAGTGTGGACACCGTCACATTCCTCGTAACGGAGGGGGCGGAGGGCGCCTACCCGCCCTCGGACGTCAAGATCGGATGGCGGAGCCTGGGGGTGTACGGCAACAGGATAGGGCTCATGAGCGAGATCATGACCGATATCATCCTGGAGGAGGTGGAGAAGCGGGACCTGGATGTGGATTCTGTTCTGGGAATAGCCATCAACGGCGTCTGCTATGCCACCGTCATTTCCGAGATGCTGGAGACGGAGCTGGTGGTATACCGGCCACCCGCGGAGAGGGGCAAGAAGGGTGGTGCCTTCAGCTCGAACTACGCCTCGGTCGATGGGAAGAAGGTGGTGGTGATCGACGACGTTCTGTCCACCGGGGGGACCGTCGAGGAGACCATCACGGACATCCGCAACGCCGGCGGGGACCCAGTACTGGTAGTGGTGATCGTCAACAAGAGCAACCGCAACGAGGTCAGCGGGGTGCCTCTCAGGGGCATAATCAGGGCCCGTTCCATGGGGGGTACCATTCTGGGAGGGGGACCGCTCCACTCGTTCCCGTACGGATGAGTTATTTCAGATGTGCGAGGATTCCCGGAAGAGCATTTCGGAGGCGGACAGGGGGAAGCTCCTATCCAAGATCAGATCCTCCCTGTTCTGGGTGGGCAGGATGATACCCGAAACCGAGGTCATAGAGGGCGAGAAGGTGAACCTCAGGGACGCGGTATACAATTATATCGCCAGCGACTCCCCGACCGAGGAGGAGATACGGGGGGCGATGTCCTTGGCCATGCTCCTCCAGTGCAAGGTCGACGATATGGAAGACCGGATGAGGCACGATGATATCACCATGGAGGAGGCAGACGAACTCTTGGACCACATCCTGGGGCTTAAGAGGGCCATCGACGAACTGAAGAGGAGGAGCGGTCCAGCGTCCGAGGTGAGGCTACAGATGATGATGCACAAGGTGGACGATCAAAGGCGGTGGCTGGATTTCATCCGCTCCGTGAAGTAATTATCGTCAATTGCCTATATTACCTGTATTCCTTTTAAACATCTCTATTTTCGGAATTATTATATAGGAAATCTTCGCTATCTACGAAAATCGTACGAATAGTGGGAACACAACCGTGTTAGCATACGAGGCGATTCCATGTTGGATCATCTAGACGAGAAAATCATTGAAATCCTCAAGAAGGATTCGAGACGGCCCTTCGTAGACATCGCAAACCAGCTCAAGGTTTCCGAGGGAACGATCAGAAGCAGGGTCAGGAAGCTGGTGGACGAGGAGATCATCCAGAGTTTCACAATCAAGACCAGCAGCAAGAACGTAAAGGCGATAATCGAGATAGAGATAGACGTGAACGTCAACACCACGGAGGTGGCCTCCGAGATAGCGAAGTTCAACGGAGTGTCCGAGGTGTTCGAGGTCACTGGTGAGGAGGATATCGTGGCGATCACTGACGTGGCATCCTCTCCCCAGCTCAACGAGATCATCGAGAAAATCCGCAAGTTCAACAACGTCCAATCCACGAGAACCCGGTTAATATTGAAGGAACACTTCGGGGGAGATTGATTGTTCAAGGGGTGCGCAACGGCGATCATCACCCCCTTCACGAAGGAGGGGGAGATCGACGAAGCCGGTCTCAGGGAGCTGGTCGAGTTCCAGGAGAGCGGGGGAGTGGACGCGATCGTCCCCTGCGGCACCACCGGCGAGTCGGCCACCCTCAACTTCGAGGAGCATCTCAGGATCATAGAGATCGTCATCGACCAGGTGAAGAGCGCCAAGGTCATCGCGGGTACGGGGAGCAACGCCACCCACGAGGCCGTGGAGCTCAGCAGGAGTGCCCATGACATGGGGGCGGACTACCTGCTGTCCATTACCCCGTACTACAACAAACCCACCCCCAAGGGAATGGTCAAGCACTTCACGACCATCGCCGAGGCCGTGGACACCCCCCTGATCGTCTACAACGTCCCGAGCAGGACCGGGGTGAACCTGGGACCCCAGACAGTACTGGAACTGGCCCAGATTCCTGGTATAGAGGGGATAAAGGAGGCAAGCGGCAGCATCGTGCAGGCGATGGAGATCATCCATGGGGCGCCGGAGGGATTCTCCGTGCTCTCTGGAGAAGACAGCATGACATTCCCCATCATGGCCGCTGGGGGGCAGGGAGTGATATCCGTTGCCTCCAACCTTGTCCCGAACATGATCAGCTCGATGGTGGGCAGCATGCTCCAGGGCGACCTTGAGGCAGCGAGGAAGCTGAACAGCAGACTGTCAAAGCTGTTCAGGCACCTGTTCCTTGAGACAAATCCAATACCGGTCAAGACCGCCTTGCACATGATGGGGAAGCCCTCGGGAAGCTTGAGGCTGCCCATGTGCGAGATGGAGGAGAGCAACCTTGAGGTCCTACGCGGAACCCTGATGGACCTTGGTCTCATTTGAGGTGGATTGAGAAAATGATTCACGTAGCCGTGGCAGGAGCCAGCGGCAAGCTGGGGAGCATGGTCTGCAGGTTAATCCAGTCCCATCCGGACATGAAGCTATCGGCCACCATCGTCTCCCCGAGAAACCCAAGGCTTGGGGAGGAGCTGTTTCCAGGGGTGGAGGCCGTGGGACCGGAGGACCTTGCCTCCACGCTGATGGGCATGGACGTGTACGTGGACCTCACCTCCCCATCCGCGGCGAAGGTTAACCTGCCCCAGGTCCCCGAGGCGGGGGTGAATGCGGTCGTGGGCACCACGGCCATACCGCAGGAAGCAATGGACGCATTCAGGACTGGCGTGCAGGATAATGACCTATCTGCGGTGGTCTCCCCCAACTTCTCGATCGGGGTCAACGTCTTCTGGAAGACCTGTGAAAACCTGGCCAGGGTGCTGAGCGACTATGACGTCGAGATAATCGAGGTCCACCACAACATGAAGAAGGACGCGCCCTCCGGGACAGCGGTGAGAGCGGCAGGGATCATCTCCGAAGCCACCGGGATCGGTGACATGGTCCACGGAAGGCAGGGCGAGGTCGGGGCCAGGAAGAGGGAGATCGGAATCCATGCCGTGAGGGCCGGCGATGTGGTGGGAGAGCATACCGTGATATTCGCGGGCAATATGGAACGCCTTGAGCTGACCCACAGGGCACACTCCAGGGAGGCTTTCGCCGAGGGTTGCCTCACCGCCATCGACTGGGTTTCAGGGAGAAGGGACGGACAGGTCCACGGCATGTACGAGGTGCTTGGAATATGATCAAGGTGATGAAGTTCGGCGGGACCAGCATGGGATCGGTAGAGTCCCTGTCGAACGTGAGGGACATTGTGAGCGAGGAGCCCTGGGGGAAGGTGGTGGTGGTGGTCTCCGCGATGTCCGATGTCACCAACCTCCTGATCTCATGGATCGAGACCAGGGATCCTCCACTGGTGGAGTTGATGGATTCCCTGTACCAGAGGCACATGGATGTCATGGAATCACTTCTCTCGAAGGAGAGCATGACCGCCTACCGGGAAGATATCAGGATTCGCTTGGAGAAGCTCTCCGAGCTCATGTCCCATTACGGGCGGAACCCATCCAACGTGCTGGCGGATGCGATATCCAGCTGGGGGGAGAGACTGTCCTCCCTAAGCCTAGTTTGCATACTCAGGGACGCTGGCATGGATGCGGTGAGGCTCACCTCCGAGAGCGCGGGCATAGTGGCGAAGGGACACCCAGGCAGCGGGACATGCGACCTGGAGGTGACTAGCGAGAACCTCAAGAAGAGCGTGCTTCACCTGTTGAACGAAGGGAAGACCGTGGTGATCACCGGCTACTACGGCATAGACGAGGCGGGCCACCCCCTGACATTGGGAAGGGGGGGTTCGGATTACTCCGCCGCGGTGGTGGCATATGCCCTGGACGCCGATCTCCTGGAGATATGGACGGACGTGGACGGTTTCATGACCGCGGATCCGAGACTGGTGGAGAATGCCAAGACGATAGAGGAGATGAACTATACCGAAGCGGCGGAACTGGCCTACTTCGGTGCCAAGGTCCTGCATGCCAGGACAATGGAACCTGCCCGGCAGAAGGGCATACTCATCCGGGTGAGGAACACGTTCAACCCCGAGGGCATGGGGACATCCATCCACCATCTGAGAGCGAGGGAGGGGGGAATGCTGAGAGGCGTGGCCTTCAAACCCGATCTCTCAGTGATCAAGATATACTCCTCGGAGATAGTCTACGACCCGCAGCTGGTGTGCAAGATAATAAGTTCGATATCCGGTAACGGGGTCAGCACGTACGCCATGTCCACCTCGCTCTCCACGCTGGCGGTGGCGATCCATTCCTCCGCGGTGGCGGAGACGCTGGCCTCCCTCAATGCCCTGGAGGACGGTCAGATCGAGAGGATCAAGGTCAAGGACAACGTCTGCCTGGTCTGCGCCGTGGGGGACAACATGATCGACATCCCCGGCGTGGCGGCCAGGATATTCGATGCGGTCGAACATGCCGGGGCCAACGTGGAGATGATCTCGGAGGGCGCCTCGGACGTCGCGCTGAACTTCGTGGTCTCCAGCCAGGCCTCTGGATCTGTGGTGAGGAAGCTTCACAGCATGTTCATCGGTGATTAGGATGAGAAAGTTCGAGTGCGTTGACGACAACATGATGATCGGCGGGCTCCCCGCAACGGAGATAGCGGAGCGCTTCGGCACCCCCGTGTTCGTGACCGATGAGGCAGCGGTGAGAGGCAACTACAGGAAGATATGGAAGGCGTTCAACGGGCACATGCCGACACGCATCCACTACGCCTGCAAGGCCAACGCGAACCTGGCCATCCTCAGAATACTGGAACAAGAGGGATGCTGCATAGACGCCGTCTCCCTGGGGGAGGTGGATACCTGCATCAGGGCCGGCTTCGCCCCCGGCAGGATACTGTACACCGGCGTATCGGTCTCCAACCGCGAGCTTGAGGGCGTAACGGCTAGGGAGGTGATGATCAACATCGACTCCCTCTCCGAGATGAGAAGACTGGGCAATATCGTCACCGGCATGCCCGTTTCAATCAGGATCAATCCCACCGTGGGATCGGGGCATCACGCGAAGGTGGTGACCGGTGTCAGGGGTACCAAGTTCGGTGTGCCCAAGGATCAGGTAATCTCCGCGTATCGGGAAGCCCTGGATCTTGGCTTCGAGCCCGTGGGAATCCACGCCCACACCGGGTCCGGGGGACTGGTTATCGAGCCGTTCAAGGAGGTCGCCCAGGTCCTGGTGGATTTCGCCAACGAGCTGGAGGAGAAATTGGGCATATCCCTCGACTTCCTGGACATTGGTGGTGGCATCGGCATACCGTACAGACCGGAGGAGAAGGAACTGGACATCGAGTTCCTGGCGGGCGAGATCACCTCGATCGTCAAGGACGGTTCGTCCATCAGGAGAATCGCCATCGAACCGGGGAGGTTCATCGTTGCCGACAGCACGGTGCTCCTGACCCGTGTCCACGACATCAAGGATGCTGGCGAGAGGCGGTTCCTGGGTGTAGACGCCGGATTCAACACGCTGATCCGACCGGCCTTCTACGACTCGTACCATCACGCGGCGGTGGCGAACAAGTTCTCGCTACCGGGCGAGCTTGAGTACGATATCGTGGGACCCATCTGCGAGACGGGGGATTATCTGGCCAAGGACCGTCTCCTGCCCAGGGTGGATGAGGGGGATGTGATGGCGATCTACGACGTCGGCGCCTACGGCTTCGTCATGAGCTCCCAGTACAACTCCCGCCCCAGGTGCAGGGAGGTGCTGGTCAACGGGGATAACGCAAGCCTGATAAGGGAGGCGGAGAGCCTGGATGATATGTTCCGACATCAGAGGATACCCTCGAGGCTGATGCTATGAGATTCTGGAAGTATCAGGGGATCGGGAACGACTTCATCATCCTGGAGGATTGGAACGACGATGCCCCCAAGGACCCTGGATTTGTGGTCAAGACCTGCGACCGCAACTTCGGGGTGGGCGCTGACGGCATCCTCTACCTTGGCAAGAGCGATCGGGCGAACTGCAGGATGCGGATGATGAACCCCGACGGGACGGAGTCCGAGATGTGCGGGAACGGCATCCGCTGCCTGGCCAAGCACTACTATGACTTCCACGAGAAGATGGAGAGGATGACCGTTGACACCCTGGCGGGGATCCTCACCCTGGATCTCAAGATGGGGGAGGGCGAGGGCACCGAGGTCACGGTCAACATGGGGCCGCCCAGGCTCAGGTGTCCGGAGATACCAATGGACTGCAGGGACCTGTCGGTAGACGATGAGGGGAGGTTCATCGAATCGAACATCCTGGTGGACGGGAGGGCGATCAGGGGATCCGCCGTCTCCATGGGGAATCCCCACTTCATCACCTTCGAGGAGTTCAGCAAGGAGGAGCTGGTCAAGCTGGGACCACGCATCGAGAGGCATGGCCTGTTCCCCAAGAGGACGAACGTGGAGTTCGCCTCCATTGACGAGGGGGGGCTGAGCGTGCGGGTATTCGAGCGCGGGACAGGGTGGACTCTGGCCTGCGGGACCGGGGCATGTGCCACTGTGGTGGCCGCCGCGGTCACCGGGAGGGTACCGTACGACGAGGAGGTCAGGATCAGACTAACCGGAGGAGAGCTCTGGATCAAGGTCCCCAGGGACCTATCGGCCGCCTACATGAGGGGACCAGCGCACAGGGTCTTCTCGGGAGAGCTGGAGGATTGACGAACATGACATTTGAATTCGCCTCAAGGCTGAAGGCCCTTCCTCCCTACCTCTTTGCCAAGATGGAGGAACAGGCGGCAATGAAGAGGGCCGAGGGAGTGGACCTGATCGACTTCGGCATCGGCGACCCGGACATCCCCACCCCCAGCGAGATCGTGGGCATTGTGCAGGAGGAGGTGGCCAACCCGGAGAACCACACCTATCCCAGCAGCCAGGGCGAGCGGGTGACCAGGGAGGCGATCGCCGATTGGTACCTGAGGAGATTTGGAGTGGATGTCGACCCCGACACGCAGGTGTGCGTGCTCCTGGGCAGCAAGGAAGGCCTCGCCAACGTGTGCAGGGCGTTCGTGAACTCGGGGGAGAGGGTCATCACCCCCGATCCCGCCTACCCGGTCTACGCTCAAGGAGGGGCCCTTCTGACGGACGCGCTGCCGGTCAAGGCCCCGCTCCTGGAGGAGAACGGGTTCATGATGGACATCTCCCTCCTTCCCGGTGACGCCAGGATGATGTACATGAACTACCCCAACAATCCCACCGGGGCCATAGCGACGGACGCATTCCTCGAGGAGATGTTGGAATGGTGCGACGAGACCCATACCATCATGTGCTACGACAACGCCTACTCGGAGATCACCTTCGACGACTACGTCGCGCCCAGCATTCTTGAGTTCGGCGACAATGCCATAGAGTTTGGCTCCCTGAGCAAGACATTCAACATGACCGGTTACCGGCTGGGGTACGCAGTCGGCTCCACGGATCTCATCGCCGGTCTCATGAAGGTCAAGTCGCAGATAGACTCCGGGGCACCGAAGTTCATCCAGAGCGCGGCCACAAGGGCCCTTTCAGAGTACATTGGAAGGGAGAGGCCGGCCATGGTCCAGAGAAGCTGCGACATATACCAGGAGAGGAGGGACGTGCTGGTCGAGGGACTGAAAGGATTCGGGTTCGAGATCTCAGCACCCAAGGCCACCTTCTACCTCTGGCTGAATGTTGGAGGGGACAGCATGGAGTTCACCAGGAGGATGATGGACGCGGGTGTTGTGGTCACCCCAGGTATCGGATTCGGACAGCATGGCAGGGGCTTTGTCAGGCTGGCGCTCACCCGATCCGTGGACAGGGTGAGAGAGGCGCTGGAAAGGATGGAGAGCGTGATCTAGTCCTGTCATCCCAGAGCCCGTCGCTTCCACCAGAAATCTTCACGAATGACCTCATGATCCCATCCTGCGATGGAGGGAAGCGGCTTGGCACACATCCTGGTTCTCACTTCCGGGCGGCCTTCAGGGCCTCCACCACTGGAAGAGGCTCTCCCCTCAGGTAGGTCTCTAGCGCACCGCCCCCGGTGCTGACATAGGAGAATTGATCCGCCAGACCCAGTCTGTTGACCATGCCCACGGTGTGGCCCCCGCCCACCATCGAGAACGCGCTGGACTCCGCGGCGGTGAACATCAGCTCCCTGGTGCCCAGCGAGAACTCCTCCCGTTCGATCATGCCAGCGGGACCAGAGATGAATATGGTCCTCGCGGACCTGAGGACCTTGCAGAACTTGGAGATGGACCTTTCACCGATATCCAACGCGGGAAAGGGGGAGGGCAGATCGCTCACCATCACGTTCACCCTTCTTCCGCCATCGTCGACCGCAACGTCGAAGGGGAGCATTATCCTATCACCCCAGGCCATCAGCAGATCCCTTGCCTCATCAAGCAGCCCGGGGGTCATCTCCCCCGCCAGGAGCTTCTCCGACGGCGGCCCGAGGTCCACCCCCCGGGCCTTCAGAAGGAAGTTGGCACAGGCCCCAGTTACCATCACCCAGCTGGCCTTGTCATCGCCCAGCAGCCTGTCGATCACCCTGACGGCGTCGGAGTACTTGACCCCTCCGAACACGAAGACGGATGGTTTCTCGGGCTCGTCGAACACGCTGGTCAAAGCGGCAAGCTCCCTCTCCATCAGCCTTCCGGCGGCCGAGGGGAGCCTTGCCTGGAATCCCACCAGCGAGCACTGGGAGCGATGCGATGCCGCGAACGCGTCGTTGATGTAGAGATCCGCGAGCGGTGCCAGGGCGTTCACCAGCTCGGAGTCGGCATGCTCCTCCATGCTCTTCTCCTCCATCTCGCACTTTAGCTCCCGCACGTTCGCGAGGAGCACCGCCTGTCCCATTTCCAGGGAACAGACCGCCTCCCTCGCCTTCTCTCCCAGCAGATCGTTCACGTACGTCACCCCGTGCACCGTGCAGGATGATAGTATCTCCGCGTGCCTATCCAGGGAGGTGAAGTCCCAGCTGCCGGGACGCCCCTGGTGGCCGAGTATGACCACCTTCGCCCCCTTGTCGAGCAGCTCGTCCAGGGTGGGCATGATCATCCTCACCCGGTTGTCGTCCTCGATCTCAAGGGTCTCCCTGTTCAGGGGAAGGTTGATGTCCACCCTCAGTATGACCGTTCTTCCGCTGACATCGAAGTCATCGATAGTGTTGAAGTCCCGCATTCCAGAGCACCTCAGATGAATGAGAGAAAGTCAACGAGCCTGTTCGCGTATCCCCACTCGTTGTCGTACCAGCATAGCACTTTCACTAGATTACCCTTTTCCCCTGACACCAGCGTGCTGGGTGCGTCCATTATCGAGGACCTGGGATCGCCCACTATGTCCACTGACACCAGCGGATCCTCCGAGTAACCCAGGAAGCCGCTCATCTCCCCCTCCGACGCCTTTCGCATGGTCTGGTTGACCTCGTCCCGGTCGGTGCCCTCTGCCAGATGGACGGTGAGGTCGGTGATGGACCCGTCCGGTACCGGCACCCTGAGCGCCATACCGTTGAGCTTGCCATCGAGCTCGGGCAGCACTTGAGAGATCATCCTCGCCGCCCCGGTGGTGGTGGGCACTATGGAGAGGGGGGCGGCCCTCGCCCTCCTGAGGTCAGTATGGGGGAAATCCAGGAGCCTCTGGTCCCCGGTGTACGCGTGCACCGTGGTCATCAGCCCCGAGATGATGTGGAACCGGTCGTTGAGCACCTTGGCAGGGAGCGCGACCGAGTTGGTGGTGCATGAGGCCATTGAGATGATGCGGTGATTGTCGGGATCGTAGGCGTCCAGGTTGGCGCCCAGGACCACAGTAATATCGGGTTGCTTGGAAGGAGCGGAGATAAGTACCTTGCCCGCCCCGGCATCAAGATGCTTCTGGCACCCCTCGCGACCGGTGAAGAAGCCGGTGGACTCTATGACCACATCCACCTCCATGTCCCTCCAGGGCAGCTTCGACGGTTCCTTCTCGCTGGAGAACCTGATGTGATTCCCGTCCAGCAGGATCCCGTCCCTCGATGGCTCGATGTGATTGGGAAGAATACCGTGAACGGAATCGTACCTGAGCAGATAGGCCAGCGTCGGAGCGGTGGCCAGGTCATTCACCTGCACCACCCTGAAGTCCTTTCCGTATCCAGGGCGGGATATCGCCGCCCTCATGAAGGATCTGCCGATCCTTCCGAATCCATTGATCGCGACGTTCAGCATGATAACCCGGTGTTAGAGGGAGGTGGTCGATTAAAATCCTTCTGCCCTCAGTTGCCTATTCCCAGGGCCCTGTCCGTTTTCCTTATGGAACGGATGGGATCCTCCTCAACCTTCATCATCGACCTTATGCAATCGATGATCTCCGGCACCACATCGCTCTCCTGGTGGACGGCCTGGTAGTAGTATAGGGTCCTGTCCTCCATCTTGACCCCGTCCGACCACACGATGATCTCCATGAAGTCCCCTCGAGGACGGTTGAGGTCCCTGGCCAGCTCCATGATCTGGGCCGAGGACTTGATGCCGTGTCTCCCGCTGACGAACTTGATCCTGGGCACGTTGTCCCAGACGGAGAGCACCTCCGCCTCCGTGGCCTTCTTCTTGAGGTTTGCGGTGATGCAGTGAATGTGCATCATGGTGGTCGGTGCCTTGACCGCCATGGTGTGTATGTTCAACCAGGGCATGATGGTTTGGACGTCCGGTCCATGGTGGGTGGGCAGCCTCAGCGATGGTTCGACGGCGTTCAGGGGAGCGCCCCTTTGGTCCCCCGGGTCTGCGCCCCTCCTCACCAGCGCGGCGAACACCTTCTCGATCCCGAACACCCTGTCAATGGGATAGAGAGTCCTGATGAGGGCGGTGGTGTTGCAAGACACCACCCTCGAATACTGGGCACCCCATGACTCATGATAGTTGGCGAAGGAGTTGAAGGACACGCCGGTCAGGGAGTGGTCCTCCCCGCCCTGGAATATGGCCTTCACGCCCGCCTTATCGTAGAGATCCTTCCAACTCGCTCCCACACCTCCAGGAGTACAGTCCACGATGATGTCGGCCCCCTCCGTCAGATCCTCCAGCATGCCGGTGACGGTGATGTCCTCCTTCTCGAAGATCTCGATGTCCTCCCTGCGGGTGACATAGAGGGGAATTCCCTGCTTGACCGCCAACCTTGCCTCGTACGAGGGTCTGCGCTTGGTGACCCCCACGATCTCCATGTCATCCTGCTTGAGGATGGCGTAGGCAATCCTCTTGCCAATGGTCCCGTACCCGTTGATGCCTACCCTGACCTTCATTCCGATACCTCCGAACGGGAAGGTGAAAGTGATTTGCCATTATTTCCCTTGCGATTCACCTTGCCCGAGATTGAGTATGTTATAGGGGTATTTCAGAACATCCCCTTCTCATTTGAGGTTCCAGTACTCTTTCTGGACCTGGTATGCCCCCTCCACATTGGGGCGACCGCAGCAATCCTCGTCCAAGTTCTGATAGAACTTCATTCTTGAGGGCACCCCCTGGAACATGGCCACCAGTCCGGCCATCACCTCTGCCGTGGCGTCCAGGTGATAACCCCCCTCCAGCACGAAGAGACAGCCCGCCTCCGTGGGCATGGACATCAATCTTCGGCACAGCTCCAAGTAGCCGGGCGAGGAGAGGTTCAGGGAAGCAAGGGGGTCCATATAGTGAGCGTCGACCCCGATGTCCACGATAATCATCTGGGGACGGTACTGTTCCAGCACCGGTTTGATGAGTCGCTCGTACGCGAGAAGAAATGTTGTATCCCCCGCGCCCCCGTCAAGTGGAATGTTGATCGTGAAACCCTCTCCAGCGCCCTCCCCCACCTCGTCGACCGATCCGGTGCCTGGGTATATGCCATACTGGTGGGTGGAGATGTACAGGAGGTCCTCGTCCCAGAATATGCTCTGCGTTCCGTTCCCGTGATGGACATCGATATCCACTATCGCCGCCCTGATCCCAAGCTTCCTAATGGCGATAGCGACGTTGTTGAAGTAGCAGAAACCCCCAAGGAAGTCCTTTCCGACGTGATGGCCTGGTGGCCGGACCAGGGCCAATGACTGCTTCCCGTCATCAATCGCCCACTTGGCGGCCTCAACGGTCCCTCCCGCCGCCAGGAGGGCGATCTCGAAGGTGTCGTCGTGGACATAGGTGTCCGGGTCCAGGAAGCACTCGACCGAATTCGACACGGAGTTGATGAGTTCCTCGGTGTGGACAAGCCTGAGATCCTCGACGGTGACCGGCTTGGGATACACCACCTCATTCCACACCCAGAGATCCATCATCTTGTCCACCGCCCGGACCAACCGCATCGGGGAATCCGGGTGCCCCTCCCATTGCCTGTGGTCCAGGAATCGGGGGTGGAAGACGATGGTCATGCATTGAAGAAAGCATGAGGTTGACAAAAAGGTTTCCATGGAACCGGACCTTCTGGATTCCGCTGAAAGAGGCAGACGCGCATCCAGAAGAAGGAGAGATAGGTAAACTTAATATATGATGGGCCAGATTCGAATGTTCGTGTCTAGAGAATCCATTCTGAGGAAAACTATCATGTTCGGTACCATTTGCAGAGTGGGTATCATTATTAGATAGAGGGCATTCCTTTTCTGGATGTCCTCAAGGATTTGTTGATTAATGGAGTGATACCCTATGAGAGGCAGTAAGGCGCTTCTAGAGCTTCTGGAACAACAGGGCATCGAGGTCATGTTCGGGATACCGGGGGGCACCACCATGCCCATCTACGACGATCTCCTGGATTCGAACATACGCCACGTGCTGGTCCGCCACGAGCAGTGCGCGGCTCACATGGCCGACGGTTACGCCAGGGCCACGGGCAGGGTCGGGGTGTGCTGTTCGACATCCGGACCCGGGGCCACGAACATGATAACTGGTGTCGCAACGGCATTCGTGGATTCATCGCCCATCTTGGCCATCACCGGCCAGGTTATCACACCTGCCATCGGGAAACAGTCGTTCCAGGAGGGGGACTCCTTCAGCCTCATGATGCCGGTCACCAAGCACAGCTACAGGATACTTGACCCGAAGGAGCTGCCAGAGGCGGTGATAAGGGGAATAGCGATCGCCACCACCGGTCGCTATGGACCGGTGCACATCGATCTCCCAATGGACGCCATGAGCGGGGAGATCCCGGACGAGATGATGAGCTACAAGTACCCGGTGGATCCACACCCCGAGGACCTTTCCGATCTTTCCCGAGCCATCAAGGTTCTCAGGTCCGCCGAACGCCCCCTGATCATGGTGGGCGGCGGGTGCGTTTGGGCCGGTGCGCACCAGGAGATCATCAAGCTTGCGGAGACGCTGATGGCCCCGATCACCACCACCCTCATGGGAAAGAGCGTGGTGCCGGAGACCCACCCGCTCGCCCTTGGGCTGATAGGAATGCACGGCCGTGAGTGCCCCCGGAGGGCCTACATGGAATGCGACGTGCTCCTTGCCGTGGGTACCAGATTCTCCGACCGGAGCACGGGCAAGAACGACCTCTCCGAGGACACGAAGATCGTCCATGTCGACATAGATCCGAGCGAGGCTGGTAAGAACCCCCAGACCGAGGTCAGGTTGGTGGGGGACGCGAAGAAGGCCCTCAACGCCATAATCCAGGGCCTTGGCGCCCCGAGGGGAGCCACCCCCTGGTCCAAGAGGATAGGCGAGATGAGGGAGTTCTGCGACTGCAACATCGACCTGAGGGAATCCCCGATCAAGCCCCAGAAGGTCATACACGAGCTGAACGAGCTCATCCCGGAGAAGGCGATGGTCACCACCGAGGTGGGACAGAACCAGATGTGGGCCGCCCACCTGTTCAAGGTCAAGAGCCCCAGGCAGTTCATATCCTCCGGTGGATTTGGCACCATGGGGTTCGGCTTCCCAGCCGCTCTTGGAGTGAAGGTGGCATGCCCC
Organism: uncultured Methanomassiliicoccales archaeon; assembly: GCA_964594225.1. Classification (GTDB taxonomy): domain Archaea; phylum Thermoplasmatota; class Thermoplasmata; order Methanomassiliicoccales; family JAAEEP01; genus JAAEEP01. Next base: position 37,513 of record CAZQLP010000003.1, read on the forward strand.
GACCAACCGGTCGTGGACATCGCAGGTGACGGAAGCATCCAGATGGTCATCCAAGAGTTCGCAACCGCGGTCTCGGAAGACCTTCCGGTCATGGTGGTAATAATGAACAACGGATGGCTGGGCATGGTCAAGCAGTGGCAGAAGCTGTTCAAGGATAAGCGCTACTCCGGCACCCAGCTTCGTGACAATCCAGACTTCGTCAAGCTGGCCGAAGGCTACGGGGCCGAGGGCGTGAGGGTCGAGCGGCCCTCAGAGCTCAGGGAGGCGTTGCAGAGGGGACTTAAGTCGGATGTGCCGTTCCTGGTGGATGTGATAATCGATCCGGAGGAGGACGTGTTACCCATGGTTCCTCCCGGGAAGGGTGGTGAACATGTGATAAAGGGGAGATGCAAATGGAAATCGTCCAAGTGGTAGGTAGGGATTCGCAGGGACTGTGCCAGAGGGTACTCATCGAGCTGGTACGGCGAAAGATCACGTTGGAAACGGCGGTCATGGGCAAGAAGGAGGGGAAGATGGTCATGATCCTGGGAATCACCAACCTCCCGGACAAGGGGAAGACCCTCTACGCCTTGAAGGCCATCCCGGACGTCATCTCCGCTGAATGGCTGAATGACCGCGTAAGGTGCAGCTGGGAAGGCGTGCCCCAGAACGGGCACAGCTTCGATATCGAGAGGAGCACGATGGAAAAGGGAGACATGTCCTTTTAACGGGACCATGCAGCCCGAATAATCTTTATACGCTCTCATCCTTAGTGGCGATACCGATTCGGATTCATAGGTGAGAGTATGGCTAAAGTATATCATGACGCCGATGCGGACCTCTCGGTCCTGGACGGCAAGAAGATCGCTGTGATAGGTTACGGCAGCCAGGGCAGGGCCCAGTCCCTTTGCCTCAGGGACAGCGGCTGCGATGTTGTGGTTGGAGTCAGAAAGGACGGTGCCTCGTGGAAGAGGACCCAGGAGGACGGCATCGCCGTGGCAGAGATCCCGGAGGCCGTCAAGGGTGCCGACATCGTCATGATCCTCCTTCCAGACGAGGTGCAGGGCGGCATCTACAGGGAGCAGATAGCACCCTACCTCAAGGCCGGGTGCGCGCTGGACTTTGCTCACGGATTCTCCATCGTGTACAAGCAGATCGTACCCCCAGAAGGAGTGGACGTCATCATGATGGCCCCCAAGTCACCTGGCAAGAAGGAGAGGGAGGTATTCCTGCAGGGATTCGGGGTTCCCGCCACCATCGCGGTTGAGAAGGACTACTCCGGGAAGGCAAAGGGTATGGCGCTCGCGATCGCCATGGGCGTCGGTTGTACGAAGGCTGGTGTGCTGGAGACGACGTTCCACGAGGAGGTTACATCCGATCTGTTCGGGGAACAGGCGGTGCTCTGCGGCGGGGTCACGGGCCTCATCGTGGCGGGATTCGAGACCCTTGTCGAGAACGGGTATCAGCCGGAGATCGCTTACTTTGAGGTGCTCCACGAGCTGAAGCTCATAGTCGATCTGATCCAGGCCGGAGGGCTGATGGGCATGTGGAAGGACGTTTCGAACACCGCCGAGTTCGGCGGACTCTCGCAGAGGGACATGATCATCACCAAGGATACCAAGAAGCACATGCAGGAGATGCTGGACAACATCCTGTCAGGGAAATTCTCGGAGGAATGGATAGCCGACTGGAAGACCGGCATAAGTCGCATGAAGGACCTGGAGAAGGTGGAATCAGAGCGTCAGATTGAGGTGGTCGGTCGCGAACTGCGCACGCTATTCGAGATCGGTGACAAGAGGGAGTGATTCCGAGGGTCCGGAACCCTTACCGAAAAACCCTTCTTCCATGATTTCCCATTGTTCATCCGATACCTTGGATGCGATAACCCTTGGGAGAGATTGCGTGAAGCGAATGATCATGAGGACCCCCAATCAGGTGTTCGAGATCGAGCTGAACGACTCCGACACAGCGAAGGCCATCTGGCTTGCCCTTCCCCTGGAGGCCTATGTGAACGTGTGGGGGGAGGAGATATACTTCGAGATCCCCGTGGACATGGGTATCGAGAATGGGAAGACCATAATGGAGGTGGGAGAAGCTGCCTACTGGCCCAGCGGCAAGGCGTTCTGCCTGTTCTTCGGTCCCACCCCCGCGAGCGTGGGTGGGGTGCCGACCGCCATCAGCGACGTGTCACCGGTGGGAATGGTCATCGGGGACACGAGGGAACTGACCAAGGTGGGAGATCGGACCAGGGTAGTGCTAGATAGGATCATACAGGAAGAGCGAACCTAATGAGAACGATGACCGCCTGCCATCCGTTTTCCCCTGAATCTTGAATCCTTCTCTTCCCTCCACCCGCCTCATCCGATCGCGAGAATCGGGAAGACCCGCCTTCGAATCATTCGGTTCGAGCTGAGGACGCAAATGAGCCGAACATCCTCGTGAACGTCAAGGATTGCCGACCAGCTCCATTCCGTCGAAGCCCATGGTTGGCAGTATCCATGATCCCCTGACCCTCTGGTCATCTGCCATCCCGACCACCCTGCTCAGGGATTCGAACATGTTCCCGGTAAGGAGGGCGTGTTTCACGGTCCGACTCACCTCTCCCCCCTCCAGGATGTGCGCGCACCTCACCTCCAGACCGATACTGCCGGTGATGGGGTTGACCTGAGGCCAGGCGAAACGTTCGATCAGCACCGCCTCATCGAAGGAAGCGAGCAGCTCCTCGGTCGACCACGATCCAGCGCTCACGACCATGTTCATGGGCGACACCGACACCTGGTTCTGATAGATGTTCTGGGAGTTGATGGGATCTCGTCTCATGCCGTTCCCAGTGGTGTCAACTCCCGCCATTGATCCGTTGTACGTGTCATAAAGGAAGGAACGGAGCGTTCCCCTCTCGATGATCGGTTTCCTTCTGGTGGGGACGCCCTCGTCATCGTGTGTTGCGGAGAGGATTCCCCTTGGATCGGACGGATCGTCGATGATGGTCAGCTCGGGAGAGGTCACCTGTTCCCCCAGCTTGGTAGCCCAGGCGCTCCTCATCCTGTTGACGTTCTCGGAGTCGACGGAGAAGCCGATGGAGCTGGCGAACATCTCTGCCAGCTGTCCCGGCCCTATGAACACCGGGACGTCGGTCCTTCCCCTGTAAGCCACCGCATCAGCGGAGTTCCTGGCCCCCCTGGCCAGCGCCTTGCCGATACCTGCGGCGTCCATGTCCAGCCTGGTGGAGTGGAAGCGCTCTTCCCCCTCTCCCGCCTTGCCGGAGGAGGTCATGGATGTGAAGTGCAGATAGACCATGGTGTTTCGGTGGGCCGCGGACATGCCGTTGGAGTTGCCGACCTCGGTCTCGATGTTCGCTGTCCTTATCATACCCCTGGGTACCTTCACGTCACCGTCAGCGACGCAGGCTTCTACCACCTCCATGCCCTTCGATGAGAGAGTCTCTGGATCGAGTTGCGCCACCACCTTATCCCAGACCCCTGGAGCAGGGATCGTGGACGCCCCACCGATGGTAAATCCCATGAAGTTGGGATCGGGAGCGGAGGCCCTGGTCACCTTGATCGCGGAAGAAACACAGGTATCAACGTGATCCATCAATCCGATGGTGGATGAGGCCTCTCCCAGCCTGGATCCTTCGACCGCCCTCACCGCCAGTCCGTGATCGACCTTCTCCTCCAGGTTCTTCACCTTGGAGTCCTCTACGTAAAGGGACAGGGTCCTGCTCCTGACGGTGAACGCCTCGGCCTGCTCGGCCCCCTCCGACAGCGCCCCTGATAGGGCCCTGTCCACAATCTCGGAAAGATTCATCTCAGCCACCCCCCACCATCATCCGGGAACGGCAGTACGCCCCGCCCGTGGAAACGGGGACCCAATCCTCGATGCACTTGCCGCAGTTGCCGCCATCGAGCTTGAGATCCTTGCCCACCGCGTCGGTGGTCTTCAGGATCTCCAGCGCGTTCCCGGTGACGGCGAACGCCCTTACCATGTCCGTTATCTCCCCATTCTCTATCAGATAGCCTCTCAGGGCCTGGGCCTCGAAGCCCCCGCCGACGGGATCCTCCATGCCGGAGAGGGCCTTGTCGGTGATCAGACCGTGATCGATGTCCTCCACCATCTCCTCCAGTGTCCATTCGCCCGGCTCGAAGTAGGTGCTGGTCATCCTCACCCACACCCTCCTTGAGTAGTCTTCGGCCCTTCCGTTCCCCGTAGGCTCGACATCCATCACGGCCGCGGTCTCCAGGGACTGCATGTACCCCATGTAGATCCCGTTCTCGATGAGCACCGACGATTGACCCGGGATGCCCTCGTCGTCGTAGGGGATGCTACCGTTCGCCCCCTCAACGGTCCCGCTGTCCACCATGGTGATCAGGTCGGAGCCGACCCTCTTTCCCACCATGTCCGTGAGGAACGACCGTCTCTTGACCACCTCGTCCGCCTCCGCGGCGTGACCGATCACCTCGTGAGCCAGGGTGCCTGTGATGGCGGGATCGGTGATGCAGGTCATGAGACCGGATGGGGGCTTCTTCGCGGACAGCATTGCTATCGCCTCCCTTCCGGTCTTCTCGCCCATCTCGTTGAGGTCCAGCCCGTTGACCAGCTCGTAACCCTTGGTTCCGTCGCGGGCTTCGTAGTAGAACTCAGTGCGGTCTCCCTCGTTGGCGACCGCCATGGCGACGACCCTGGTTCGAACCTCCTCCCATTCAAGGTCGGCACCCATGGAGTTGACGAGCGTGGTCACCTTGACCCCCTCGCTGTACTCCGTGTTGGAGTTGACGATCCTGTCATCCACCCTCTGCGCACCGTCCAGGTCCATCAGGTCGGAAAGCTTCTCCTCGAGCGGGACGCCGATCGGATGGCTCTTGACCCTCGCCCGGAAGATCCCGGTGTCGAAGCTGCGGTCGGGGAGCGGATCTCCCTCAGCCGTCCCCCTCCTGGCATTCCTTGGAGCCTCCAGGCAGGCCGACAGGAGGGCCTCCTTGTCCAGGGAGACCGTCGATGAATAGCCCCATGAACCCCCCACCCTGGCCCGGAAGCACACGCCGTTCATGGAATCGTCCTTGATGGACCTTACCCCCCCATCGACCACCTTGATGGACAGATTGTCTAGTTGTTGGTACCTAGCATCGCAGAAATCCACCCCCTCGGACATCATCCTGCCTATCGCATCCTGAAGCATGTCCCTCATTCATATCACCATCATATCCTTGGACGCCGTGGTCAACACCTCGCATCCATCCTTCGTGATCCGTACATCATCCTCGATCCTCACACCGCCCTCGCCTGGGATGTACACCCCCGGCTCCACGGTCAGGATCATGTTCTCCTCCAGGACCATGTCCGTGACGGGGCTCAGACTTCCTCCATCGTGTACCGACAACCCAATACCATGACCAAGGGAATGGATGAACCTTCCTTCGAATTCCGTGGAATCGATGAACTCCCTGGTGACGGCATCCACTTCCTTCGCGGGCATGCCCGCCCTCATCCTGGAGACGGCGATCTCGTTGGCCTCCCTCACCACCTCGTACATCCGCTCCTGCCTCTCGCTGACTCCCCTGGCGAAGAAGGTCCTGGTGATATCCGAGCAGTACTTCCTGTATACGGCACCAAAATCGAACAGCGCCGTCTCCCCCCTTCCGAGGAACTTACTCCCGATCGTATAGTGAGGTTCTGCCGAGTTCTCTCCGAAGGCAGCGATGGTGTCGAAGCTCGTCCCGCTGGCACCAAACCTCTGCATCCTGAACGATATCTCGGCCGCTGCCTCGCTCTCTGACATCCCCTCCTTGAGGAAGTTGGGTATGTCATCCGCCACCAGGGAGGCGATCCTGCACGCTTCCCTCAACCGGTCCAGCTCCTGGGGGTCCTTGATCAGCCTCGCCCTCTCGATCGCCTTGCTGACGTTGACGTCCTCGGCGTCCAGGCACGCGTCCTTCAGCATCTTGAGGTTGCCGTACGTGAGGGCGGAGTCGTTCACACCCATCCTCCGCACTCCAGAAAGGTGCTCCTTCAGGAGGTCGGTCCTTTTATCAGGGGCCTTGAATGTCGTGACCTCGGCGTCCAACTTCCTGGCGCTGGTCTCCTCCAGCTCGCTCACTATGATGTCGAGGCCGCCGTCCGGCCAGAGGATGGCGGTGCAGCCCTCAAATATCCCGGATTCCGCACCGGTCGCATAGAAGAATGAGAGGTCGATATTCGGTTCCGTCCCGTTCATGAGGACGATGGCATCAACCTCTTCGTCAAGTCTTGAGTAGATATCTTTGACCCGGCTCCTCATCGAATCACTGGTCAGAAAAGGCATTACATTGGATATAACAGGTAGCTGATCTACTCAGATGCCTATCCAAACGTTGGAAGCGATGCGCTTGATCGCCGCCACCGCCGAGAGGGCGGCCAAGAAGCTTGTGGATGGCGTCCTGGGTGATGGGAGATTCTTTGTCTCCGCCCTCAGCTCACCGAACTCCCCCTTCACGATGACCTCGTGCTGGTTGCTCTCCACGTTGGGGTCACAGATTATCACCACCT
>CAZQLP010000004.1:0-43697 GCA_964594225.1 uncultured Methanomassiliicoccales archaeon
CGCTGCTGGAAGGCGAGGAGTTCGACCTCCTTACCATGGGAAGATCGGAGGGCCCGGGGTGCTACTGTTACATAAACAACATCCTGCGCACCTTCATGGACGAGCTGATGGATGATTACGGTCACGTGATCATCGATAACGAGGCCGGTATGGAGCACTTGTCCAGACGCACTACCCGGAGGATGAACGCCCTGGTACTCGTAACCGATGCCACCATGATCGGCGTGGAGACCGCCTCAAGGTTGAGGGAGCTGGCATCCGAGATGGAGATCGAGATTGGCAGGATGATCCTGATCGTTAACAGGGTTCCCAGGGATATCCCTTCGGCACTGAAGAACGCCATCTCGTCATCAGGATTCGATCAAATGGTCCAGATACCGAACGACAGGCAGGTTGAGGAGCTCAACATGGTGGGGAAGCCCCTCTCCTCCTTGGATGGCACCAACCGGGCCCTGAGGGCGCTGAGGAAGCTGGCCTCCGAGCTCAGATGAGGTCACATCGACTTGAGCAGCTTGGATATCCCGCTCGACTCCCTCGGACCCACGATGACCTTGAGGTCGGTCAGCTCCTCCAGTTTCCCGCTCATCCTGGTCACCATGCCTGGAATGATGATGACCCCGCTCTTGGATTTCTGGTAAGCATCAGAATCGCTCAGGGCCTTGGCCACGCTCTCCGGGGTGAGCTTTCCGGCGGAGAAGGCGGTCATCACCGAGAGTCCTTCGGTGTCCACCACCTGCAGCCACACGGGCATCTTGCTCTTCTCAACATCGCCCATAACAGTGAAGTAGGTGAGCGAGAAGTTGGTGGTGAACATCAACGGGGCATCCTCCCCAGGATTGTTGATCGGGTAGAGCTCCGGCTTCACCTGTATGGGCACCTGAGGGTCGGTAAAGATGTTCTGCCTCAGAACAAACAGGGGAAGGGCATGCTCCGGCAGGAGGTCATCGAAGATCACTATGCTCCCGTACTTCATGGTGGCCATCAACCCCAACGCCAGCGCCTTTTCGCTTCCCGCGGTGTCGGTGATCATCGGGTACCCCAGACCCCGGAAGGTCTTCTTCACCGAGTGCCTCCTGACAATGGTGCTGTTCTCCAGGAGGGTCCTCAGGGAGGTTGCGGCGAAATCGAGGACAATATCTTCCACCCCGGATGACCTCACCTTCTCCACCAGATCCGCCAGGGATTCAAGGCCGTCCTCGCTCCTCACGACCAAGGGGCATGACAGCTCCTTGGCGACGGATGCCATCTCGTCCGTGTTTCCAGCGGTGACGCGGGAGAGCAAGGGCCTTCTATCGGCGACCCTGCTGGCCGCCTCTCTCATGGCGGCGGGATCCTCCGATACCAGGATCATCGGCATCTCCGTCCGGGAGGCGACGGCCTCCACCGCGGAGGCGAACTTGGTCGGATCGCCCGAGTCGTTCCTCACGGCGACCATGTCCATGATCATCATCTGGCCCACCCTCTCGAATCGCAAGGAGGTCGCCTCCTCCACCCTGGCCTCGATCCCTTGATCATCCAGGGAATCTGAGATCGCAAGGGCGTAGGCGATTGGGTGGAAGAACTTCTTCTCGTGACGAAACATCTCGGTCTCGTCACCCGTCTCAATCACGTTCTCCCCGACGCCAATCTTGACCAGCCTGATAGGCGGCGCGGATGAGGCTTCTAAGGAGGATTTCGTTTCCTCCGAGACATGAGGGCAGTCCTCCAGCTTGACCTTCTGGTTGGCCAGCTGCATGGCGAACGCCAGGCAGGTGGGGAAACCGCAGTCGCCGCAGTTTGTCTTGGGCAGGAGCTTGAAGATCTCTATCGCCGTCGGCAGATCAATCACCTCCAAGAAGGTCGTCGACGAGCTCGTTGATCATCTTCGCCGCCCTCGGATTGCGAACGATGAGCATGTCCGCACCGGACACCAGGGCAGATAGACCGGTGGTAACCTCCCACCACATGGCCCGTTCACTCATGTCCCCGTAGTCGGGATTGTCATCCGTGGCCTCCCTGGCATCCCAAGCAACGGAGGCGTCGCATAGCATGGGTATCTGGAGCATGTTGTCCCCCATTAGGGCCGCGAGCCTGATCCTCTCGTTGACCGAGTAGGAATACTCCAGCCCCATTCCCAGGGCGGCCATGAGCGGGTCGGCCACTGTGTCCTCGATCTTGACCCCGAAGTCGGTCAGTAGGATGCTGATCTGCTTCGCCAGGTTGATGTCCAGGTTGGAGAAGCCGACCACAGCGTGGCCGTTCGCCATGCTCGCGGCGGAGATGGACTTGTACGCGTCCTCCTCCGCGTGAGCTAGAAGGAGCCTCTCCCCACTTCCGATGTTGCTGATCATCTCCATGGTCTTGGCGTCCTTCTCCTCATGGCCGCAGCCGTAGATTAGCAGTGGCACGGGTACGGAATCCAGCATGCGTTTGACAAGCTGCGCGGCCTCCTCGGAGGAGGTGTTTTTCTCTTCTGGGTTGGTGGACAGCAGGCGGAGGCATATGAGGTCTGCGCCGTGTTCCTCCACCCACGCCCTGCCCCACTCCACAGGGTCGTTGACAGCGTCACCGAACTCCTTCCTTACCAGCTCTGGACACTCGCTCAGGGAGTCCATAACCTCGCCAGCCAGCGCAGGGCGGTTGGGATAATCGTTCTCGTACGAAAGGAATGGCATCCCGTTCTGTCCACCGATGATCGCGTTCCTCTTTCTAGTCCCTCCGTTCTCGGCAGTGGCGCCGAGTCTGACCTCACCGATCCTGCCTGACCATTTGTCCTTTGGTGTGGGAATATCCGCCATTCGATTTCCTCCTTCGTTCCCTCAGGAGATGAGGGGTGGCATGCTCATGGCCGGATGGTCGACCTTCATCATCCACTCCATGAGTCCCTCGGCGTCCGTGCAGATGGTCTCGTCGGCTATCTTGTCGACGAAATCCGGGACCCCAAGCTCCTCTGACCTGGCCTTGAGATCGTCCATGAGCGCCTCCTTGAGCTCCTTCGGCATCCAGGCGATCCTGAGGAACCCTCCGTCCGCGGGTATGAACTTCTTGCTGGAAATATATTTTCTTCCAACACCTATGAATCCCGGCGTCTGTCTGCCCCCGCCCACCGACCCAGCGAGCGTGGAAAACTTCATCCCTATAGGGGTCATTCCCGGGGATTCTCTGTTGACCACGATCACCCCCTGCATATCGGCCGTCATGCCGACGATGCACTCGAAGCAGCCGCAGGAGGTCATGGGGTCCTCCATCATGGTGTACGCGTTGAATACCGCGAGCTTGTGATGAGAGTACTCGTAAACGGCCTCGTTCACCCCCTCCCATTGCCCCTTTTCCTCGTCGATGGTCCTGCCCTTTAGGATGGGCTGATTGGGTCCGGTGGGCGTGATCTCCTTGCTCGCCTTGGCGTCCATCCAATTGATGGCGCCGCACAGACCGAGCCTTTCCGGGGTCACCACGCAAACGTGGTCGGGGGCAAAGCTCTGGCACAGCGTGCAGGAGTAGAATATGTCAACCGCCTCGTCCGTAAGGCCCGATATCCTCTCGTCCCTCACATCGTAGGCCTCGATGGCCTCGGGCATTCTTCTCTCGATCTCGTCCAGGTCGGTGATGATGGTCACCTGGACCCTAGACACGATGTTGCCGAAGTCCTCCTTGATCTTGGTTATCAGGATGTCCCCGAAGTGCTTGAACTTGAGCCCCGCGGCCACCGAAGTCTTGCTCAGCCTGATCCAGAGGATGTTCCTCTGCCCGGTGTGCCAGCATCCCTCTCCGAAGTTGATGAACTGGTGCATCCTTCTCTCAAGAACCGATTCGAAGTCGTCCTGCATATTCTTACCGTAGACATCCACCAGGATGGCGAGCGGCGTGGAGGAGCCTTCCTCCATCTCGTCGACATCCTTCCCGATTATAGTAATCTTCCCGTCCTCCACCTCGTCCTCCGCTCTCATCTTCAGCAACTCGAAGGCCGTTGTCTTGGCGACCCCTCCCGCCTCCACGTACGTCTGGGGTCTCCTGACAGTCTCGCCCTCGAAGGCCGGCCCGTACGCCACCGGGATATTCACCGGAGCCAGCTTGACCTGTATCCCCCTCACCTCGATTGCCTTCTGAATGAGCTTGGAGTAGTCCTTCTCCACCACGAACTTGTCCGGTATCTCCTCCAGATCCTGGTCCGTGACCGTGGGGGAGTTATTGAACAATACCGCGAACTCAGCCGCGGCCTTTATGTGATCTATCGGTCCCAGTTGGAGCACGAACACCTTCGGTCTGTTGGAAAGGTACTTGTGCAGTCTCTCGCGATCGCCACGCTCCACCCCGCCGAAGGAGAGCGCGGCCCTGATGGCGAAGTTGAGGCCGTGTATCGCCTGGGTGAACTCACCCACGGGGTAGAGCATGATGTCCAGTCCCATTTGGATGTTCTCGTCCCTCAGCTGCCTGATGGTATCGAAGGTGGCTATGATCAGCATTCCCTTGTTCTGACAATCCCTCACCACCTTCACAAGCTCCTTGGGATCCTCTGCCATCCCCACGAGCACCGCCGCACCTGGAATTGTGTCGTCCACGAAGGCGATGCCCAGCTCCCTCAGGATGCGGTCGGGTACGAAGCCGCAGTACGGCGTGCCCTCGTAGGGATCCACCCCGTCGATGTACTTCAGTGCCTCGATGATCTCCGCGGAGATCATCGTGACCTCGCCGGCTATAAGGGCGTTCTCCAGCGACGCTTCCTCCTTGATCTTGCTTCTCACATTACCCAGCGCTCCAGGCAGATCACCAAGGGTCTTCACCTCCCTCCCGTCCCAAGCGTAAATTGATGGAAGCTCATACCCAGTTTCCGGGTACTCGATGAGCTGATTGTAACCGTACTTCTCGATCGCCGTGCCGAGCAGCTGATCGGCGTATCCCGCCGCTATGATGCCGCCCTCGATGGCCATCTCGTACAGCCTCTCCTGCGATATCCTGGGTCTGCTCTCCCTCTGGTAGGTGTGCTCCAGGTCCAGCACCCATCTCCTGTACTCGATGACGTTCAGCAGCTTCTCTGCCGCCTTCTGGGGGTTCCTCTCAAAGATGTAGTATCCTCCGTACACGTCCCGGGCGGTGTTCTCAAGGACCTCGGTCACTAGTGACGAGCCGTAGATGTAATTGATCGTCCCGACATGTACTGGCATTCCCATGGCCACGCACCATGTTCCGATGGCAACCGCCTTCTCGTGGTTGGCCTCCGGCGCCGAGGCAGCGAACGGTATCTCGTGCACGTCCACCCCGAACCTCTCCGCCAGATGGGTGGCGAAATTCGCCGCCCTGCTGTTGTCCACACAGGACCCCATGTGCCAAACGGGGGGTAGGTCAACCCCGTTCGCCTCGCTGAGCTCCTTTATGAACGCTCTCAGACCCTCCCCAGCGTACTTCTCGGCGGCATCTGAGGCCATCATTCCCTTCTTGGCCAGGGCAGCGGCCGAACAGCCGGTGCACACAATCAGGACGTCGTTCTTCAGGAGCTCCTCCGCTATGGTGACGTGGTTGTAATCATGAGGGGATCTCTGGTTATTGCAACCCGCCATGAGGCATATTCCCCGGATAGTGCCGTCCTTGATCCTCTCCACGATGTGCATGAGGGGGTCATCCTCATCGAGCTTCTCGCAGATATCCTCGATCTGCTCCAGGCTGAATCCCGCTATGACCTCGCTCTTGACATTGGGTATGTGCACCTGCAGGTGGTCCCGCTCTTTGTACGCCTCGATCGCCAGGCGTATGATGGCCCTGGCGCTGACCTCGGCCTCCTCCTCTCTGAACTGTACGTGAGTATCATAGGGAAGCCTGACATTGGCCATTGTTGACACGACTTTAGTTGATAGACAGGAGCTGATTTCGGCCAGGGAGGGCATGATGCACTGGTAGTCCGCAACCACCAGGTCGACGACACCGGTGGCGAGAATGAGTTCCTGGGAAGAGTAGTTAGATGCCAGGGGAACGCCCTTCCTCATCAGGGTCTCGGCGCCGGTGCAGCATATGCCCACTATATTGATGCCCTTGGCTCCCGCCTTCTTTGCCTCCTCCTCCATCTCCTTGGCCACATCCACTACGACATCGCTCAGTACCGGGTTGTGCCCGTGAACGGCGATGTTCACCTTCTCGGCGTCGAGGCATCCCATGTTGGCCTGGGTCCTCACCAATCGCGGCGTCCCGAACAGCATGTCGGAAAAGTCGGTGGAGATCTGCTCACCCGCCAGGTCCGCGACCGCGCACTTGATCCCGCCGAACAGCACGGGGACGGGATCCGCATCGCAACCCATCGTGGTGCGGTGTATCACTTCGCTGATGGTCTGATCGATGTTGGTGGGCATCACACCCAGCCTCTTCCAGAGGTCGATCCTCCTCTCGGTGATGGTGGAGGTGCTGAAATTAAGATAATCATGGGTGTAACGGCCGAAGTCCTCGAGGGCCGCCCCAACGACCTTCCATGTCAGGTCCTTGGTGTCAATTCCCTCGGTATCGATATCAAGCCTCTTCGCGATTCTCTTGAGCTTCTCCTCGTCCTTAACCTTGTAGGTCGGTGCCTCTCCCTCCAGCATCTTGACCACGGTCTCGGTGATGTGCTTTCCATGACCGGAGTGGGCGGCAGCGCCTCCAGCGATCATCCTGATGACTTTGCGAGCGACTATCGTGTAGTCCCTTGCGCCACATATGCCCTTATCTGGCTTACCTCCGAATGGGTCAATCCTGCACGGTCCCTGGAGACAGTTACGGCAGCAGATCCCGAGCTCACCAAAACCGCACTGGGGTAACATTTCCTCGTATCTGTCCCAGGCGGTCTCGATGCCCTTATCTTGGGCGATGAAGATGCCCTCCTGGGTCGCTATGTCGCAGCTCTTCTCCTCGCAGGATCTCATTTCCGCGATCACTTTCTTCTCTGCCTTCTCCTCAGTCTCCATGGGGATTACCTCCAAAATGCCATACCCGGATTGAAAGATGCCTTAGCTGGATATCGATATCGTTGAAACTCCTTTCATAAGATATCGGTCCTCTATCCCCGAGGTTATCTTCGAAAATCTCATATATCAAATGGGAGCCCGAACCTGTCTTCTCAGGTGTGATGGAGTTCTCATTCAGCAAGTGCAAACCTCTAGATAATGCACCATATGTCAAATTTTGACAAGTTGGTGATTATCGGGACATTAGTACTTAAATTCTCTCGAGATATTAGTACTTAAATTCTTTCGTTTATTGTCGAAGCTTGGTAGTTCCATAGGGCGCGATCAGAAATTTCATCAAAGGACATCATTGTCTTGACTTGATCAAGGCAGCAACTCCTTCATCTTAACAACTGGTATCGTGTGGTTGGTCGAGAATCCATCATCTCTCATCGGAGTGATCCCACATGGTTCCCCTCTGGGACATGCTAATTTGGTTGATATGAGATGTCCCGTCATTCGACGAACGCCCCTGATGGGAAGTTCTGGGCGATGGACGCTCAAAAATCTATCTCGGTGAACGAGGAGAGCTCATAATTGCCCCTGAGGGAGGAGATGAAGTTCTTCAGTGATTCCCTGAGCCCGTTCGAGTCAAGCGGGCACTTGCTTGTATCGGCAACCACCACCAATGTCATCTTTTCGTAGTAGACCAGAACCTTGGTGTAGACTGATAGCAGGTTTATCTGGTGCCCAGCCAGTTCCTGGGTCACCTCGTTGATCGCTCCGGGTCTGTCCGGGATCACGAACCCTATCTCCAGCAGCTCCGTCTCGGGCTTCAGGAATGTGATGGACAGTACCCACGAGTCGGTGTCTCCAACCATCATCAGGGGCTGACCTTCTTCCAGTCCCTCGAACATGTCAAGGTGATCCTGGGGTATCTCGAACCAGCCATCGGTTATCCGGGAGGGCGTCTTGGTGAGCTTCCGGACGACCTTGGTCCTCATCGAGGAACTCTTTGGAGCCACACCCTTGGTGAACCTGTCCGATATATGGGAAGGCTCCACCTCCAGGGCGTCTACCTTCTCCAGTTGGATCGCTCCCTCGGCCTTCATACGGTCGAAATCGGCTAGGAGGTTCTCCTCATCGCCATAGTATGAGAGATCGACGAGCATCTTCCAGACCATGCAGACGTCGGAGATCATGCTCAGCGAAACCGAATTCAGGATATCGATGTTCCTCTCCCCCAAGAATTTGGAGATCGAGGCGCACGCTCCAGGTGCATCGAGCATGTAGAAGGTCGCCTGGCATATCCTCATGTAGTTCTCTGGTCCGAACGTCGAGAGCACGATCTCGTAGCTCTTGGATCCGTTGTATGAGTACCTGAAGACCGTGCTGAACACCTGACTTCCATCGACCAGACCCAGAGGTCGACCGAGCTTCTCGCTGATCTTGACCTTGTTGCCGTGCAATCTGCCGAAATCCCAGAGCCTCATGCTTCGACCATGTTGCGCAACGTGGTCATCCTCAATAAATGTTGTGAGTTCACATTGCCGCTGAATGTGAGGTCGCTAGGATATCCAAGGAAGAATTCTGGAGGATTTCCAACATGTCCTCTCAATGGAGCCATGACTTATCAATCATGTATGGATGTTACATCGAGCTGCTTCCTGCCAGATACCTCCCCCACCCTACTTAGGGTTGTGACGCCTTTGGCTTATATTGGTGATATGTATTGGTGATATCGGTGAGTATAAGGTCTGTTCCTCACGTCTCCCTTCGGGAAATGAGGCTTTTCCTCTTCATTCTTCTCTTCGGTTGGCATCTTATCAGTATTCTCCTTTCTTATCAGTCATTCTTCTCCCCCTTCATCTCCCTCTTTCGGAGAGTATAGTTCGATGGACCAATCAATTCAATCATTCGCGAAGGTCAATCTTGATCGAATCTATTCAAGCTTATGGCTCTCCCCCGAACTCGCAGGGGGGACCTCCCGCTCGAATAAGTTAAATATTCCTCAGTCCTCCATAGGGTTCGGTCAGAGATGATTCAGCATGACATCCATCATCGAGGTCCAGGATCTTGTCAAGGTCTTCGATAACACAGTCAAAGCGGTGGACGATGTCTCGTTCCAGGTAAGCGAGGGGGAGATATTCGGCTTCCTCGGTCCCAACGGGGCGGGAAAGACCACCACCATCTCCATGCTCACCACCCTGATCCGCCCCACCTCGGGCACGGCGAGGGTGTGCGGGTACGACATCGTGAAGCAGGCGTGCGATGTCCGGGGGTCCATAGGTCTCGTTCCACAGGACCTCACCGTCGACGATGACCTGACCGGCAGGGAGAACATGCTTCTTCAGGGCGACCTGTACAAGGTGCCGAAGGAGGAGCTGGTCAACAGGGTCGACGGACTTCTTGAGCTCATCGGTCTCACCGACGCCGCGAACCGCATGGTCAAGACGTACTCTGGGGGAATGAGGAAGAGGCTGGAGCTGGCGGAGGGGCTTGTCCACCATCCCAGGGTCCTTTTCCTGGACGAGCCCACCCTGGGACTCGATGTCCAGACCAGGGCGGCCATGTGGGAGCACATCCAGAACCTGAAGGCCAAGCACAACACCACCATCTTCCTCACGACACACTACCTTGAGGAGGCGGACGCCCTCTGCGACCGCATCGGCATCATCGATCACGGCAAGATCGTCGCCCTGGATTCCCCGAGGACGCTGAAGGCGGGTCTGGGGGGAGACGTGATCGAGATAGTCATCGAGGAGTCGGCCGATTACTCGGAGTCGATGTCCGCCGTGAAGGGGGTCATCGATGTCAAGTTCGCCGACGGTATGTACAGGATCAAGGCCAATAACGGCGATGAGATCGCCCCCAGCGTCCTGAGATCCCTCTGGGATTCCGGTGCCACGGTGAAGTCGGTCAACATCAGCCGTCCCAACCTCGACCAGGTGTTCATGGAGTACACCGGCCGATCGCTGAGGGACGCCATGCAAACCTCCACCCAGGACCGCGGCCAGAGGATGGCGAGCGCCATGCAAGCCAGGAGGAGGCGCTAGGATGATAAGGGAAATCGTCGCCCTCACCGTAAGGGAGCTGAAGCACTGGTACCGGGTCAAGGTCCAGGTGCTCATGACCATGTTCATGCCCCTCGTCTGGCTTGGGTTGTTCGGCCAGGCCTTTCGGTTGGATGAGATGGCAATGGGTCCAGGGATGCCCCCGGAGATGGTCCAGGATTTCTTCGCCGGGGCGCCTAACTACTTCTCGTTCATGGCCATTGGGATGCTGTGCGTGATGGTGCTGTTCACCTGCATGTTCAGCGGCATGTCGCTGGTGTGGGATCGCAGGTTCGGCTTCCTGACCAAGCTCCAGGTAGCCCCAATACAGAGAGGGGTCATACCAGTCTCCAGGATACTGTCATCGGTGGTCAGGGCGCTCATTCAGTCCCTGGTGATCTTCGGCATAGCGATAGCTTTCGTCTACATCCCCGGTCTGACCGGTCTGGAGCTGGGTTTGGGATTCGGGGTGTTGGATATGCTGCTGATAGTAGTCATACTCGGCCTGTTGGCCACAGGGTTCGCCGCCATATTCGTCACCATCGCGCTCTCCATAGAAAACCAGGAGACCCTGATCGGGGTGATCAACCTGCTGAACCTCCCCATCATGTTCGCCTCCGCCGCCCTCTTCCCCACGATACTCATGCCCGACTGGCTGAAAGCTGTTGCGAACATGAACCCCATAAGCTGGGCCGCGGACGGCATAAGACAGCTGGTGTTCGAGCATCCCCAGCCCATCTATGACCTTCCCGTTGAGATACTGGGCCTGGTGATATTCGCCGCACTGTTCCTGGTCATCGGGTGGTTCATGGCGCGCAGGGTGCTTAACAGGTGATTCAGCTCTCCTCGAGGGCGTGCTTGATGGAGGAGATTGCCTCCACCACATCATCCGTGCCTTCCAGATCCATTGGCGATATCCCCAGAAGATCGGCCTCCACCAGTTGCGGATTGAACGGTATGGTGGCCATCACCGGGATTCCTTGATCCTCCAGGATGATCCTCACCTTCTCCGCCGCCTCCTGGGAGTACACCTTGTTGATCACCGCCACCACCCTGTCGATGCCGATCTCCGCCGCGAGGTCCTTGATCATCAGGGCGATGTCCACAGACCTCATCCCGGTCTCCACAACGACAATCATGACATCCATGTGCCTGGAACTGCCTCTTCCCAGGTGCTCAAGGCCGGCCTCCATGTCCATGATCAGGTACTGGTCTTCCTCCAGAACAAGGTGCTTCAACAGGCTCTTCAGGAGGGCGCTCTCCGGGCAGAAGCATCCCTCTCCCCCGGTCTTGATCGTGCCCAGCACGAGTAGCCTGACCCCGTCCTTCCCCTCGACGGCGAACCGCTCCGCCAAATCGTCCACCTTAGGGTTCATCTTGAAGATGCCGCCGTAACCTCCACCCGGTCGCACACCGGTCCTCTCCTCGATCATGTCCAGCATCCTGGAGAGCGGGATCATTCGAAGGCTCACCTCCCTCTCCACACCCACCGCGCTGGCGAGGTTCGACGCCGGGTCAGCGTCAAGCACCAAGATGTCCCTACCATCCATCCCGAATAGCCTGGCCAATATGCCGGCGACGGTGGTCTTGCCCACTCCACCCTTTCCGGAAACGGCGATCTTGAGTGACATCTATACCTGCTCGAAAACGAGGCCGTGACTGAGGAGGTTCGCCTCCTTGAACCTGACATTCTCCAGAACGACCTGCTCGCCTACGATGTTGGTGAGCGTCACCGTCGTGCCCTCCATGACGATCCTGGTAACATCCTCCATGACCTCTTGCATATCCTCTCCCTCGCTGAGGAAGACCGTGGATTCGCACATGCTGATTAGATTCCGTGGGTCATATATAACATCTGGGATTGGCGTTCAGGTGCTGGGGTACCAAAGGCCTCAATGGTCTATGGGATCTGACTTGTCATACTCCACGATCTTCGTGTACCCGTCCCCGTAGAACACGTAGCGGATCGGCATCCTCCTCTTAAGTCCGGTCCAATATGGGCACTTCGTGCACTTGTATCCCAGGGTGACCGTGCCCCCGAATACGGTCTCATTCCTTATCCTGTTCATCTTGGATCCGCAGACAGGACAACGGGTATACCTGCTCCTCTCCTCTCCCTCCCTGCAGTGGATCTCGATCTTGGCGGACCCGCTGTCTATGGCCACCTTCCTTATCCTCTCCTCGCTGGCGGTGTAGTCCTCGTCGATCCCCTTGAGCTCCCTGAGGACCAGTTCGGTGAGCTTCCGCTGGGAACCCACCGTAGGACGCCTTCGGAGAACATCCCTTATGGCCTCGGCCAGCACCTCTGAGGTCGGGATTCGGTAGCTCATTCCCCCCGGAATAGTCTTTGGAGTAAAGATAAGTTACTCCTCGTCCGCAGATTGTCCGCAGATTGTAAACGGTGCGAACAGCCTTGAAAGTGCATCAATATCGAATCGGGATTTCGGGGAGAACCGCTAGAGGAATCACCTTGATACGGACAACGTTCATCGATGATCAGCCAGCCTTTCTGGAACTCTGCTGCATATTCCTCTCCCGTCACGGATGGTTCGTAGACCCACACCTCGACCTGCGAGACCTTGGAGGTCAACGGCATGTCTATCTGTGAGTGCGGGGTTCCATCGATGGGTGCGAGGTTCGATGTTCAGATTCCGTCTGAGAGCTTCCGGCCCGAGTTGAACCGTCAATCGATGGATACTGGCGATCGTTGAGTCCCGAAATGCCGTCTGCGAAAACCTATAACCCCCCACGTCATCTATCTTCCCATCACGATCGCTGAGGAGAGTGTGTCATGTCCAGGACCAAGGTCATCATAATGGGTGCTGCCGGAAGGGACTTCCACAACTTCAACACCTACTTCAGGGATAATGAGGAGTACGAGGTGGTGGCCTTCACCGCCACCCAGATCCCGAACATAGAGAGGAGGAACTACCCTTCTGAGCTGGCCGGGAGCCTCTACCCCAAGGGCATACCCATCTTCCCCGAGGAGTACATTCCGGAACTCATCAGGAAGCACGGGGTGGAGCAGGTATTGTTCGCCTACAGCGATATCTCACACCTGGAGTTGATGCACAAGGCCTCATGGGTCCTCAGCGAAGAGGCTGACTTCAGGTTGATGGGCAACCCCCGCATCGTTCTCAGATCATGCGTCCCGGTAATCAGCGTCTGTGCTGTTCGCACCGGTAGCGGGAAGAGTCAGACCACAAGGAAGATATGCACCCTTCTCCGGGATAGAGGGTTGAGAGTGGTGGCCGTTCGACATCCAATGCCCTACGGGGACCTGGTCAAGCAGGCGGTCCAGCGGTTTGCCAGCTACGATGACCTGGACTACCATGAGTGCACCATCGAGGAGCGGGAGGAGTACGAGCCCCTCATCGATATCGGGATCATCGTCTACGCCGGTGTGGATTACGAGGTGATCCTCAGGAAGGCCGAGGAAGAGGCCGATGTGATCATCTGGGATGGTGGCAACAACGACATCCCCTTCTACCGGTCGGACCTTCATATAGTGGTCGCTGATCCGCACAGACCTGGACACGAGGTCAGCTACCATCCGGGGGAGACCAACCTGCGGATGGCGGACGTGGTGATCATAAACAAGATACAGACCGCCGATCGGCAGGATATCCTGAAAGTGCGGAATAACATCGAGAGGCTCAATCCCTCCGCCACGATCATCGAGGCCGCCTCCACTATCTGCGTGGACGAGCCGGAGATGATCAGGGGGAAGAGGGTGCTGGTGGTGGAGGATGGTCCCACCGTGACCCACGGGGGGATGAGGTACGGCGCTGGAACCTTCGCCGCCGAGGACTTCGGCGCGGCGGAGATAATCGATCCAAGGGAGCACGCCGTCGGCACCATACAGGAGGCCTTCCTCAAATACTCACACCTGGAGAAGGTGCTTCCGGCCATTGGATACGGGATGAAGCAGGTGAAGGACCTGGAGGAGACCATCAACAGGGCCGACTGCGACGTTGTCGTCTCCGGCACCCCCGTGGACCTCAGGAGGGTCATCAACGTGGACAGGCCCATAGTGAGAGTGAGCTACGAGCTAAGCGAGATCGGTCACCCAGACCTGAAGGATGTCCTGCAATCCCTTATAGACGATCTGCTTCCCGGGGATTAGCAGATCCTCTTTCGACGGCAAAAAGGTGAAATATGCCCCTTTCAATCATTCCGTACCTGCGGGGGTAGCCAAGCATGGTCAACGGCGCAGGACTTAAGTGCCGCCAATCGTGGCTGGGACATCCTGTCTCATAGGAGTCCGTGGGTTCGAATCCCTCCCCCCGCACCATCATTCATCGTCATATTTGCGGAGCACATTGTCCCCTTTTGACGGGATAATTGAGAGAAGTTTAGCAGATTCAGGAATATCCAGTCTGTCCACGAATCGATATTGAGACTTCCATTGGATTCCTGAATGATGCAATATTTTAAATATGAGGAAAGCTTGGTCGTCGCTGAATAGGATATCATTGGCGTCCTGTCCCGTTTCGGGAAGAGGAAGTTAGCTAGAGAGATTCTATCGAAATAACCGAAACGGAGGTGAAATAGGATGTACAACGACAGGCCACCTAGAGAGATGCATAAGGCAATTTGCGCTGACTGCGGAAAGGAATGTGAGGTCCCCTTCAAGCCAACCGAAGGTCGACCAGTATACTGCCGCGAGTGCTACCAGAAGCACAGGCCGCCCCGAAGGAACAGGTACTGAATTGCCTGTAACCCAACTGTGGCTTAAATCTCTTAAGATTCTCTTTTCATCATTTCTCCCTCACTCGTAGGGAGGTTCACTTTTCCCACAGGTTCGCTGCCTTGGATTCTCAGTGCCGTGATCGATGCGTCCCATCTTGAGTTCTTCCAGCACCGTCCTGAGTGATATGTAGGTCTCGGCTCCTCCTAAGGCACCCCTGAGAGTAGCGACCTTCACCAATCGGGCCATTGATGTTCCGTGTACTGGATGGGCCCCTCCAATTTCATGACCTGAACAGGTTCCAGTCTGCCCTCTCCAGCTTATCCGCTTCAAGGAACTGGACTATCTGCTCGTTCACCATGTCCCCTTTCTCCATGGGAAGCATGTGGGTACTTCCAGGCAGTATCGATAGGAATCCATGGGGGAGTCCCTTGTAGAAGTTGACCGTATGTTCTAGGGATACGATGTCATTGTCACCTGACATCACCAAGGTGGGGGTAACGATTGAACCCAGATCCCTCTTGGTGAATCGGGGGTGGCTGGAGGACATGCCTTTGATCTTCTCGAATACCACTGGAAAGTGCTCGGGACCATCGGGCGAGGTCCATCCGTACACCTGAGAAACTACAGGATCGAGTGACTCCGGTGATGATTCCTCGAAACTTCTGGCGAACTCCCTGGTGTATCCTCTTAAGTGATAGCTACCGCCTATGCTGACGTATCTCCTCACAATCTCAGTGTGGTTCCTGGCCATGAGCAGGCCTATGACGGCACCGTCGCTCCAGCCCGCGATGTCCACATGGTCATGGCCAAGGGCATTCAGGACCGCCACCATGTCCTCCGCGCCCTGTCTGTAGGTGAATCTGCCTGGCGTGTCGGGTGTCCTACCGTGTCCCCGTCTCTCCACCAGGATTACCTTGAACCTCTCCGAGAGAGGGCCTACCTGGAACATCAGGGATTCAATGGTGGCCCATGCACCGTGCATGAGCAGTAGTGGTCGTCCGTCCCCATGTACCTCGTGGTAGAACTTGGCGTTGTTGACCTCTATGAATCCTCCCGAGCGGCCCAGCGAGGTGCCGTCGGGGAGCCTCATCAGCTTCTCGTAGTAATCCATGATGATATTGGTTTCTAGGTCACTGTTTAGATATAAGGGATACCGCAAGATTATCACAGTGAGAAGCTTCCTGTGAGATGGGCTCGACACCTTTTTAGGACTCTTGACACTTCCACGGTCTATGAACAGGGAACGGATCCCGAACAGGGCGAAACGGCTTGCCTTCGAGTATGAGAGGGACTGCAGGGGTTGCGCCCAGTGCTCCCTTGCAGCGCTCCAGGACGTCTTCGACATGAGGGAAGATGCGGTATTCCGCTCCGCGAGCGGGCTTGCGGGAGGAATCGGGCTCACCAACCTTGGGACCTGCGGCGCCCTCACCGGGGGCGCGATGGCCATTGGAATGCTCTTCGGAAGGGAGAGGGAGGGGTTCGTCGACCCCACGAGGAAGAGGACGGTCGCCTACCGCCTGTGCAAACAGCTTGCGGAGAGATTCGTCGAGGAGTACGGCTCGGTTCTGTGCAAGGAAATCCAGGAGGTTCACCTTGGCAGGGAGTACGATCTCTGGAAGGCGGAGGAGTACTCGGAGTTCAACGAGGTCGCCTATGTACAGGAGAGATGCCCCGGGCTCGTTGGGGAGGCCGCTAAATGGGCGGCGGAGATAATCATTGAGAACATGGACCGGCTGGAGGGCGAGTAGCCATCAATGCCGTCCACGTTCACCGTGAGGTAGAGCGGGGGCAAGCTTCTCCAGGACAAGATGATCATTCCAGGGGTCGGATGGTTCGCCGGTCTAGGACAACGAGGGCATCCCCTTTGGTCTCTTAGAGGATGACGAGAACGCACGCTGATCCCCATCCAGCATGGAGGGTCCCGAGGGAGGGAACCTTCATGGCGCTCCCGGTGATCGACGACTTCCTCGTGAACCATGATAACGGAGCGGTGCTGGTCGGATTTGGAAAAGAAGGATCTGGAGGGGTTCTTGATGGAGCGATTACAGTCTGATGTAAGCCCAGCCCTCGTTCTGTCTCTTAATGAGCTCGACCACACCTGAGTTCGTGAATGTGAACTGATCGAGAATATCTGTCTCGTTCATGCCGTACCAACTGAGCGACCTCCGGCATGCCAGGAACGATATCCCCCTTCCTTTCAGGTCCCTCACCTTCTCCGCATGGCGTGAATCCCTCTGGAAAGCATTCAGGGCTTTCCCGATAATCACCAGGATAATCTCGATGTTCAGGACACCCAGTTCATCCACCACATTCTTGATGTTCGCCAATGTGAGCTTGATCCTCTCATCCAGATCCTCGTCCAGATGAAAGACCACCCGATAACGCAACGCTTCCATGGGTCAAATCTATGGAATCCGGATTAGATATTGTTTTTCCAAAGGTACCTTACTCAGCGACCTCTATGACCGGATGCTTGATCTCCTTCTCCGAGTCCCTGATCAGTCCATTGTAGTATCTCCTGACCCACGCGAAGACGATGATGGAGCCGATGGTGTTAGCCAGGGCGATACCGACCCAAATACCCATGAGCCCCATGTCAAGCGTGTTGGAGAGGATGAAGGCGAACAGCGATGTCAGTATTAGGGTCCTGAGGATTGTGGCCGCCAGTGCCGATGTTCCTTTCCCGGCGCCCTGGAAGACCGCCGATGAGAACATGCCCAATGCCACCGTGGGATTGGAGATGGCCATGACCTGTATGAACACTATGAGCTCCGGGGCCAGGTGAGCGGCCCCCTCCGAGCTGGTGAACAGGGCGGTGATCTGTGCTGCCAGCAGGAACATCATGGTCCCCATGAGTATCTCGATCATTATGCCCAGCTTAGTGGCGTAGATATGAGTGATCCTGATGTTCTTGAACCGTTTGGAACCGAAGGACGCCCCGCTGATGGGGGTCACGGCGGAAGCTATGCCAATGAGAGGTACCACGGCCACTGAGAACACCCTCCATCCCGTTGCGTAGATCGCCACCCCGTCGGTAGTGCTCACCGTCAGGATTATCAGGTTCATGATGAAAGCAGTTATGGACATCGACAGCTGTTGCATTGATGCCGGAAGCCCCACCTTCAGGATATCCCTGACAATCGCACCCCTGAACCTGAACCCCCTGAACTTGAATGAGACGTACGTGGATTTCTCCATGATCAGCCAGTAGAACAGGAGGATGGCCGATATGCCAAAGGAGATGACCGTGGCCCAGGCCGCCCCGCCGATCCCCATATCGAATCCATATATGAATATAGGGTCCAGGACTATGTTCAAAACGGAGCCAAGTACCATGGCGTACATCGGCCTCTTCGCGTCCCCCTCCCCCCTAAGTATGGCCATGGCCACGCTGGCGAAGAAGATTATTATGCTGAAGGAGAAGATAATGGTTGAGTACTCGGTCGCCAATCCCGCTGTATTCCCCGCTCCGATGGCCCGGAAGATGTTCTCAGCGAAGAGCACCATGGGGATGGTGAATCCCACGGCCATGATGAGCATTATCATGATGGTATGGGTGGCGGTGGAGTCCGCCCCATCCTTATCCCCGGCCCCAATCCTTCTGGATATTGCTGAGCTTCCTCCGATCCCCAGTCCATTGGCCAGTCCCAGAGCCATGAAGAAGATGGGGAACACGAAACCCACGGCGGCAAGAGCATCCGCCCCCAGTCCCGCCACCCAGATCGCATCAAAAAGGTTGTATGCCGTCTGCACCAGCATGGCGATAATCATGGGTATCGAGAGCTTGATCACCGCTTTCTTTGGATCACCCAATAGAATATCTATACCGTTGGTGTTCTTTCGCTCACTGCCGCTCCTGCTCTTGAGGATCGATATGTGTATCCCTCTCTCACTTGATTCTGGCCACATTCTCGGTGATCTTCTTCAGCAGCCCAATCAGCTGTTCCCTATCCTCCGGTGACAGGCCCTCCAGCAGTTCTGATTCAAGCTCAAGCTGAATACGGATGAGTTCAGGCCTTATCGAGCGTCCCCTCTCCGTGAGGAGGATCCTGTAACCTCTTCTGTCCCCGAGGTCTCTCTCCCTGACCACGTATCCGTTCTCGACGAGGGGGTGGATCGACCTAGCTATTGTGGTCTTGTCCAGTTTCAGTAGGTCGGAAAGCTTGCTCTGATTGATGCCGTCCTTCCTGTATAGGGTCATCATGAAGCCGAACTGACCACCACCGATCCCAAGGTGCCGGAGCCGCTTGTCCAGATGGGCCATCGAATGCCTATGTATCCTAGAGAAATACTTGCCCAGAAGTTCAATGTCGTCCAATCGTTCACCGCTAGTATTCTATGGATGTTGTATATGCAACTGATATTTATATTGTTGCATATACAACCATTCCTAATCCCCCATTCTGACTCATGTCAAGGTTCCAATCCCCTCACCGTCCGCGGTAGTGGGCCAATTGTATGTACGACCCGTGTCATGCCACCCATTAACACAGGGGATGGTCACATGTCTGGAATCGTCGATTTCCCCAGGATCCCGAAGAGCGTCTACGGGCAATGTCCAACTGCCGGTACATGCAGAAGATGGACATCGACGTCATCTCCATTGATGACGAGGAGGTGAGGCTATCAATGGCCGTGGAGGGGAACCGGAACGCCCTGGGCACCGCCTACGGAGGGGCGATGTTCTCACTTGCGGATCAGGCGTTCGCCCTAGCCGCAAACCGGATGGGAGAATCAGAGGTGGCCAGACCGCTTCAACAGCAAGATGGAAAAGATGGGGCGAAAGGACCTCTTCCTCCACTGATCGACCAACCACGGGCAATGGGTGTTCGGGGCCAGAAGTCCTAGCGAGTACTTCCTGAACACAAGGGAGTACAACCTGAGGGACTTAGCCTCTGAGATATCCTGTCCCACCCTCGTGGTCGATTCGGAGGAGGAACATGCATTTCCAGGTCAGGCCGGTAAACTCTTTGAGGCTTTCTCCTATCCCAAGGACCTCATGGTCTTCAAGACCTCGGAGGGAGCCGGGTTGCACTGCCAGGTGGGAGCCCTCACCCTAGGGAATCAGAGGATTCTCAATTGGCTTGATGGGATCATGGGAACCAGATGTCAGTAGGTTATCACGTGCTTGGCGTCCATGATCTCCCTCATGATCGCTCCTGTGTTAACCACCATCACCTCATCGATGAGCTCCTCCTTGGGGATCCCCCGCTTCCGCAGGGATTGATCGGACACCAGCAGCCTCCCTCCACTCTGAACGAATGATTCTATCAGGTCGTCTAGGAGGGGCAACTCTGGTTCCTTGATGGTGGAGGCAAAACCCTTCCGGACAAGGGGAACGGCCTTGGACTGAAGTATGACCACCGGATGCAGTCCCGCGGAGCTAGCGTTCACCGCCAAGATCATTGGATTGATGCAGAACTCGGGCTCGTCGTCAGAGTGCTTCATTATTATGACTATCTTCTCCAGTTTCATCACCTCGGGAGGTCGACCGTTGACAACCGGTATTGTACCCCCATCATTGATTAGTAACAAAGGGAATAAAACATTGTCGGGTATCTTTGCCCGACTTACAAAACTGTCCTGGACGATCCTGCCCCCGCACTCCTCTCCTGGAGTGGAGAATACGTCGATGGCGGTACCGTCCTCTACAGCCGTGGTGCCATGCTCGACGTTGGGGGAACGAAATACCCGTCCCCAGGCACAAATCCACCTCTTGATCCCCTCCGCCGGTTCCGCCTCCTCGGCCTCATCATTGTTGTGGACCCACGCACCTTGCGGATAGCTACCCCTGACCTAGTTGGGAGATGTGATCCAGGAGAAATGATAATTTATCTGTGCGTTGATTCGCTAAGGAAGTCCGGAGATTGGAGGTTTGCCGATCTCATCGACCAAAGGCATCTTGGAGGGGAATAAGTGGAGCTGAGAGTGATCTACGACAACGAAGCCTCTCCCGAGCTCGAGAGCTCATGGGGGTTCTCCTGCCTGATAGATGGCGACGTTCTCTTCGATACGGGTGGGAAGTACAGGATACTCAGGAACAACATGGAACTGATGGGGATATCCCCCAGCGACGTGGGAACCGTGGTGATCTCCCATGATCATTGGGACCACATGGGTGGTCTTTCCATACTTGAGGAAATGGGCGAGGTCAATGTGATCATCCCCGGGGGTTCCAATCAGCGGTTGAGAAGGATGATATCAAAGTATGCTGATGCGCTCATCGTGGAGGTCAAGGATGCACATAGGATACGGGAGGGGATCGATGTGATCGGCGATTTCGGACATTCGATCGATGAGATAGTGGTGGTCGTCGAGGGGGACCTTGGGAAAGGGGTGATAACGGGCTGTGCCCATCCCGGACTGGACAATATCCTGGCAAAGGTCTCGAAGGGCTCTAGCGTGAGCTCGATGATCGGTGGTTTCCACGATTTCAATAGGCTCGATAGCCTGTCCGACCTGGAGCTGATAATCCCTTGTCACTGCACCGAACTGAAGTACCGCATCCTCGAGAAGTTCCCCGAGACAAGCCATTCCTGCAAGGCGGGGGACACCTTCCAATTATGAGGGTCGACTTATCATTTCCACCAGGATCCCTCAAGTTTCATCAAGAAGGAATGAGGATACTTGCGCCATCCGTATGAGGGTTGCAGCCACTCGAGAGGACGAAGGTCGCTATGGCTTTGGGCGCATGGAATTGCACGAGATGGGGCGAACCCGCTGGAGGATTGGGTCCATCATCAGGAGCACTCTGTCTTGACATCGAAAGGTTCTTGATTGTTAGATGGATTCCGGAGGCTCATGAGGGCAGGGGTCGTATCCGTCCAGGGAGCCTTTCCAGAGCATATCGATACGTTCAACAGGGCAATGAAGGCACTGGGGATCGACGGAAAAACCGTCTCCGTCAGAAGGAAACGGGACCTGGAAGGGGTGGATTGCCTTGCACTCCCTGGAGGAGAGAGCACCACCATATCCAAGCTCCTGAGGAGATTCGACCTCTTCGATGACCTGATGGAGATGGGGGAGTCTGGGGTGCCGGTCATGGGTACCTGCGCAGGTTGCGTCCTGTTGTCCAAGGAGGGAGACGAGCAGGTGATCCGCACGGGCACCGAGCTCCTGGGCCTCATGGACATATCGGTCAGAAGGAACGCCTTCGGAAGGCAGAGGGAGTCATTCGAGGCCATGCTGGATGTCAAGGGACTCGAATCGCCTTTTCCTTCGGTGTTCATAAGGGCCCCGGTGATCGAAAGGGTTTGGGGTGATTGCCAGCCCTACTGCGTGTACGATGACAGGATCGTGATGGCCCGCCAGGGAAACCTTCTCGCTCTCTCATTCCACCCGGAGCTGTGCGCAGATACCAGGATCCATGAGATGCTCATAAGGATGATCTAGGGCAGATCGATATTCATCAGGATTTCACGGCGTCTATGATGCCCTCAAGCATCGATTCAAAATCGCCGTTCTCCACCACGGTACCCGTGACCACGATATCAGCACCCGCCTTCTTCACCATCCCAGCGGCCTTGGGATTCCTGATGCCGCCTCCCACAACCAACGGGATGGACACGTTCGCCTTTATGGCTGCGATCATCTCCGCTGGAACTGGCTCCGGGGCTCCGCTCCCCGCCTCAACATAGAATAGATCCATTCCCAGAAACTCGGCTGCAAGCCCGTAGGCCACCGCGGTCATGGGATCATCCCTCATGACCAGTTCGGCCTCCCCCACCTCGCCGACCTTCATTCCCGGCTCGATGATCAGGTAGCCCATTGGGATCGGCTCCAGTCCCATCTTCTTGACGATGGGCGCGCCTGTCACCTGCTCCCCTATCACTTTGCCGAGATTGCGGCTGTTCAGCATGCTCA
Organism: uncultured Methanomassiliicoccales archaeon; assembly: GCA_964594225.1. Taxonomy (GTDB): domain Archaea; phylum Thermoplasmatota; class Thermoplasmata; order Methanomassiliicoccales; family JAAEEP01; genus JAAEEP01. The sequence continues at coordinate 22,494 of CAZQLP010000004.1, forward strand.
TGAAGTATATCGCGTCGGCATAGGGTGATATTGCGTGGGCCCCCGAGGGGAAAAATATGACCGGTATATCGACGGACTCCTTGATGGCCAGTACCGCTGAGTCTAGATTCCCCTGGGTGATACCCGTCGATCCCCCGACCATGATGGCATCTGTTCCCAACTCCTGGGCAACCTTGGCGATTTCACCGGATCGCTCGCTTGACTGACTATCTGGATCTATGAGAGTCATGTGCAGGGTTCCGTTCGTCACCCTGCCGCTGATATAATCCTTGACCTTCATGCGAATCATCCCGTGATTATGACGTGCAGCTTACCTATCAGGAATGCGAGGAGGGCCACCAACATTCCGTACTTGGCCAATCTCTGCCCCCGGGTGGGGTTCTGAAAATGAACCATGGAGCAGTATATAAAGATTGCATCCGCGACCGCAACGATGGCCAGATATCCCAGGTCCATGTACCCGCTTAGGTATGGCTCGAAGCTCAACCCGACCGCCAGGAGGAAGGAGAAGCTTCCGATCACCCCGCTCCATCTCTTACCGATCCTCTTGGGAAGGGTCTTCCGGTCGAAGTCGGCGCCCATGTCCTCAATGTCCTTGACGATCTCCCTCCCTAGGATTGCCAGGAATGCCATCGCTGCGAAAATCATCGTCCTTTCAGGGCTTCCCACGACAGCCCCTCCAAGTAGAAACAACGCCGCCGTCAGCCAGGCGATGGATAGGTTACCTGGCAGACCCATCCTCTTGCTCCAGACCTCGTACAGTACCATCACCCCAATAGCGCTGGCCACTATCAGTATAGAGATCCAATCCAGGGGAAGGGAGAAGATGAACGACAGGGTGAACATGATGCCAGAGAGTATGAGCGCGTTCCCGGGAGCGATCCTCCCGGATGGGATGGGCCGCTCGGGATGTGCCTTTTTGTCCACCTCCCTGTCGGTGTAGTCATTCAGGGAGTTCCCTCCCATTATGAATGTGAACACCACCACTGCTGCCAGCACCAGCTGCGTTGCGTGGTCCACCATCTGAAAACCCTCGGCAATGAAAGCTCCGAGGATCAGGCCGACCACACCCATGAGGCAATTGCCAATTCTGAATAGCTGGATGTACGGGTTCACGGTCGCAGATTCATCTGCCCGTTTTTACCTTTTGCGCATCCTCATCCCTAATTGATTCATAAGAGTTAAGAGCACAGACAGTCAATAGGGGCTCGAAATGGCCGAGCCAAGCGATGTTGAGGAGATTGAGGCCATCAAGGCGAAAGTGGGGAGATACTTTCCCATCTACGATGTCAAGGTGAGCTATGAGTCCCTGACGCTTTTCATCTCGCCGGTCATGGAGACACTCGAAGATGATTTCGAGAGTATGAGAAAAGAGCTGGGCACCAAGAAGTATATACCTGCACTCAACAGGACCGCGGGCGAGTACCAGATACAGATACTCAAGCGTCCGGACATAAAAACTCGAGGAATATGGGTCAACTGGATCATGCTGATAGCCACCATCTGCTCCACCATGTTCGCTGGAGCCTTCCTCTGGGCCGATTATCAGGGGGTGGAACTCTTCGATATCGAAACATTCGCCCTCGGGGGACTGTTCTTCACCCTCCCCCTACTTGCGATCCTGGGGATCCATGAGCTGGGTCACTACATGATGTCCAAGCGTCACGGTGTCGATGCCTCGCTACCGTTCTTCATTCCATCAGTTCCACCCCTGGGCACCTTCGGTGCGTTCATCTCCATGAGGGATCCCATGCCCAACAGGAAGGCCCTGCTGGATATAGGGGTGGCGGGCCCCTTGGCAGGCATAGCGGTGACAATTCCCGTGACCATCGCAGGTCTATACCTCACGGTTCAGGGCAACGTCCCGATAGGGGGCGTGAGCCCGGTTGGGGCCGTGGCGCTGTCCATTCCGCCGCTGTTCGAGGTGTTCACTTTCTTCATTCATGTCCCAGATGGCATCGCGCTCCACCCCACCGGTTTCGCCGCTTGGGTCGGTTTCCTTGTGACCGCCATCAATCTCCTGCCCGCTGGTCAGCTCGACGGGGGGCACATCGCCAGGGCGCTCTTCGGGGACAACTCTAGGTACCTGAGCTACATCACCATCGGCGCCCTTTTCATGATGGGACTGTTCTTCGCCGGATGGCTGTTCTTCGCCATCATCATCGTCTTCTTGGGACTGAGACATCCACCGCCTCTGAACGACATCACCAAGATCGGGATCAAGAGGCAGGTGGTGGGCGTTGTCGCAATGGTCATACTGGTGACCAGCTTTGCGCCCATACCGATGTACATGATAACTCCAGATTACCAGGTTGACGTGACGGTGCAGGGGGACAACAACACCACCGCATACCCCGGGGATATGGTCTACTTTGGCCTTTACGTCAACAACACAGGCAACACTGATATCGACCTCACTATGAGCATAGTGCAGGTCCCATCGGGATGGGGGGCGGTGGTCTATATCACCAATCAGAGCGCGGAGAACGCCACGAACACGCTCCATTACACGCTCCCCTACGAGGGGAACTCTAGCGTTACCATCCGCATCGATATCCCGGAATCGGCGACACCGTCAAATAAGACATTATATCTGGAATGCCAGACCCAGGACGCCACCGATCAAGAGAGTTTCACCGTTCAGGTTCTCTAGCGAAGACGTAGTAATTCCTTGTGAGGGACCTGTGTACCCTTTGGACATGATTGTCGACAAGCTTCAATCGATGAACAGCCTCGGTACACGCCCTTGGAAGGACGAGTCCCAGCTTTCTCCCAGGTGGGAGGACGTCCGCGAACGACCCCATCATTCTGGTGTGGAGGTTCCTGAGGTCCTCTCTCATGGTGGTGGTCGATCGGCCATACGGGGGATCGGTGGCGATCGCAGCCACCTCCCCGAACATCTCGCGGATGTCGCCGACATCACCCCTCTCAAGCCGATCGAAACCGGCTCCGAAGAACTCCATGTTCTCCTTGCATCCCTGTATCATCTCCTCGGAGATGTCCGATCCGAGCACCCTCGCCCCCATCAAGGAAGCCTCTATCAGTATCCCCCCGGTCCCGCAGAACGGATCCAGGAGCCTCTCCCCCTTCTTGACCCCAGTCAGGTTGACAAGAGCCCTGGCAAATCTTGGATGGAGGGATATGGGCGAGAAGAAGGGTCTTAGGCCCACCTTCCGCCCCTCGAACTGCGATCTGTCGATCAACTCCTCTCCCAGGAAGAAGTGGATTCCCTCGGAGATGAGGATCCTGACTTCCACCTCCGGGTTCTCCAGGTCGACATCTCTTCTCTCTGCCAAGATCGCTCCCACTTTCCTAGAGAGTTCTGAGGGTCCTACTGAGAGATGGTTGCCCTGGAATCTCTTGGCCCGAACAGCGATGGAGCCTTCCGGGACCTCGAGGGACCTGGCGAAGTCCATGATCTCATCGGGACCGCAGGATCCCAGGTATCTTCCTGCCCGATGGCAGAGTCCAAGTCTGGACGCGACATCATGCAGCTTCTCAGTCTCGAACCCGATCACCAAGACCCCGGGAGTGGAGAGCGATTCCCTGAATCTACCGCATTCCGCCTCTGTGGCTGCACGCACCTCGGCGCTGGGCAGAGAGGGATGCTCCCCCGAGAGTTCGAAAAGAAATGGGGTCCATTTCATGTCATCTGGCGGTAGGGATCAGTCCCTGACGCCCTCTTCGCTGATGGTGATCACAGCTTCGGCCTCTGGCAGGTTCGGAGAGTCGATCAGCCTCACGATCCTCTTACCAGCCTTGCTCTTCCTCAGGTACAGCCTGAACGTTGCCGTGTGGCCGACCACGTGGCCCCCGATGGGCCTGGTGGGATCGCCGAAGAACGCGTCGGGCTTGGCCGATACCTGATTGGTAACGGCGATGACAGAGTTGTTGAGGTCCGCGAACCTGAGGAGGGCATGCATGTGCTTGTTGAGTGACTGTTGCCTCTCAGCAAGCGCTGCCCTCCCTATATACTCGGCCCTGAAGTGTGCGGTTAGGGAATCAACGATCATTGCTTTCACATTCTTCTCCTTGGCAAGCTCCATGGCCTTATCCACCAGCAGCATCTGGTGATGCGAGTTGAACGCCCTCGCGACGTGGATCTTCTGGAGGGTCTCCATAGGATCCACCTCCAATGCATTGGCCATCTGGATTATCCTCTCCGGCCGGAACGTGTTCTCGGTATCGATGATTATCACCTCCCCATCGAGTCCTCCCATATCCACGGGAATGGTGGCGTTGACCGCGATCTGGAAACATATCTGGGTCTTACCACTTCCGAATTCCCCGAAGAACTCGACTATGGACTGAGATTCGAAACCGCCGCCCATTAGCTCATCGAACGCCTTGGAGCAGGAAGTCAGCTTGTTGACGCTCTTTCTTCTCTCCAGAATGGTCTCGCCTGTCTCGAATCCCCCGACATCGGCGGCCTCTTTCGCGGCCGCGATGATCTTGATAGCGGTACTCTCCCCGATGTCGCAGACATCGGCAAGCGTCTTGGGCGATTCCACCGCCAAGCTCATGAGATCATCATAGCCGGCTTCCGTTAGTTTATCTGCGGTCGCCGGCCCAACGCCGGGCAGGTCTTCCAGATTGATCTCTGCCATTACATACCCTCCATACCAAATCCAATCGATGCATATAATATGTATCGTGGGGAGATGATTGAAACTGTCCTCCCAAACCCAATCACCAATTCTTGCAACGTTGGAAGGGATGATACACCTGGTGACTGCATCCAGTATGCACATCGTTGAAGGAATTATATTCAGATTCATGAAAAAGATTTATACGGAACTTGTTGTTAAGGGGGTCAATGGCTCGCAAGAAGAGAAAGGTAGAAGAGAAGGAGGAGGAGTACGAGTGGGTGCCTCCGGAATTCGATGAGAAGGCCTTTCTAGAGAAGGATATCAAGGGCACGAGGGCCCTGATAATCACGGTAATTTCGTGCGTGATATTCGCCATCATCGGGTACTTCGTGGGAACGGCCGTCCACTGGGCCCTTGGATTCGTGGTGGTTCTCGTGGGCATCTTCCTCCTCAGATACATCTACCCGCTATCCGGTGTGAACAGGGAGGCGCTCGATACCAAGACCATGATCGGGAACTATGTCCTGTTCTTCCTGCTATTCCTAGGGCTTTGGATACTGTTCATGAACCCACCGTTCTCCGACCACACCGACCCCTCGATCGGGGATCCCGTCACATGGGTGCAGGTCGATGGGGGGTGGACCGAGCTTACGGACGCTAACAGGCAGACCCTCATTCATGCTGGGGATCCGGTCAACATCACCTCTGTGGTGACCGACAATGGACAGTTATCCAGCGTGCTCATCAAGGTGTCGCTGGCAGGAGAGACTGGCACCTATGTGAACATGACTGACATGGGGGATGGTCTGTACGAGTTCAACAGTACATACTCCGAGGGAGGATACGTCTTCACCATCAAGGCGGGCGATGTCGCCGGAAATATCAACGAGAAGGATGAAACATTCCTGGTGAACGCCTGATCGGGACTAGATCTCCCAGTTCTTTCTCTTGTCGATCAGTGCCGAGAGTGCCCCGTGGTATATGGGATCAAAGATCTCCTCACCACCTGCCACAATGTATCCCGCGAGATCCTTGAACTCGCTGCCCAATGCCGTCCGTTCAACCCTGCTCTCAAGGAGATCCAGGGCATTGGGGAATTCCCTCTGGACCAGGACGACCCATCGGCCCCCCTTGATGAAGGGAGCGCTCATTCCCGCGGTGGCCCATTTCTCCAGGAACCTTTCTGAGTGTTCCATCCATACAGGCGGTCCGACGTGCCTTCTGCATCTGGGCAGGACCTCGTTCTCCAGCTCAAAGACGAAGTAGACCCTGTCATCGACAAGAAATGCGCTGTCCACGACAACGAAGTCGAACTCACCCAGAAGGTTCATCAGGCCCTCAAGGGTCTTCCTTGCCTGGGGGAACAGGTTGTCGTCGATTATATCGGGTCGATCGAACGCGGCCACGACCACCGACGTGCCCCTCTCCGAGATCGACCACGTGATCTCTTCATCTGGTAGAGGTTCCCTCTCCCTCGGAAAGAAGAAATCAATTCTCTCGGAGTGAAGGTATTCAATGCAGGCCTGGATGAACAGTGCGAAGGAATCGACAGACAGGGCTGAGGCCACGTTCCTTCCGGGATCGGTGGGGTCGTAGAAGATAAGGGGGTCATTGAATCTCGTTTTCCCCCGTTCTTCCAACCACAAGGTGGTCCCATGGATCCATCCGGTCGCGTTCTCGAGAACAGAACGGAAGTCACCGTACCTCATCACCAGCAGCTCGGTGAGGTATCCGGAGAATCCCTCCACCCTCGCCTCGGCCCCGTAGACCCCCACGCCCTTCATGAACTGCTTGAGAAGCCTCACCTCGTTCCTCTGCTCCGGTTTCAGATTCTCCACCACGTATCTCATATGGAAGGGAGTCCTGTCCACGGCGGATTTCAGCTCCGAGGCGTCCTCGAGATCGTAACAGGGAACGATATCAACGTCGAATCCCTGGCACTCCCCGTGCACGTAGGGATGTTCGGCATACTTCTCCTCTCCTTCAATCACCCTCTTGCCCAGCTCGAGTCCTCTCTGCTCCAACAAATCGCGGGGCAGGTCTTTGGAAAAGAGAACGAAGAGGTCGATGTCCGTCGATACCAGGTAGGTGTCCTTGGCCACCGATCCCACAAGAAGCACTTCCACATCCAGGGCCAGCTCCTCCGCGTTGGATCTAATGCTTCGCATGATCGATTCGACCGTCCCATTAATCCTGGATCTGAATTCTGGATCGGGGGATATCCTATCAAGGACCTCGCTCTCGATAGACATCCAGCCACCATATGCGGGTCGACTCATTAATCCTTCCCCCGCTTTTCAGAATGTAGGTTCAAGGCAATAGGAGGTGTGTGGTGTCCAAGGTCGATGTCTTGGTGGGGATTCTGCAAAACTGCCTAGGAGGAAAGTTGAGCCACCGACCTCAGACACCGACTTAACGATTAATGCACTACTATAAAAAACTTGTGTATATTAAGCTCGAAAGAAAGGTCTAAGAACCGCTGAAAAAAGGTCCACATAATCCATCCGAAATGGGGAACACACAATACCACCCAGTAAATCATCGCTCGCCATTCTGATCAAGGCAATCAGGGGTCAACTCAATCTCCCCCGATACCGTTCTCACCCCTCCTTGTAATCCTCACCGTTCGACCGATGCCGATCCTCATGAGATCGTCCGCGGGAACGGTCCTTATCCCCGTTCTATCCTCGATGTATCTGGACTGGGTACGGACACCATCATGGAGTAGCTTCATTCCAAAGTGGGTCAGGATCGCCATCTTCGGTCTGATGGCGTCGACCATTTCGGCCGCCGCCTCGGTGCTCAGATGCTTGGGGATCCTTGAGCCCAGCGGTCTCGTCAGGTTGAGGATCAGGACCCTGGCCCCCCTGTGGGCGTCCACCACGTCGTCGTCGATCTCCGTGTCGGAGACATATGAAACATCCCCATCCGAGGTCCTGAACCTGAATCCCACACCCGATGGATCGCTGTGTACGGTGGGGGTAACGCTTACCTTCATCTCCCCAAGCTTGAATCGGTTCCCCGCTTCTGCCACAATCACCTCCTCGGGTATGGACTGATGGTATCCGGAGATGCAGGGCCCCAGGTTCCCTTCTCCCTCGATGACCGTTCGGCTCCCTACCAGCACCCCCCTCCTCTTGAACCCCCCCCTCGCCATCCCCTCTATCAGCACCTCCGCGTCAACGTAGTGATCGGGGTGACAGTGGGAGACCAGGATCGCATCCGTCCTGGCGGGATCCAGGGACAGCCTCCTCATGTTGGTGAGTGCTCCAGGTCCGGGGTCCAAGTGGATGTTCACCCCATCCTGGATGTATATACCACCAGTGCTCCTGATCTGATAGATGGTGGCGAATCGACCTCCACCGGTTCCCAGGAAAGTTATCGATGTCAACTTGACCAGCCCGCTCTGTCCGACTGAGCTCCTTTTCAGATCGGGACGTGTTCAAATCATGAATGCCAATAAAGACCTTTCCCCCCTACGGACTCCTGTGAACCGGGGGGAAAGCCTTTTTATCGCCCCACTGGCATGATTGACCGATTGAAATGAGCCTAGTCATCAGGAACGCGTTCATAGTGACCCAGGACTCCGAACGAAGCTTGATGAGGGGGGACATCCTGGTGGAGGGTGACAGGATCGCGGCCGTTGGAGATGTCAGGGGCGGTGCTGACATCGAAATCGATGCCGAGGGGGACGTCGTTCTCCCTGGATTGATCAACGCCCATACACATGTCTCCATGAGCGTGATGAAAGGCATGGCGGACGACCTCGCCTTCCCGGACTTCCTGGACAGGGTGTTCGCCATAGACGGTCGCCGCAGGCCCGAGGACATCGCCGCCGGGACCAAACTGGGGCTGATGGAGATGATAGCGGGTGGGACCACTACATTCGTGGATCTCTACTACTCACTCGATATCATAGCCAGGGAGGTGGAGAGGGCAGGTACGAGGGGCGTGCTCTGCTGGGCGGTCCTCGACGAGGAGTTCACCACCCAGGAGGGTGTGCCCATCGAGAATTGCCGCCGTTTCTATGACGATTTCAAGGGAAGCGATCTGGTATATCCAGGGGTGGGCCCCCAGGGGGTGTACGTGTGCTCTGACGAGACCCTGATGAGGGCATCGGAGCTCGCCATGGAGGAAAGGATACCGCTCACCTTCCACCTCTCGGAGACCAGGGGAGAGGTCTACCAGTACAGTGAGAAGGTGGGGAGGAGACCTGTTGAGCATCTCCATGATATTGGGTTCCTAAACCAGAGATGCATAGCAGCCCACTCAGCCTGGCTGACGCTCAGGGAGGTGCGGCTCATGGCCGAGAACGGGGCATCGGTGGCGACCTGTCCCGTCTCCAACATGAAGCTGGCCACTGGAGGAGTGGCCCCCGTGCCGGAGATGCAGGCGGCGGGTGTGAACGTCTCTCTGGGGACGGATGGCAGCTCGACAAACAACAGCCTTGACATGTTCGGGGAGATGAAGTTCCTGGCCCTGCTCCAGAAATCCAACCGGTGGGACGCCACCGTGCTCAGGGCGCAGGAGGTGCTGGACACCGCCACCGTTAACGGGGCGAGAGCCCTGGGAATGGGATCGGAACTGGGATCGATCGAGGTGGGGAAGAAGGCGGACATAATCGTCCTAGATGGGGGAGCGCCGAACCTCAATCCCCTGACCATGGAGAACATGGTGTCCAACCTGGTCTACTCCGCTTCCTGTCTTAACGTCAAGACGACCATATGCAATGGCCATTTACTCTACCTGGACGGTGAGTTCCAGACAATGGACCTGGAGCGGGTTCTGAAGGACGCGAGGGAGGCATCGGAGTATCTTCTCAACCCGTGAGCTGATCTGATCGCGCATCATTTGAAAGGGAATGGTCCCGACTCCCGGATTTGAACCGGGGACCTGCTGATATCGGCGACTGATGACCGGCAAGCCGGTAACCCACTACAGTCAGCCGCTCTAGCCAGTCTGAGCTAAGTCGGGTCACTTTGACCATAATAGTGATTCCATATTTAGCGATTGTGTCCAGACAGTCCCATCACGATGGTCTGACGGGGCTCATGCCCCTTTATTTTTCCTTCTGGCTGCAATCTATCGTTATCTTTTTCATAGTAATGTATAAATAGTAATCCTGATATATATTGTCAGACAAAGGAGGTCTCTTCGACCTCTTTATGCTTGGTGCGAGCATGGATTCAGAACTGGAGAAGGTAACGATCCGCCTCCCTGCCAGATACATCAGGGCGCTGGATTTCTTGGTTCAGGTCGATGATTATCCATCCAGGTCGGAGGCGATCAGGGCGGCCGTTAGGGACATGGTATACGACAGGGTAAGGCTGGTCATGGAGAAGATCGAGAGGATGGAGGAAGCAGAGAAGGCACTCGCATCAATGGAGATCTTCGAGGAAAAATACCTCAATAAGTAGCCTGCTGGAGCAGGGATGGGATGCACAGGTTGGGGCCGGGGTATTCAATACCCACCTCATTTTTCTTTCATAACCCAGGTCTATTGATCAGGGAATGAGAAAGCAAAGGGACGAATAGAAGGGATCAACCTATGTATCCAAGGTCCTCCCTCTTGGGCTCCTGCGGGGTCTCGATCTCCTTCAGCTTTGAGGTGATCATGTCGATCTGCTCGGCCTTGTCCTTCAGGTCGCTGAAGTCTATCTCCACCTTAAGTATGTCTGCCAGGACCCTGAGCACCGCCTCGGCTCCTTTCGGATCGACGAAGTAGCCGGATGTCTCCCCCATCAGGCAGATCGCCTTGATCCCGTAAACCTTGCCGAGCCCCAGGAGCAAGCCGCTCGCGCCAACTATGCCGCTTCCGGGCTCTCCCTTGGAGAAGATCACTCCCTTCTCCTTCATCTGTTCGATCAGCTCCATATCCGTGGCGGCACCCAGGACCCTGGGCTCGTCCACCATCTTGCCGACGCCGTATCCTCCCAGGGTGAAGATCATCTTGGTACCGTACTTCATGGCCACTTTGAGCACGTGGTCGGACAGCTCATACTGTCCCTCAGGGGTCAGGGCTTGGTAATCGCCCAGCAGCATCAGCAGGTCGGGGCGCTCCCCTTCGCCCTTTGAGTAGTACAGCTCGTTGTTGACAAGCTTGATGATCCCGTCATCGTCCACCACGACCTGCGGTGGGAAATGTTTTGAGTAGACGTCAGCCAGTTTGACGGCGTCTATCTGGTCCAGGAGATGTTCCGCTGCGAGCTTCCCCACGTTGCCGACCCCTGGAAGTCCCTCTATCAGTATGGGATCCTTGAGTTCCGGTTCCTCGTAGAAGATGGTCTTGATGCTCTCCATATCAACCACGTCCCTTGTCGAGATTCTCCTTCTTGAGTCTTCTGCGGTACTCCCCCCACTTGTCCTCTGGGGAATACCTGGGTGGGATGGGAATCACGGCCTTCTCGCCGCACCTGGCACATCTCTCACCCAATGTATATTCTTCGCAACTCTGGCACTTTCTTAGCAATGTCCTCATAGTTAATCTTTCCTTTGCCGTCCCCGAAACCCTGGGCGGGTGGAATAGCGACAGGGCAATGAATGACTGTTGGAGCCTCACTCCCTGTGGAAGCTGCCCTCGCCCCCGAACTCCTCCACGGTGGCCATGATATGACCGGTTATCTTTTTGAGCTCCTCCTCGGCGATCTTGTAATCCGCTGCTTTGATCACCAGCCTGTAGCGAGGGGCGCCTATGTATTGTATCGTTACCGATTCCTCGGATCGCTCCATCCCCTCCGTGAGGGCCTTCTTCAGCACCTCGACACCGTTAGGGGAGGGACAGGTGACTTCCAGATAACCATCTATCTGGACATAGGGGGGCGTCACGTTCTCCTCGGCAACCTCGACGAACGCCTCGACCCAGTCGCCTTCGTAGCCCTCCTCCCTGAGGACTTCCTTGTTGGCGGAGCACTGCTCGAACGCGGCATATAGTGTGCCGAACTCCTCAACGAGGTCGCTTCCGAATTCACTGTACGTCTCAGCAAGGGTCTTCCCGAGTCGAACGCCGACGATGCCCAAAAGCTTCTCGGCCTTGTTCTCGTTCTTCCACTGCTGTATCTTCTCCCTCTTCTGATGCTCGTTGACTGATTTGAGAGAGAGATCTATATGACCCTTCGAGGCGTCCACGTCCAGGACCTTGCAGACAATCTTCTGTCCCTCCCGGACGTAGTCCCTGATGTACTTCACCCAGCCGGTAGCGACGTCCCTGATGTGGATGAACCCCTCTTTTCCCTCGTACTCGTCGAGAGACACGAACGCACCGAAGTTCTTAACGTTCTTGACAGTGCAGACGACCAGTTCACTCTCCTCGGGGAATTCGCTTCCGCGGACCATCCTAACCGACCACCTCGAGCAGCTCTCCCTTCACCTCGCCCCCGCCGCCCGTGGGCTTGATGAGGGTCGACCCGCAGACGTGGCAGATGACAGTTGAAGAGGGCCTGCTGAACGATATCTGCTCGTTTCCGCAATCTGCGCACTTGACCTTGATGAACTTACCCGTCTTCGTCTCGGACATCCTTGATCACTCCGTAAGCTCGAACTGCTTTGCCCTGAAGCAGGACTTCTGATGGGCTTTGTTGCATTGCTTGCAGCGGTAGCGCAGCAGGACCCTCTTAGTGGGTTTCTCCCTGCCCTCAGGCTTTGGTCTGGGGAAACCGCCATATCCTGATGTGACTCTCCTGAACCGCCTCTGACCCCACTTGAGCTCACTCGCCTTCTTCTTTTTCACCCTCTCGACCTCGTGAGGTGTGTGGGTCTTGCAGTAAGGACAGTAAGTGTTGATGGTTCTGGGCATCTTCATATTATTGCCTCTGGATGCAGGTTGCCCTAATACGCATTTGGTATATAAATGCTTAGCAGCACTAATATATGATTTTGGGTGCTGGACACAATCTGAGCTGTCATTGAGCACCGACCGCTCCCGGACCCGTGATTTCATGTGCCGAACGCCCTTTAAAGCGGTTATCCGACCGGTTCACGATAGGTGAACATGATATGAATGGAAAAAGATATATATATGTAACGAATAATAATTGAGTAGAGATTATGGTAGCTGATGGATTTTCCGATGACGACGAGAGTCTCGTTGATCTCCTGACCAAGGCGGGAATGTCAAAGAACGTGGCGCGAACCCTAGCATTCCTCCGAAACAGGGAGGAGACCACCTCCGTGGAAATAGAGACCTCCACGGCCCTCAGGCAGCCCGAGGTCTCCATAGCCATGCAGGAGCTCAGGAGGAGGAAGTGGGTCATCAAGCGCGACATCAAGAAGGAGGGCAAGGGGAGGCCCGTTCACTCCTACAAGCTGGCGATTCCTTTCGAGAAGATAGTCGAGACCATCGACAAGGAGGAGCAGAGGCGCATCTCCTTCATAGAGTCCAATGTCAGGAAGCTCAGGAAGTACACCTGAGCTATTCCCTCACCTGGACACCGCCCTTCCCCGCAATGATTATTTTGTCAGCCAGACCTATGAATAGCCCGTTCTCCACCACACCGGGAATGGAGTCAAGTTCCCTCTCCAGTTCCTCGGGGTCCGTGATGGAGCTGTACTCGCAGTCGTAGATGAAGTTCCCGCTGTCGGTGATGAAGGGGGTACCGCCGCCCCTCAACATCGCCCTGCAGCCGGTGGTCTCGATCCTTTCCCTCGTCCTGAGATGCCCGAAGGATATCACCTCAACGGGAAGCGGGGACCTGGTACCAAGCACGCTGACGAGTTTCGAATCATCGACAACGACGATCTCCACGTCGGTGCAGGAGGCAATGATCTTCTCTCTCAGTAGGGCACCACCCATGCCCTTAATCAGCCTATTCTGCGGATCGACCTCGTCCGCACCATCGATGGTGACGTCCAGCCTGTTCACCCCCTCCAGGGTGGTCAGCGGTATCCCGAACCCCCGGGCGATCTCCTCGGTCCGCAGTGATGTTGGAACGCCCACCAGATCGTGTCCGCCCTTAACCAGATCCCTTATCGCCTCCAGGGCGAAGTATGTGGTCGAACCTGTCCCAAGGCCGATCGCCATCCCGTCCTCTATCCACTCCACCGCCTTGATCGCCGCCGCCTTCTTGCTCTCCTCACTGTTCATACTCCCATTCTCCTTCGAATGATGTCCTCGAGTCTGTTGACAACGTGGTCGTTGACCTTCCTTCCAAGCTCCGGGGAGGCGTCCTCCGCCGGGCCGGCGTACCCCTGTGGATAGCAGACCTCGGGATCGGCGATCACCATGTGCTCCTGATCGACGAACTCTCCTCTGCCCCTTCCATCCCTTACCAGGTCGGGGGCTATGGCCATGATACGGGAGGTCTCTATCAATCCCCCATGTCCATCATCCCCCTTCATGCCCATCTCCTCCGAAACCTCCCATGCAAGGTCGTAGTCGGCGAGGAGCATGACGCTCACCTCCCCACCTGCGACCACTTCCTCTGCCGCCACCTTCAGGGCGGCGAGATGTACGTGCCCGGCATGGCCGCTGAGCACCACTATCTTTCGTATGCCGTCCGCTATCAGGGCTTCCATGACCTCCCTGACCAATGCCCTCAGGGTGTCGAAGCTGATGCCGATGGTGCCCACCATGTTGCGGGTGGAACTGTGGTGACCGTACTTGATGGGCGGGGCCACGAGCCCTCCTATTCTCGATGCCAACATATCAGCGATGGCCTCTGGTTGAAATGAATCCGTTCCCAGGGGGAGGTGGGGGCCGTGGGCCTCCGTGGCTCCCACCGGCAGTATCACCACTGGATTCCTGTCTATCTCCTTCTTCAGCTCCGTGGTGGTCATCTCTTCGATATGCAATCAATCCTCCTCCTGGGGAAGCTCTATCAGTCTGGTCCCGCAGACCGGGCAGAGCCCAAGCGAGAGGGACCGATTGCCAAATCTCTCCTGTAGCTCCCTCTCCAGCTCCTCCAACCTCTCCTTCTTGATGATCTTCTCGCACTTTGGACAGTACATGCTACCGGTGAATCGCGGTGGTGGTAGATAAACCCGGACGCTCTCGGGGGACGCGCAACATTTTTATCGAGAGGCTTTGATTGTAGGACGTGAGGCTCGCCGCTCTCTTCTCTGGCGGAAAGGATTCCACCTTCGCCATCCAGTTGATGGAGATGCAGGGACACAACGTCACCCACCTGATCTCCATCCTCCCAAAGGACAGGTATTCGTGGCTTTTTCACACGCCGAATCTCCATCTGGTCCCAGAGATGGCAAGGGTCATGGGTAAGGAGCTGGTGACCGAGGAGAGCTCGGGAACGGAGAAGGGCGATCTCCTCGCGCTGAGGAAGGCCCTGTCCGACCTTGGTGTGGAGGGAGTGGTCACTGGGGCGCTGGCATCGGATTACCAGTGGGACAGGATCAACGGCGTATGCCAGGATCTTGGTCTCCCCGTGTACTCCCCCCTCTGGAGGAAGGACCAGCGAGTGCTGATGGAGGACATGATCTCCTCCGGTCTCGAGGCCATGATCGTGGTGGTCTCCGCGGAGGGCCTCGACGCTAGTTGGCTGGGGCGTTTGATAGACCAGGAAGCCCTAGAGGAACTCGGGCACCTGGCCAGCAGGTTCGGCTTCAACGTCTCCGGGGAAGGAGGGGAGTTCGAGACACTGGTGCTCGACTCCCCGATCTTCGGCATTCGGTTTGTACCTCTGGAAATGGAGATCGAGCTCACCAGGGACGGGGGGAGGTTGACCGTGGGGGCGATCGAGACTTGGAGGGAGTGAAGAAGCCGCGAAGACTCCACCATCCCGCGTTCTCTGTTTATGGATGAGGCTCGGAGGAGATCTCCCAACTCAGTGCTGGACAGGGCGGACTTCTCCAGGGACCGGGGTCTCAGCAGTTCCTCCCAGGGAACGTTCCTGAATTCCTCCTGGGTGTGGCCAAGCATCTCCTCAAAGGAGGGGCTGATGTACTCGATCTCCATGTCCAGGTTCATGTATCAAAGGTAGTCCCGGACGTTCTCGGAGAGGATGCGATATCCCTCCTCGCTCTCCCTCAGGGTAGGCTCAGATCTTCGCTTCTCTGCCAGTTGCCTGATAATGTTGATCGGCTCCGCCTGGACCTATCCCCCTCAAGGGATTTCGCGAAGTATTCTTATTTAAGATGTCACTTGTTAGAGGATGGGATTGTGGGATTCTATGTCGGGCATCGATTCGACTCGAGCTTGGTTGCATTATGGTATTGGGGATCGGGGTCTTCCGGACGGAGACAAGAGAAGGGAAACCAGCATCTCCAGGGGTTGGGAGCTCGCACGAGTCGGTTTTGACGCCATCCTGGATAACCGTTCGCTGATCCTTCTGCCATTGATATCCACACTCGTGATGGGTATGGTAACAATTTCCTTCCTAGGCGGGTACTTCATGACCCTGAACCTCGAGAACGGGATCCCTTACAATCTAGTGCTGCTGATCGTCCTGCTCTACTTCATAGCAAGTATCGTCATGGTGTTCTTCAACGTGGCGCTGATAGGTGCCGCGATGCTATACATGGAAGGAGGAGACCCCACAGTGGGCTACGGGATTAGATTCGCCTCCGAGAGGCTGGGGCTCATCATTCAGTGGGCGATGCTGGTGGCAACTGTGAATGTCCTCCTCTCACTGTTCCGAAGGACGGCCGGTATAGGGGGACAGATAGCCAGTAGCCTGGCAGGTGTAGCGTGGTCGGTTGCGACATTCTTCGCTGTTCCGGTCTTGGCATTCGAGCGTTTGACCCCCATAGATGCCATCAAGAGGAGCACACAGGTCCTGCGATCCACTTGGAGGGAGACCCTCTTTTCGAATCTAGGGATATGGGTGGTATTTTTCATCCTGGGGATCACAGCCTTCCTTCCACTGTTCGCAGCGTTCGTATGGATGGGAGCGGATATAGGGCTGATCATCCTGGCGATATCGATCATATACTGGATATTCCTAGGCTCGCTTTACGGGGGCGTCTCGGGAGTGCTGGTCTCCGCTCTGTACAGGTACGCGGTCACCGGCAAGGTCCACCCGGACATCCCAATGGCAGTGGTTCAGAATCCCTGGACTTACTGAGAAATATTCACTCCATAGAGGACATCTTGATCGCTATCCTCAGCTGGTTGAGCATGCATGGTTCTGCGTAGAAATCGCTCCTCTCCCTGAGTTCCAGCGCATCAAGATCGATTAAAGTTTTCATTCTCATCATAGACACATCGTCCTGATATCATGATCCATATGGGGGTCGAGATCCTCTCCTTGCCCACAATAAGAAGGACCGCTACCATGTCTCTAAATCAGATTGTAACGGGCAAGAGGGTCACTCCCTCTTCCAGATGCCTCTAAGGTACTGGGAATGCAAACACGAAGACGTTGCAGTGCTTCCAGGGTAACATTCATGATCGGAACAACCTCTTGAGGCTCGAGGTTTGGAGCGGGCCCGCCCACACGGCGCGGGATGGTGAGGCCAGGGGCAATGAACTTTGGAAGAATCTGAGCATATGATTGCTGGAAATGGGTAAGTAATGGGGCCGCCCGAATTTGAATCGGAGTCCCGGGCTCCCAAAGCCCGAAGGATTGACCAAGCTACCCTACGGCCCCCTCTCTCACGCAGTATGGGCAATGGGTGCATAAACCTTACCTTCCGCCATCGATATGAAACAGATTCTCCACAAATGCCAGTTATGTCAAAACCTTTTTACACCGCCCTCTCTCTACTCCTGATGTGGTCAACAAGACACCATTCGCCCTGTTCGCGGCCGTCATGATGATGGCCATAGCATTTTCGGGTTGCCTTGGTTCTGGCGGAGTGGCGGGATGGACCCAGGACGATCTTGTGGTCCCTGACTTTCAGGTGGTGGACAGGCCCTCCCCCGAGCTGCCGACCCCACTGTCGCCCGTGAATTTCACCTATTCCTACAGGCTGATCTGGACCATATCCAAGGTATACATGTCCTACGGTGGACTGATGAACGTATCAATGGAGAACACCGGCGGCACCATGATCTACGTCTACCATCTCGGGGTGGAATGGGTTAACAGCACGATATCCTCTTCCAGGGACACCGAGGTCTACATTGACCCTGGTGAGACGGGTGACTTGGGCATGATCTTCTTCGAGGCTCCGGAAAGCTACTCAGGTGAATACGAGGTCCACATCCGTATCTGCGTCTCCAATCCAGGGGAGAGCATGTGGCACGATTATGGAGAGAAGGCGGCGGCGCCAAGATCCACCGGGATTGGACCCAGGGCCTCGGAGCCCACCAACTACTCCGTTCAAAGCAATCCGACCACTTACTTCAACCGCGTCAACGACAGGGTGTCCTACGACGCGGTGGGAAACGTGACAGATCAGATCCAGGCTGAGTACTCTCTGAATCAGAGCATCAACCAGATCGTGGGTGCCTTCGAGTGGGTGAGCGATAACATCATCTACGTGGAGGACACGGGGGGTGACAACTGGCAGTCGGCCCAGGAGACCCTGGAGCTGGGAACGGGAGACTGTGAGGACCAGGCCATCCTGCTGGCGTCCATCTTCGGGGCCATGGATTTGAACGGAAGGGTGAACGTCATCGAGGGACATGCCTTCGCCTCGGTCTTCGTGTCCGATGACCTCGCTGGGATGGCGGATGTGAGGGAGGTCATCGAATCGATGTACTGGACCGATCTCCCGATATGCTTCCTGAAGGATGACATGGGGTACTGGCTGGTCACGGACACCACGGGTTTCTTCTATGCTGGCGGTATGCCCGCCAGGGCGCAGCCGCTTGAGGACTCGAACCCCTATGCCTGGACCTTCGAGAGCACCAGCTACCTCATCACGGTCGATGCGGTCGGTCCTTCCTCGGGTTAGGATTTCTGGCCGTTCTAACTCAGCTGTCCAGTATCTCCCTGACGGCCCTGCGGATGGCGTCCGAGCTTCCCATGGTGGGAGACCATCCCAATGCCTTCAGCTTCTCAACGGAAAGGAGCATCACCTTGACATCCCCTATCCAGCCCCTACCTCCTTGGACTCCCCCCGTCCAGTCGTACTCGACCTCCGGGAGCGACATTTCCTCCACCACGATATCAGCGATGTCCCTGACGAACGTGCGGTCCTCCGAACCGATGTTGAATATCCCCACGCGCTCATCGTAGCTCTCCACGGCCACCACCATCGCGTCCACGCAATCGCTGACGTGGACGTACGATTTACAGGTCCCCGGTTCCGCACCCAGTATCTCCAGTCTCCTGGAGTTCTCCCTCAGCTTTCGGATGAAGTCGTGAAGCACGTTGTGGGTGCTCCTGGAACCAACCACGTTCGCGAAGCGGTATATCACCGCTCTCATCTCGAAGGTGTGGCAGTAGGCCGATATCATGGCCTCGCAGGCCAGCTTCGACGCCCCGTATATGGATATTGGTACCATCGGGCCGTAGTCCTCCGGGGTGGGTATCTCCTCGGCCTCCCCGTACACGGTCGAGGTGGAAGGGAACATCATCTCACGTACGTCCGTACGCCGGCACGATTCGAGCAGGCGATAGGTGACCTCAATATTCTGGTCGAAGTGTGTTCTGGTGTTCGATGCCCCCACCCTGACATCGGGGTTGGCGGCGAAATGGCAGAGCAGATCCGCTCCCTCCAACACGGGATCCAGGTTCATGGTGAGCAGGTCACCCTCCACCAGCCTGAACGATTTGCTCTCCATAGCGCCTTCCAGGAATTCCCTCCTCCCGGCGCTGAGATTGTCTATTCCCATGACCTCATTCCCCATCTCAAGCAGCCTGTCCGTGAGGTGACTGGCTATGAATCCAGCACACCCTGTCACAACGACTCTCCTACCTTCAAATCTCATCGCTAATCCATCCTTTCCTCCAGTTTCCTGGAGAATGATCTTATGGCCATTCCCCTGTGTGAGATCCGATTCTTCTCGTCCAGGGGCATCTCGGCGTATGTTCGCGGCTCCCCCTCTGGCCTGAATACCGGGTCGAAGCCAAATCCCCCGCCGCCCCTTTTCTCCTCGGTGATCTCTCCCTTGGCGATATCGCATACTACAATCTCCCCGACACCCTGTATGCGGGCGCCGATGCAGCATTTGAAGTGCGCCCCACGACTCTCAATGCCCTCCATGAGCTTCAGGATTCCGCCGCATCCAAGAGTCCTCAGGGCGTAGGCGGAGTAGACCCCTGGGAATCCGTTCAAGGCATCGATAAAAAGTCCCGAGTCATCAATTATGAAATTGTCCAGCCCCCTCTCACCGAGCTCTTTCAGACCCTGCCCGATCACCTCTTCCAGTGTATCGGCCTGTATCTCCTCGTACCCCACCCCAAGATGCTCCATCTGGAATCCCAGACGGGAGAGCTCCCCCCGGAACTCCTCCACCTTGCCTGGGTTGCCGGTAATGATTCTCAGCCTCAGGTGTAGCGCCCCCTTCCCTCGATCTCCTTCACCTTCTCGAAGACCTGCTCGGCGCCGTCGTAGTACCTGCTGTATGAGTCCATGACCTCCTGGAACAGGTCGAGGATGTCCGAGTGGGCGGAGGTGAAGGCCTCCCTGAGCAGGTGGAGGTCCACCCCTATCTCCTCCAGTGTGGCGTTCCTTCCCCCTAGGGAGAAGTCGATGAGCCATATCTTTTCGCCGGAGATCATCATGTTGGAGGTGGTGAGGTCCCCGTGGACCATCCCTCCACCGTGGAGCAGGGCGGCCATCCTGCCTATCTCCCGGCAGATGTTCCTTGCCTCATCCTCCGAGGCGGAGGCGAGGGCGTCCTTCACCCTCTGACCATGGATGTCCTGCATCACGATCTCCGCCTCCTGAAGATCGATATCGTAGATGATGGGGGTGGATACCCCCAGTCTCCTGGCCTCCTGGATCAGTCGGGCCTCGTTCCTGGTCCTTGAACTCCTCAGCTCGGAGTCAAGCTGGGGGTGACGGTATCCCTTCACCACCCTGCTCTTGATGATCACCCTACGGCCCATACGGATGTCGAGTCCGATCTCGGCCTCGGCGCCCCTTCTGATTATCTCCACGGTCTGCCAAAGAGCTTACGGGAGAAAAAGCCTTTCGGGATGTTCAGTTCTCCCAACACTAAGGATCCCTACTATCCCACTTGACAGTGGACAAACGGGCATTCCCCGGCAAGGACCGCGACGTCCAGGATTTCACGCCGCCTTCTTTGGTGACCCCGCGGCCCTTGGTCGCCATGATCCAAGGTGGATCCCGTATCACAGATGCCAACCGCGGCGCATGCATGGGCCATCAGCCTCCGACCCCATACGTCCAGTACCTTGATGGAACGCGAGATGCCGCGGTCCGTTCCTATCCCGGTGGCATTGATTGATGCGAGGCGATGAGGCTTTCGACTAGGTCATCTAACGGGAGCGGGGGAAATGTCTTATCTCTCATCATGGATGACACGTGGTTGACATGGGAGACTGTCTCTCGCTGCGACATGGAAGACGGGCCGCGTTCATAGCGATCATCCTCTTCCTGGCCACCCTTGTAGGATACCTGGCAAGGATGAATATATCCGTGGCATTGCCGTTCATCGCCGAGGATTTCGGCTGGAACCAGGAGCAGCTTGGCGAGCTCGGCGGTGTGCTGCTGGGAATCTTCCTGGTGGGATACGGCATCTCCAACGTTTTCATCTCTCCCCTGGTGGACTACTTCGGTCCCAGGAGGGGACTGCTGGTCACCATAGCCC
>CAZQLP010000005.1:0-33814 GCA_964594225.1 uncultured Methanomassiliicoccales archaeon
CCCCGAAGACACCATCCCTCCGTAAGATGATCTATCCACTTATCTCTCTTTCGAAATCATGTCATCCCGGTCTCATTCTGCGAAGCAAATGAACGATTGTAAACACTGATTGCACCTTTCCTCTAGTTAACTCGCAAAGGAATCAATAGGGATAATCACCTGGAAACATTTATTACCCCATTTTCCGAATCGACAGTGGGGCCCCCAATGAACGAGCGTGACGTCCAGCTGATGAGATCATTGATGAACTCGATCGGTGATGTAATCGAGGGCGGAGTGGTCCTCATCGACGCCCCATCCACCCAATTCGTGCGGATCAACCTCGTTCTGCTGAAGGGACTGATAGAGGATAATGGACGCAGCGGTATATTCATCTCGGTGGACAGGCCGCACCAGTACATGGTCCATCTCATGAGGATGCACCAGATAAGTCTTGATAAAATCGCTTTTATCGACGTCATAAGCAGATTCTCCGGCGACAAGAAGAACGAGCAGGCCAGTGTGGGGTTCGTGGACGGACCTTTCCACATCGACTCCCTCCCGAAGGCGATGGAGAACTGGTCGGTGGTCGAAACGGGATCGATTCATCTGAGTGATTGCGGTTTTGCGATGATAGATAACATTGCTGCCTTACAGGTGTACAACAGGAATCCGGCGGTCGAGCTCTTCATCAACAACTTCATACTTACGGCCAAATCCCAGAGGAGCATATTGATACCCATGGTATTGGATCGGCAGAGACACGGAACGTTATACCAATCTGCGCAGAGACTGAGTGACATCGAGGTGAAGGTGGAGGCGAATCTTTCCTACGCCACCAGATACCCTGGTTCGGAGGATGCCAAACCCGGAAGTATATCGGAAATAGATCACCAAGGAGAGGGATGTTAAAATGGACGACGGGAATAGGGGTAGCAGGGAGCGAATCAAACTAACCAGAATCACCACCGGCATTTCGGGATTGGACGAGATGATCGAGGGAGGATTCCCATTCCCCTCAGTCATACTCGTATCCGGAAGCGCGGGTACTGGGAAGACCACCTTCGCCCTCAAGTACCTCTGCGAGGGCGTCGCCAGGGGCGAGAGAGGACTTTACTTCACCACGTTGAGCGAGCCCACCCAGTGGATGCTGAGATTCGCCTCTCAGTTCGATTTCATGGATCAGGGGTACTTTGGGGAGGACATCATCTACGCGGACCTGGGATCACTGCTGATGAACCCCGACTCCGATGAGCTGCTCAATGCCATAGAGAATAAGATCGCCGAGGAGATGCCCCAGCGGATCGTCATCGACCCCATCACCGTCGTGGGAGGGATGCTGAAGGACAACTACCGTTCTTTCCTGTTCGATCTCTTGAACAGGCTCAAGAACTGGAACGCCACCACCGTCGTGACCGGGGAGGTGAATCCCATGGAGCTCTACCCCTCTGAGATATCCTATTCCGTGGACGGCATCATCCTCCTGATAATGTCTGAGGAGGCTGGGATCAGGAGGAAATACCTTGAGGTGCTCAAGATGAGGGGGACCAATCACATCACCGGAAAGCAATCCATAGACATCACCCAGGCGGATGGCATAGTGGTGCTCAAGGCAAGATTCTGAGTGAGAAAACCAGATCGGTGGCGGCGAAGGCGGCCACCGTGGTTACGATCAGCCTCGCGAGCGTCCCTCATGGACAGCATGGACATGATCCTTGGATGAGATGAAGGAAATGGAGCTCACGAGAAGGACTATCAGAAGTACCATGTTGAGGTCAAGTGACTCCCCTCTGCCGAATACGCTTCAGGGACCCTCCAACTGAATATTCAGGGTGGGAGGGCAGAGGAGAAAGGCATTGTAATGAGCTGCAGGGCCCCGATGATCCCCCCTCGGTGAGCACCTTGACAAGCGCATGGACACTCTCCTTGGACATTAGTATGGTGGTCATCCCCACGATCACCGCCTCGATGCTGTGCTCGCAGACTACCAACTTCCCCCGATATTATCAGGGCGAGTGTTGTGGTGAATCCGGTGTAGCCCATGCTCTGCCTGATGAATATGAGGGCAAGTCCGCCGAACATCAGGAGCCGGCAACTATCATCATGTCCAGTTCGGAATGGGACCTGCTGAGGAAGGAGATGATGTACGCGCTCAGCGCCACGGGGGCAAAGTTCCTGATGCCCACCAGCACGATGCCGCCTTCCCTCCCGTCGCTCGTTCCAGGCCTACCAAGGCCTCCATTCCTATTGATATGAGCCCCGTAGGTGAATGACGGGGCCATGCTGAATATTCATATTATGATGTGACATCCAAATGGAAAGAATGTGCGAAAATCCATTTTTCGGACGAATTGTATGATTACCGAGGTTCAAAGGGATGATTCTCGGTAATTATCGCATTCTGGCCAATCATTCGAACAGAATTATCACGAATTCGATGAAATGGGATTAAACAAACCATTTATATGGGTATCCTTATTACGCCCCGAAAGATGCCAAGAGGTTTTTCTCATGGTGGATATGGATCCATTGGGCTATGTCATTCCGATCGCAGGTATCATCGGAGTAGCCTTCGCAGGCTTTCTCACTTGGAATGTATTCAAGAAGGATACGGGCACCCCCGAAATGGAAGCGATAGGGGATGCCATCAAGGAAGGTGCGATGGCCTACCTGGCTCGGCAGTACAAGACCATAGCCGTGATAAGCATAATCCTGGCAGTAATCATTAGTTTAGGTATCAATTACCAGACGGGACTGGCATTCATTCTGGGTGCCTTCTTCTCCGCGCTCTCCGGCTACATCGGCATGTATGTGGCCGTCAAGTCCAACATCAGGACTGCGAGTGCTGCGAGGAGGACGCTCAATGAGGCCCTTGTCATCTCCTTCAGGGGAGGAGCCGTCTCCGGGATCTTCGTTGTTACCCTCAGCCTTCTCGGCGTTGCCGGGCTTTTCTTCGCCTATGATATATACTTCGGGGCGAGAGACGCCCTGTTCTACGCCGTGGGTTACGCCTTCGGAGCCAGCTTCGCCGCGCTGTTCGCTCAGCTAGGCGGCGGTATTTACACCAAGGCTGCCGACGTCGGCGCTGATCTCGTGGGGAAGATCGAAGCAGGAATTCCGGAGGATGATCCGAGGAATCCAGCCGTCATCGCCGACCTCGTCGGCGACAACGTCGGCGATTGCGCCGGTCGTGGTGCCGACCTGTTCGAGTCCACAGCGGCTGAGAACATCGGAGCCATGATCCTTGGCCTTTCCCTGTGGGGGGTCACGGGTAATACCGGCTGGATATTCTTCCCTCTGATCGTCCGTGCCTTTGGATTACTCGCCTCGCTCGTGGGCATCTCCGTAGTCAAGCTCACCAAGGAGACTGAGCAACCCATGAGGGCGCTCAACCGCGGATACTATGTCACATGTGTCTTAGCGGCCATCGCCTTCTACTTCTGCACAACGGAGCTTCTGGGCAGCGTGTACTACTTCTACTGCGGTCTGATCGGTATCGTTCTCAGCATCGTGATCGTTTACATCACGCAGTATTACACCGCCGGCGAATGGCGTCCGGTGAAGGATATCGCCAAAGCCTCAGAGACCGGTCCGGCAACCAACATCATCACTGGGTTCTCCGTTGGTCTGGAGACCACAGCAATGCCCATTATCGCCATAGCAGTCGGCCTTCTGACCTCCTACTACATTGGCACTTTGGCAACTCCCGTGGGGGTTGATCCATTCGTTGCCGGTCTCTACGGTACCGCGGTGGCCACAATGGGTATGCTGGCCACCTGCGCGTTCGTGCTCGCAGAGGACACCTTCGGACCGATTACGGACAACGCGGGTGGCATCATCGAGATGTCCGATCAACCCGAGGACATAAGGGTCAGGACGGACAAGCTCGATGCCGTGGGCAACACCACCAAAGCCCTCACCAAGGGGTACGCGATGGGATCCGCCGCCCTAGCGGCGTTCCTGCTGTTCGCTGCCTACTTTGAGGAGGTCGCCCATCTCACGCATAAGACGCTCTCCGAGGTGTTCATCGTGGACCTTGCCCAGCCTCCCGTGTTCGTCGGAGCCATGATCGGCGCCATGCTCGTGTTCCTGTTCGCTGCCCTCGCTATCAGGGCCGTCGGAAATGCCGCCTACGATATGATCAACGAGGTGAGGAGGCAGTTCAAGGAGATTCCCGGGATCCTCGAGGGAACGGCCAAGCCGCTTTATGGCAGGTGCGTAGACATCGCGACCAAGGGCGCGCTCAAGGCAATGATCCTCCCCGGCATCCTTCCGGTGGTGGTTCCCGTGGCCTTCGGCATCATCTTTGCCTCACTGGGCATCGTTGAGACCGTGCAGGCAGTGGGTGCCATGCTGATGGTGGGTACGATCACAGGAGTGCTTCTCGCCACCGTGCTGAACAACAGTGGCGGTGCCTGGGACAACGCGAAGAAGTACATTGAGGAAGGTCATCACGGTGGCAAGGGGACCGCGGCCCATTCGGCAGCGGTCGTCGGTGACACCGTCGGCGATCCATTCAAGGACACCGCCGGACCTTCACTGCACGTCCTGGTCAAGCTGCTGTCCACGATTACCCTGGTGTTCGCCTCCCTTTTCATCGTTGCGGCGTGACCGGGAAACCCTTTCTATTTTTCTGGCATCCAGATATCATTCAGGTGACGCTCGAATGGTACAACCTTTATATAAGTGGTCAAACATCCCCGACATACTAGAGGGCATATCATGTACATATTGATGGAGAGAGAAAGGGTGGTTCGCATACCTCCCGATCAGCTCGGGGATGACCTGGATCAGGTGATCAACGAGCTGACCTCGCAGGCCTACGAGGGCAGGATCGAGGATGATGATATGCTCACAGTGCTCATAAGGGAGGTCGAGCCCATGGGGCTTGGTCGGATCGTACACGGTGACGGTGCCGTGTACCAGAATGTACGATTCAAGGCCCTGGTGTTCAGGCCGACGATCCAGGAGGTGGTGGAGGGCACCGTGTGCGAGGTGCTCAAGTTCGGAGCCTTCATACGCTTCGGTCCCCTGGACGGCCTCCTCCATATCAGCCAGGTGATGGACGACCGCATCGATGTCGACACCGACAACCAGCGTCTGATCGGCAAGGACAGCAAGCGAGATCTGAGGGTGGGCGACAAGGTGCGGGCCAGGGTGGTGGCGCTGAGCCTCAACGAGCGGAATCCGCGTGAGAGCAAGATCGGCCTCACCATGAGGCAGCCTGGCCTCGGAAAGCTGGAGTGGCTGCAGGAAGAAAGGGAGAATAAGGGTGAGGTGGCATGAAGAATCAGAGAGCCTGCAAGCACTGCTCATTCATCACCGAGGAGGAAACCTGCCCCCTGTGCGGGAACGAGACCTCAAAGGACTGGACCGGATACGTGATCATCCTAGATCACACCAAATCCGAAATCGCGAAGAGGCTGAGCATCAATGTCAACGGAAAATTCGCCCTCAGGGTCAGGTGACCTCCCGGAGGTCGACCTGAGACTTCCTGAGAAGCTCAGACGGGAGCTGAGACAGCCCTTCGGAACCCTGATGTCCGGGGAAGAGCTGCTCGAGAGCATCGGGGGATGCGACGGGCTTATATCTGTGGGGGACATGGTTACCCACGATCTCCTGGACAGCGGAATTCGACCATGGATCGCCATCTACGATGGCAGGATCGAGAGGACGGAGAGGACCGATCTCATGGGGCGCATCGGGGAGATGCCCGGCATCCAGGTGAGGGTGAGGAATCCCCCCGCCCAGATCACCGCGGAGATGATCCAGGCCGTGAGAGAGGCGTTGCAGCGCCAGGAGAGCACCAAGATCATGGTGGAGGGCGAGGAGGACCTGGCAGCGCTCGTCTGCGTTGCCTTGGCCCTCCCGAGTGCCTGCGTGGTGTTCGGTGCCCCTGGAAAGGGCGTGGTACTGGTCAGGGTGGACCAGGATAGCATCAGGATCGCAAGATCGCTCATGTCAAGGATGGAGGAATCCCATTGAAGATTGAGATCGAGGGAAAGAAGGAGAATCCCCTGTTGGAGAGGACGGAGGTCAGCCTCCGCGTGGAGCACGAGGGAATCGGCACCCCCACCAGGGACGAGATAAGGACCCAGGTGGCGGGTATGCTGGAAGCGAAGGACGGGACCGTGGTCATCGACAAGATGGATACCGAGTTCGGTCACCAGGTCACCGTAGTGTACGCCAAGGTCTACGATTCCGTTGAGAGCGCGAAGAGGTTCGAGAGGAAGCACCTTCTCACGCGGAACAGGATCGGCGGCGAGGAGTGAAGGAGTGATGGATATGGTTAAGAATAACTACTACGAGATCAAGGGCGACAAGCTGGAGAGGACCAAGAGAAGCTGCCCCAAGTGCGGTCCTGGGGTGTTCCTCGCCGAACACGCGGACAGGATCTCCTGCGGCAAGTGCGGCTACACCGAGTTCAAGAAGCGGTGAATCGTCATTTTTTTTCGGAACTCAAGTGCGGATTAGCTTCTGGGCGACGTAGCCCACCACTCCACCGACCAACCCCATCTTAAGGCCGGTGTACGCGAGATTGGCAATGGAGTAGAATGATGAGTCGGCGAAATGGTATCCTCCAACCTCCATGAGGAAGTGCGCTAGCAGCGCCAACGGGACCGTCAGTATGATACCCATCACAAGGCCCACCACGATGTTGGCCAGACCGGCCTCGGTCCTCCAGGATATGTGGGTGGTGATTGCTGCCAGTGTTCCTGCCAGGATTATGTAGCTTCCCATCCCGAACCAGTCGATAGCCGACTGGTCCGGGAGAATGTAGGCAACCAGTATCCCGGCTATCGCCCCAGCCACCATCACGTAGAGGGTCTCCTTCCTGGTGCCCATCAGCTTGTCCCACCAGCCGTAGATCATCAGCAGGGCGACCTGACCGATCAACAGGAATCCCAGGATGATCCACAGGGCGTCGTTGCCAAGGGGCATGTCGCTGTCGTTGACCTGCACGATGGTGCGCTCGGACCAGCCTATGATCGTGTAGCCAGTCGTATCCGTTTTCAGGTTCTCGATGTCAACGGGCGTGGGACCAACCCAGTTCGGCGCCGTCCTTGTTCCCTTGTACCCCCATAGTTCTCCCGGGATGGAGACGCATATCTTGTCGATGACCGTTGGTACGGTATAGGTGATCATTCCCTCAACCTGTATCCTGGAACTGACCACCCCATCCTCTATGACGAAAACCTCCTTCCCCAACTTGACATAGGAGTAGGTGGCCTTGCTCCTCAGCTGCAGGTCCGAGCTTCCCTCCGGAAGATCGGCGGTCCACACCGGCCCGCTGGAGGTGGTGGTGAACCTGGAGAGTTTGGTCCCGAGATCGTACAGCACCACCACCGCCGTCCCGGATCCAGAGAGCTGGACCTCATCCACGGGGGTGTCGAAGTCGTACGTCATCCGGGGGGTGGAGCTGAACTGGGCAAAGTGGATCACCTTCCGTCCGTCGATAACCACAGAGAAGTAGCCGGTGTTGTCAGAGCGCGTGAAGTCGGTGACGTTACCCTCAAAGTCATAGGTCCATACAGTTTCCCTTGTCTCGATCGATAGGACGTGGGCGGAATCCCCGCTATCGTTGGTGGCGATCGCTATGATGCTCAGGGGATTGTAACCGGTGCTGGAGTACTGCTCTGCAATGCCGATCAGAGCCACCGCGCCATCGAGCTCAATGTAGAACTGCTCGGCGATCTGCCCAGGGGGGAAGTAGTGTATGGTGCCGTTGTCCGTCAGAACCGCCACGGCGTTCGAGTCATCACCCAAGGCCATGTCCACGGGGCTGCCGGAGAACTCAAGCTCAACGGGGGTGTCCATCACCATCCCCACCGAATCCTGGAATCTCACCAGGATCAGATCGCTGTGCGAGCATTCCAGCTGAAGGATGTCCTGTTCCAGCTCCACCTCTTGAACCGCCTTGTCTGCCACTGAGTAGGAGACTATGTACCACCCAAACACACCATCGGCGATTAGGAAGACGATGACCAGGATGATCAGGATGCTGTACCTGCCTCTTGAAAGGAACTTCCTAGGGGAGAATCGCTCCCTCAATCCCCTGGTCATGTGCGGATTATCGATTCTTCGCTATAAATACGTTCCAGATAGCATGTTGAACGACCTGGTCCATTATCTTCCTGGGTATAGAACAACATTTAATATGACATCGGCCATCCGAATCATTGGCGGGCCTGTGGTGTAGCTTGGATATCACAGAGGCCTCCGGCAGTTCCCCGAACTGGGGACAGCCTCAGACCCGGGTTCAAAATCCCCGTCGAGGGGTATGGAAATCCCGACAGGCCCGCTCTTTTCCTTTCTGAACGATGATAACGGGTCGGATCATCAAGGAAATGGGGAAGGGAAATGGTTTCTGATCTGGCCCGTGTCAGGGCGAGGGCTCGAGGTAGACTCGTCCCTCCAGGTTCCCGTCGTTCGTTCCGTAGTAGCGTCTGCGGAACCAGAGTGCAACATTAACCAGTCCGATGAGTACCGGTACCTCGACGAGTGGCCCGATGACAGCCGCGAACGCCACCGCCGATGATATGCCGAAGACGCCGATTGCCACGGCGATGGCCAGCTCGAAGTTGTTGCTCGATGCTGTAAACGTCTGCGCCACAGCGTGTGGATAGTCGAACCTTAGCTTGATGGACAGGTAGAATGAAAGGAAGAACATCACCAGGAAGTAGACCACCAGGGGAATGGCGATCCTCAGCACATCTACGGGGAGCTGGAGAATGTATTCCCCCTTCAGAGAGAACATGATGACCACAGTGAACAGCAGGGCCATGAGGGAGACCTTGCCCAACCTGGACATCAGCCTCTTCTCGTACCACTCCTCCCCCTTCCTGGAGACCAGCACGTACCTGGTGACCAGTCCCGCTATGAAGGGTATTCCCAGGTATATGAGCACGGAGACCGCGACCTCCAATACGGAGATGTTCACCGCAACGCCCGAACCCGGAACGATCGCCTCGGAGAGCACGAAGATCAGGAAGTAGGCGTAGAACGAGTACAGAATTATCTGGAACACGGAGTTGAGGGCAACCAGTATGGCCGCGTACTCCGAGTCACCCTTGGCCAGCTGGTTCCAGACCAGGACCATGGCTATGCAGCGTGCGATGCCGGTGAGGATAAGTCCGATCCTGTATTCCGGCAGGTCAGGAAGAAATATCCATGCCAGGGCGAACATCAGCATGGGTCCCACCAGATAGTTCAACGTCAAAGAGGTGGCGAACATCCTCCGGGATTCAGGTCTCTTGGTGATGTGGGATAACTTCTCGTACTTGACCTTGGCCAGCGGGGGATACATCATCAGGATGAGGCCCACTGCGATGGGTATGGAGGTCGTCCCCACGCTGAGGGACTCAAGCCATTCGGCCATACCCGGGACCAGTGTGCCAAGTCCTATGCCCAGAAACATCGCGATGAATATCCAGAGGGTGAGGTATCGGTTCAGGAATGACAATCTGCCTGAGGTACTTGTCTCCACAACGATCTCTCCAGTTAACGAAGATATTTCAAACAATTTTAAAATGCTGAGAATGATATATAATGATCGACATCTCAAATAATCTTGAAGTATCATCCTCCTGCCCTTAACCTCCAGCGAGATGTACCACAAAGGGTTTTTTACGGGGCATCCACATCTTGGGGACCAATGTTCCTGACAAGAGAGGAGGAGAGCATCCTCGAGGGCGAGCTGGGGTCGGGAAGGCAGAAGGCCATGGAGATCCTGGTGGCCCTGGGCAAGGTCTTCGATGCCGAGGAGCTCATCCCTATCGTGTCCGCTCACCTTTCCGGGGTGTCGTACAAGACCATCGGGGAGGGGGGTCTCTCCTTCCTTCAGGAGATTAAGGAGGAGGCGCGGGTGCGTGTCAAGACCACCCTCAACCCCGCCGGCATGGACCTGGAACGCTGGAGGGAGATGGGGGTGTCGGAGGGGTTTGCGCGGAAGCAGATCGAGATCATCGACTGCTACCGATCCATGGGGGTCCAGACCTGCTGCACCTGCACCCCCTATCTCTCCTACAACATCCCGAGCCTCGGGGATCACGTCTCCTGGGCGGAGTCCAATGCCCTCTCTTACGTCAACTCGGTCATAGGAGCGATGACCAACAGGGAGGGAGGGCCAGGAGCGCTGTCGGCCGCTATCCTTGGCAAGACTCCGAAGTACGGTCTCCACCTGGAGGAGAACAGGAAGCCCATGATGGTCGTCGAGGCGGAGATCGACAAGGACGCTCTCTCACACTCGCTCCTGGGTCAGGTGGTGGGAAGTAGGCTTTGCAATGCCATACCATTCTTCAGGGGCATATCTCCCGACACCGACCGACTCAAGACGATGGCGGCGGCGATGGCGGCCTCAGGGGCGATCGCCATGTTCCATGTGGAGGGAATCACCCCGTTCAGCGGCTCCCAGGACCTGCGGGGCCTGGAGAGGATCCAGGTGGATCGATCGGACATAGAGGATGCGAAGGACCACCTGACCACCGGATCGGAGCCGGATCTCATCGCACTTGGATGCCCCCACCTCACCGAGGCGGAGGTGAGGGAGATCGCCGCCCTCCTCAGGGGAAGGGAGAGAAGGGGAGACGCCGAGGTCTGGTTCTGCACCAATCGGGGGGTGATCGAGAGCTGCCCGGAGGAGATTGAGGTGCTTGAGGAGTTCGGCAGGGTGCTCTGCGACACCTGCATGGTCGTCGCTCCTATCGAGAGCGGTCACTCCTGCACGGGAACGAACTCGGCCAAGGCGTGCAACTACCTGCCAGGGCTCTGCTCGCAGAAGGTGGTGTGTGAGTCCACGCTCAGGCTGATGGAGATGATATCGTGAGGCTGAGGGCGAGGGGAATCTCGCCCGGCATCGGCAGGGGAGACGCTCTCGTCATGGAGGAAGCCTTCAGCTTCCTTGGCGGGGTGGACGCTGAAACGGGAGAGCTCAGACTGGAGGGCAGGGACGGATCGGTGAGGGAAAGGGTCCTGGTCTTCCCCAGCGGGAAGGGAAGTACCGTTGGCTCCTACGTCATTCTGGACCTGGAACGGCGGGGAATGGCCCCCGCCGCCATCGTGAACACCGAGGCGGAACCCATCGTGGCAACGGGGGCGGTGATGGCCGGGATACCGATGGTCGATGATGTGGATGCCGCCCTGATCCGCGATGGTGACACCGTCATTGTGGACGCCGATGCCGGCACCGTTGATCTTCCGGATGTTGCGGAGGTTCAGGTGGTGACCAGCATCCTTCGAAGCGGTGGAGAGGTGCTCATCTTGAAACGCAGCCAGAAGGTGAGGTCCTACAGGGGCATGTGGGCAGGAGTGTCTGGTTCCATCAAGGCGGGAGAGGAGCCCCTGGAAGCCGCGATGAGGGAGGTTTTCGAGGAAGTGGGCCCTGACAGGGTGTCGCTTGTCATGTCTGGGGAACCCCTGAGGATGAGGGACGGGGAAGTGGTATGGGTGGTCCACCCGTTCCTCTTCGAGATGGAGTGCAGGGAAGTTGAGATGGACTGGGAGCACGTGGACCACCGGTGGATATATGCTTCCCACATAGCGGAGTACGATGCCGTCCCCGGTCTGGATGATGTGTACAGGCGGCTCGGGCTTCTCTAGATGGTGGTGTCCACTTCCTTCTCCAGGAGGTTAAGCTCCGATGCCTCCAGGGTGGAGGGGTTCAATGCCAGCAGCAGTATGGACTCGTTGATGGAGATCTGGTCCCTCAGCGACTGGACAAATCTGAGTACCGTGAGGAAGCTGTTGTTGGTTATGAGGTACTCCAGGCCGTCAAGGAGTATGATGCCTCCCTCGGAGGTGATGAACTGGTCGAGAGCGAAGGAGAGTTTCTCCAGGTCCTTTGGCCTCAGGGTGTTCTCCTTCCCGATGCTGGAGAGCCAGATCATCGGGATGTCACCCAGGGCGTACTTCGACTTGATCTTGAGAGGGTAGTTCCTGGTCACGCAGAATCCCTTCAGACCATCCTCAATGGCCTTCTCGAACAGCTCGTAGGAACGCTTTGATCTCTCCTCCTCGATCAGGTATGTGAAGCTCTTCTCCAGGTCGATCGTCACACCGTCCCCCTCCAATGGAGGTTTGGGGGCTTTCCTCCCCTCCGTGTCCTTCTTCAGCTTCACCTTGGGCGAGAAGTTGACAATCTCCCCAGCCAGGTCCCCGGCCATGGGGCTCAAGTCCTCCTCTGACGCGGACCTCAACTTCTCAACGGAGTCGTATCCAGCCTGGTAGATGCTGACCGCGATATCCTCTTTCATGCCGGGAATGGAAAGAAGGTATTCTATCACCATCTCCATGGGATCGGAGGCTTCTTCCTCCGGGATCTCGTCCCCCTGTGTCTTCTCCCCGGTCTCGGACTTCCTCAAGAAGTCGATGATGATCGTGACATCCTCCGGGGAGATCCCCTTGATCTTCTCGATGTACTCCTCATCCTTTCTCTTGAGCTCGTCAATGTTGTTAATGCCCCCTTCGATCAGTGCCAGCGCCCTGTCCTGACCAAGTCTGGGTATGGTCATCAGTTCGTCAATGGACGCCTTGAGATTCAGGGATGTGACCGAGATCCGGATGTCATTGCCCTCCACCTTCCAGTCGACGCTGTATTCGCCCTCTGGCTTGTCGGTGAGGATGAGACCGCGGGACCGGGTCTCCTTCATGATGTGGTCCCTCCAGACCTTGAAGTACTCGGCAATGGTGGCCGAGGTCTTCACCTCGGTGGACACGAACTCCTCCACATCCAGGTTCATATCCTTCCTCATCTGCTGGATGCGCCTCACCAGTTCCCGGGCGTACCCCTCTGCCTCTATCTCAGGGGTTATCAAGAAGTCGATGTACATCTCGCCCTCCGAGAACTGGACGTCGATGACGTCTGGGGGAAGGGAGCTGCTGAATGACACCATGTTGGGCTCGATCTTCACCATCTGCCCCTCGATGCCAAGCTGATACTCCCCCTTGGATATGCTGTCCCTGATCTGCTTTGCCGATCTGCTCTTGAGCAGCACCGCTATCTTGGAACTCCACTGCCGGTACACCTTGCCGATCGCATGGGGGTTCGGTATCACGGAGAGGATCATCTCATCCCAGTCCTCCCCCGGGGTCAGGAACTCCACGCTCTTCACGTTGCCCTGGGATGCTATCACGTCCGAAAGGGTGCTGAGGGAGCGCATCATCTCCTCGCTCTTGCAGCGGATGACCACCCTCTTCAGGGGCCAGCGGAGCTTAAGGCCCACTTGCTGCCTCTCGCTCGCAATATTCTCCACCAGCTCCTGGGCCACTTCCATGGATGATTCAAGACGCTCGCTCACCTTCGTGAGGTCGGGCGTGGGCCAGTCCAGCATGTGGACCGATTCCAGATTTCCGTTCATGTGCCTGTAGATCTCCTCCGTAATGTGGGGGCATACGGGGGCCAGTAGCTTGGTGGCCGTCATGAGCGAGTCGAATAGGACCTTGTAGGCCGCGAGCTTGTCCGTGTCCCCCCCTTCCTTCCACATCCGGTCCCTGATCAGACGGACATACCAGCGGGACAGATCCTCGATGATGTAATCCTCCAGTACCCTGCAGGCCCGGTTGAGTTCGTAGGAGTTGAGGTATTTCGTCATCTCGCTCTTTATCCGTTCTGTTCTGGAGATCATCCAATGGTCCTCGGGTCTGAACCCTCTTTCCAGTTCACGGTTGTCCATAGATTCTGGATCGAAATTGTCAATGGACATGTAGGTTGAGGCGAACTTGAAAACGTTCCACAGGATGTTGAGCATCTTCCTCGCGTTCCTCACGCCCTCGTACTGGAAGGAGATATCCTCCCAGGGGGCGTTCACCCTCAGCAAGTAGAAGCGGAGCGCATCGGCCCCGTACTCCTCCAGTATCTTCTCTGGCTCGATGGAGTTGCCCTTGCTCTTGGACATCCTCTCCCCTTTGGGATCCAGCACCCAACCGTGCATGAGCACGCTCTCATACGGGGCCCGATCGAAGGCTATGCACCCCGCCGCCAGCTGGGAGTAGAACCATCCCCTGGTCTGGTCGTGCGCCTCGACGATCCACCTGGCCGGCCACCAGCGTTCGAACCTGTCCGTGTTCCCCGGGAACCCGAGCTGGGCCCAGGAGCAGACCCCGGCGTCGAACCAGACGTCGAGCACATCTGGAACGCGGGTCATCTTCTCCCCGCACTTGCGGCACTTGAGATGGACCTCATCTATCCATGGTCTGTGGGGTTCCAGGTCCTCCCTGAAACCCTCCGCTCCCTTCAGGTCCTCCATGGATGAGACCACCTCCAAGGCGCCGCAGGAGCAGGTCCATATGGGAAGTGGTATTCCCCAGTACCTCTGTCTGGATATGCACCAGTCCCTCGCGTTCTTGACCCAGTCATTCTGCCTTGAGGACCCGGCCCAGTCGGGTGTCCAGCGTACCCTGTCCACCTCCGAGAGCATGAGGTCCTTGAGCTTTGTGACCTGAAGGAACCACTGGCGAGTGGTCCTGTATATGATGCTGGACTCGCACCTCCAACAGTGTCCATAGCGGTGATCGATCGTGTCCCTGTGGAACATGAGCTGCCGTGCTTCCAGATCCTCCATGATGACCTCGTTGGCCTCCTTCACGTTCATCCCGGAGTAACTCTTTCCCGCCTCCTCGTCGTATCTGCCCGACCCGTCGACGGGGCAGAAGGATGGAATGCCGAACTTCTGACCCAGCTCGAAGTCCTCTGGACCGTGACCGGGAGCGATGTGCACCAGCCCCGTGTTCTCAGCCTCCACCGTGTCGGACAGGATGATCCTGTGCACCCACTCCCCCTCGACACTCGACTGGAACGGGACCACCTCAGCGAAGGGTGATATGTACTCGAGCCCAGACAGCCCCTCTCCGTCCATCTCCTCCAGGACCTGGTACTCGTCCCACTCGGCCATGATGCCGATGGCCTCCACCAGGTCCTTCATGACGATCACCGTGTCATGCTCGCCGCTCTCCCTGAGATACCGGACCTTGACGTACTTGTGATCCGGGTGGGCCGCCACCGCCATGTTGGCAAGCAGGGTCCAGGGTGTCGTGGTCCAGATGAGGAGGGCGGCGTCCTGGTCCTTCAGCCTGAAGCGCACGAAGATGGACGGGTCCTTCTCGTTCCAGTACTCGATCTCCGCCTCTGCAAGGGCGGTCTCGCACCTGGGGCACCATGTGAGCACCCTCTCCGCGGAGGTGAGCATGTCCCGGTCGTACGCGCGCTTGAGGGTCCACCAGGCGCTCTCGATGTAGCTGGGATTGAGGGTCATGTACGGCTTCTCCCAGTCCATCCATATGCCGAGCTTCGAGAACTGCTCGGTCATCTTGCTCTGGAGGTCAAGTGCGTACTGCTTACAGATGGATACGAACTTATCTATGCCGTACTCCTCGATCTCCCCCTTGTTCTTGACGCCTATCGACCTCTCCACCTTGACCTCGATGGGAAGCCCGTGCATGTCGTATCCGGGCTGATCGCGCACGTTGTTGCGTCCCATCCTGAGATACCTGATAATCACGTCCTTGATGGTCTTGTTCAAGGCCGTGCCAAGGTGAATGGCACCGGTGGTGTACGGCGGCCCATCCACGAAGTAGTAATCGGGATAGTTGGTCTTTGATTCCTTGACCTTCTGGTATATGTTGTTCCGTGTCCAGTGTTCTTGGACGCCCTTCTCCAATTCATTTGGATTGTAACTGGACTGGACTTGTTTGATCATCCCACTAACCCTCTCAGCGTAAAGCACAATTCCCCCTTTTAAGATTACTGTTCAAGGGGGGAATTCTGAATATCCAGTGAAGAACACGAAAGGGAGCAGATAACACTTGTTATCGTATTGCAGATACTGAAAAAGGTGCCACTCTGGATCAGAACATGTCCAGGCTCGACTGCGCGGCCTGCTGCCTCTGCTCCTCCCGCTTGGATTCCAGCCTGTCCAGGGCGCTGAATACCCTCTCCTTCGCGAAGTCGTGGTCCTCAACCAGGAATTCGATCACCTTATCCCTGTCGGCGTCCTTCCATGTCAGGTCATAGTTCCCGACCCCCTCGTGACCCAGGAAGATCTGGCGGATCGCGTCATGGTTCTCGATCACCTCCCCCGTGGCCTCCATGACGGCCTTCAGCTCCCCATGCTTCTTCATGAGGGCCAGGGCCTTCTTGGGGCCGATGCCCTTGATCCCGGGGTTGAAGTCAGTGCCAATGAGGATACAAATCCCCACCAGCTGCTCCCTGGTTATCTCCAGGCGTTCAAGGGTCTTCTGGAGCTCGATCAGCTCCAGGTTCACGGTGCGGTACCTGTGGCTTCCCGGAAGCTTCCTCCTCCCGGTGAGGGTCAGGTTCCTAACCAGGCGGGGAGCGCCGAACAGAAGGGAATCGAAGTCCTGTGACGAAGCTGCCCAGACGTCCCCCTTGGAGGCCATGTATGCGGCCTGGGCCTCCCCCTCGCCGGATGCCTGCACCACGGGTATGCCTAGATATGTAAGCAGGATGCGGGATGTATTCACGATCTCGTTGGTGATCCGGGATGACTGCGTTGCCTTGGAGAAGGCGGTTTCAAGGTCCCCCCTCTCCGCAGCGTCCTTCCACGCCTTCTCGGCCTTCGCCCTTCTCCTTCCTCTCTCCGATATCGTGTCGCTCTTCAGCTTGGAGGGGACACCGTCGAAGACGTACGCCGGGAGTACACCCGCCTCTATGAGGTTGATGTTGCGGTAGAACAGGCCAGAGAGATGGGAGGTCACCCTACCCTTGAAGTCCTTCAGGGGGGTGCCGTCAGGTTGCCTGATCACGGAGAGGAACTGATAGATGGCATTGTAGGCGTCTATCGCCACCGTCCTGCCTTTGAGATCACCTATCCCGATCTCCCCGTATGGTACGATGTCAGAGATGTTGACTCCCATTGTATCGACTGTTCAATGGACGCTTCCGTATATCACTTTGACTGAGAATAATCCGGACCTCTAGCGTTTCGTGTCGTTTCGGTTGTGGGGAATGTAGAGCATGGTGATGATGATGCCCATCCAGACGAGCACCGATATGATTATGCAGATGCTGGACTGCAGGTAGACAGCGGCCGCGATCAGCATCAGCGGGAAGACAACGGCCAGGAGTATGATGAATTGGTTGCTCGTAAAATCGCTCATTGAGGTACCTTTCCGCGGAATGGTGAGGGTCACTATTGAATCTTTCCCTGTGGATTATCTTCGCAGTCATGCGGGATGGAACCATCCTGACGTCCAATCATTCGATGGTCTGATGGTCGATGCGGTCGGGTTCAATGTGGAGCGGCATGACGGACGGCCAGGCTCCCAGATCATAGTCGGATCAGAAGCGCTTCCATCTCGCTATCTCGGCGGCCATGTCCTTCGCCCCGAAAAGGGAGCTGCCCGCGTCCAGCACGGTGGCGCCCGCCTCCACGGCCTTCCTTCCGGTCTCGGCGTTAATTCCACCATCAACGGCGATCTCCAGATCCAGTTGGTTCTCGTCAACATATCTCCTGGCCTCGGAGATCTTGGGGACGACCTCGGGCATAAAGGACTGCCCGCCGAAACCCGGGTTCACGGTCATGATCAGCAGGAGGTCAAGCCTATCTATAAATGGCTCTGTATCCTTAAAGGGGGTGGACGGGTTCAGGGACAGGCCAGGATGCTTCCCCAGGTCCTCGATCATGGTAAGGGTCTCTTCGACCCTGTCACAGGCCTCAATATGGATGGTGATGTAGTCCGCCCCTGCTTCGGCGAACCTGTCGACATAGTTCTCAGGCCTCAGGATCATTAGGTGAACATCATACGGAAGGTTGGTGTGGGGGCGTATGGCCCTGACCACGCCCGGTCCAATGGTGATGTTGGGAACGAAGTTGCCGTCCATCACGTCAATGTGGATCCAGTCTGCTCCTGCTTCGTCGACGCGTCTGACCTCTTCTCCCAGTCTGCTGAAGTCCGCCGATAGAATGGAGGGGGCAACCTTGATCATCCCGCCGGAATCGGTCTGGGATTGGATAATACTTCCCCTATGGGACCACGACGACAGGCACCTTGCGGTGATGTGCCTCCCTCTTCGTCACGCTCCCCTCAGGAAGCCCCTGATCCTGCTGACCCCACTCCCCACCACAAGTCAAAGTCCTTGGACGCCCTCAAAAGGGTCTTCGCCGGATGGTCGAGCTCCACCAGCTCCTCTGCCTTCACGCCCCCTGGCCGTACTCACGGTCTTCCTCAACCCGATCTGATGTATGCCCTCGTCCTCGGGAAGGCGGGCGTCCTTCCCGCTGAACAGGGCGGCCTCAGAGGGAGCAATGACCATGAACAGGGTCATCGATGCCCCGCGGCGCGAGACGACGTCGGACCCGAACTCCACCGCCCCAAGGGAGTTGTCGGAACCGTCCACGTCGATCAGTGTCATGCTGATGTTCAAGGCCGTCCCTCCACTAGTGAGATTCGAGCGAACGGCGTTCAGGCTTATCGTTGCTTGGAGAACGCCGCGGTGAACCAAGAGCAAAGTTTTTACCTAGGGAATGAATGGAAGGGAGCATGGCCAGAGAAGATGAGGGAGGGACCAAGATCTGCGATGTCGTGGGGTGTGAGAATCCTGCCGTGAGAGGCTTATCACCCAAGAAGGTGAAGAATGCCGGACTCGACATCGAGGACGTCAGGGGAAAGGTCCATCTCTGCAAGGAACACTACAAGGAGTACAAGAAGTCATCCAAGACTGACCGGAAGCTGGAGATGTTGGGCAGGTAGTCGTCGACATCAAGGATACAGGGACTCGATGAAACCTTCGGTTATCCAGTTCTTCTCCACCGCCGGGCTGTTCGCCTCCATTCTGCTGATCCCGAATCTCGCCAGGGACGAATTCGGTGCCAACAACATAGAGATAGGGTTCGTGGTGGCGTCCTACTCCTTGGCGCTCTTCATCTCGTCCTACGTGTTCGGAAGGGCGTCGGACGTACACGGCAAGAGATTGGTGCTGAGGGTGGGCCTGTTCCTGGCAATAATCTCCCTGGCACTCCAGATTCTGGCGGTCGACACCTGGTCCCTGATCATCGCCAGGGTGCTGGTCGGCTTCTGTGCCGGGATGTTCCCCTCGGCCCTCATGGCCTATGTGTTCGACACCAAGGGGAGGATAGGCAGGTTCAGCGCCTTCGGATCCCTCGGCTTCGGCTTCGGAGTCCTCTTGGCGGGAATCATCGGTGATTTTCATCTGATCTTCATGGCGTCAGCCGCCCTGATGGCAGTCGCCTTCCTGATCTCCCTGGTGCTTCCGTTTGGGAGAGAGAGGCATCACAAGGTGCCCCTGTTCCCGGTGGAGATCATGAAGAAGAACTTCCCGGTGTACGGGGCGGTGATCATGAGACACACCGGCGCCAACATGATCTGGGTTACCTTTCCCATATTCCTCGAGGACATTGGTGCGGATCCATTCTCCATAGGGGTGATATTCGCCACAAACGCCGTCACCCAGTTCACGGTCATGCAGTTCGTGGAGCGCTTCCAGCCCAGGTACCTTGTCGTGGCCGGACTGATACTGTCCGCACTCGTCTTCATCCTGTTCACCAGGATAAGCATGTTCTGGGAGATTCTGCCGCTGCAGGTAGTATTGGCCACGTCCTGGGCATGTCTCTACATAGG
This sequence comes from uncultured Methanomassiliicoccales archaeon, assembly GCA_964594225.1. GTDB lineage: Archaea > Thermoplasmatota > Thermoplasmata > Methanomassiliicoccales > JAAEEP01 > JAAEEP01. The sequence continues at coordinate 19,573 of CAZQLP010000005.1, forward strand.
TTCGATGGATTACATCATGGTGAGGAACAAGGAACGGGGAACCTCGGCCGGGCTTCTTCAATCATCGATAAGCATATCCGCCATTATCGGGGCCATGCTGGGCGGCATGGTCTCTTACGGTTTCGGGTACCACGGATCCATGTTCCTGGCTGCCGGGATGGCCGTACTCGCGCTGATCATCTTCGCATGGGGCCACCGGTGGGCAGGCAGGAGATTCGGCAATTCCTATATAATGAACGATGCATAGCCTCGTCGTGAACATCGTCTTTCTGGGGACAAGCGGCGCCATACCGTCCGTGAGCAGGAATCTCACATCAACCGCCCTGCATTACGACTCGGAGGTCATACTATTCGACTGCGCTGAGGGCACCCAGAGGCAGTTCATGATGTCCAGCCTCTCCTTCATGAAGGTGGACAAGATATTCATCACCCACTTCCACGGCGACCACTTCCTCGGACTCCCCGGGCTTCTTCAATCGATGAGCTTCATGGGACGTGAGACCCCCCTATCCATCTTCGGCCCCGAGGGAATGATCAAGATCGTGAATGACATGGTGAACATGGGGTACTTCGCCCGAGGATTCGATATCCAGGTGGGGGAGATGAAGGGAGGGGACACCCTGGAGTTCCCCCAATACACGGTCAGGGCGGTGGCGGTGGAGCATCTCGTCCCCGCTCTGGGTTACGTCCTCGAGGAGGGGGACAGACCAGGGCGGTTCAACGTCGAAATGGCGATCGAACTGGGCATACCTCAGGGTCCACTTTACAGGAGACTGCAGGCCGGCGAGGATGTGGAATTCGAAGGTATGATCTTCACCTCGGAAATGGTGATGGGGCCTCCCCGGAGGGGGAGGAAGGTGGTCATATCAGGCGACACGGCCCCCTGCTCCAATCTGGTGGAGGCGTCCCGGGGCGCCGACGTCCTCATTCACGAATCGACATACGCTTCGGACATGGAGAAAAAGGCGATCGAGTACGGCCACTCCACGGCAGGCGGGGCCGCCACTGTCGCTCTGGAGGCGGGGGTGGGCATCCTGTACCTTACTCACCTGTCCAATAGGTACGAGGACTCCTCCGTGATGGAGAGGGAGGCCCAAGAGATCTTCCCCAACACCACGGTGGCGGAGGACCTGATGTCCGTCGAGGTCCGCTCCCCAGAGTGACTCAACCGGGGAACATTCAAGTTCTAACAGCAGAATCACCTCTCCACGAGGGCCATTAGCATAGTTGCCCTCGACCTCCGGAGAGGAAAGATCAGCGGACTTCCACAACGCCTTGGGTTTCAAGATCTCCTCGAAGAGCAATGAGAGCATCGCCTGGTTCCGAACCGGGGGAACGGTGCTGGCAATCGATGATTGATCACATTGATCTCAGATGAGTTTCAGTACGTCCGATGACGTCACAATGCCGGTGGCCTCACCTCTCTCAGATACCAGCACCGCTCCCGAGTGTGAGATCAGTTGGGTGACCGTCTCCAGAAGGGTCTCTCCGCTCACGATGGGGAAGGATTCCTCCATGACCGACTCCACCGAGAGCCCTCCAAGCTCCTCCATGCTGGTGCCTTCCCTCAGCAGCCGCAGAATGCCCCTTTCACTGACGCTGCCCACGTGGATCTTCCCCTCGAAGATCGGCAGTTGGGAGAATCCCTTCTCCCTCATGATCTCCGACGCCCTCCTCAGACTGTCACTCACCTGCACGCTGATGATGTCCCTGGTGGCCACTTCCGAGACCCTCATGCCCACCTTCCTCCTGCCGATCTCCTCCTGGAGGACCTTGAAGATGCTGGCCACGGACTCGTAGGAACCGTTGATGCTCCCCCTCTCGATCTTGGTGATCGTGGACTGGCTCACCTCTGATCTGGAGGCCAGCTCGGCCTGGGTCATTTCAACGGCAAGCCGCATGTGCTTGATATCCCTTGGCGAGGGGAACATACAGTCCATTCATCTTCGTATTCATATTTGAATAATCCTGTCAATCAGCTATATATGGAGGTAATCAATACAACCGTTTATAGGATGTTCCAGGCGATATCTGGCATGCACGAATGATCCCTGGAACATCATCGTGCAATCGAAGGTGAGATTCAATGTCAAAGAATATAGTGGTTGAGGAAATCGGCTACACGCCCGTGTACAAGCAGCGTGTGGAGCTTGTCGAGAGGAAGGGGATAGGTCACCCCGACAGCATCGCCGATGGACTCGCGGAGTCGGTATCAAAGTCGCTGTGCAGAATGTACCTTAAGGAGTATGGTCAGATCCTGCACCACAACACCGATGAGACTCAGATAGTGGGAGGGCAGTCAGCACCCCAATTCGGGGGCGGAGAGGTCCTGGAACCAATCTACATCCTTCTGGTGGGAAGGGCCACCACAGAGGTGAACGGGGAGAGATTGCCCTACAGAACGGTGGCACTCAAGGCCGCTAGGGATTACCTTAGGAATAACTTCCCCAACCTAAACCTGGAATACGATGTCTCCCTCGATACCCGAATCGGCAAGGGGAGCGTCGATCTGACCGGAGTCTACTCCTCCAACAAGCTGCTGGCCAATGACACCTCCTTCGGTGTGGGGTATGCACCATACAGCCAGACCGAGACCGTGGTCCTGGAAACCGAGAGGTTCATGAACAACTCCCTCAAGAAGAAGGTCAAGGGCACTGGGGAGGATGTCAAGGTCATGGCCTCCAGGTTCAACAACACCATCACCCTGACGATCGCCTGCGCCATGGTGGACAAGTACATCGACGACAAGGACTCGTACATCTCCATCATAGAGGAGGTCAAGGAGAGGGCCTCAGATTTCGCCAGCGGCCTGACGGACAACGAGATCGCGGTGTACATCAACACCGCGGACAATTACAGCGAGGGGATCTACTACAACACGGTCACTGGACTCTCTATGGAGAACGGCGACGACGGGTCTGTGGGAAGGGGCAACAGGGTGAACGGCCTCATCACCCCATTCAGACCGATGAGCATGGAGGCAGCGGCTGGAAAGAACCCTGTGACGCACGTGGGCAAGATCTACAACATACTGGCCAAGGTGATCTCCAGCGAGATCGCGGATGAGGCCGGGGGTGACGTGGAGGAGATCAGGGTGCGCATCCTCTCTCAGATCGGTAAGCCCATCGACGACCCTCAGACCGCCAGCATACAGCTCATAATGGCCGATGGCAGCGACTGCGCTAGGTGGTACAAGGAATCTAAGTCTATCGCGAACTACTGGTTGGACAACATCGATGAAATTACGAAGAAAATTGTAAATGGTGAGATCGCGGTATTCTGACCGATGAAGCTCATCGATCGAAATGAGCACGGTCCTATACACAGGTTCGGGGATCATCATGTGTACAGGGCGCTCAACCATCTTTCCGACCGCGGGCGCATGGGGCGCAGGTCGCTCGCGGATGGGATAGGTATCGGAGAGGGCAGCATCAGAACGGTCATCGAATCCCTCAGGGACAGGGGTTTCGTTGACATCAAACAGACCGGGATACAGATCACAAAGGACGGAAGGCGCTTTCTGGAGGAAATCCCCTTGGCGATTAGGAGGATTCCACCCTCGGACATCTCTCTGAGCGATTTCAACGTAGCGGTCAGGGTAAAGGGCTTTTCCAGCATGATCACCAGCGGGATACACCAGCGGGACTCTGCCATCAAGGCCGGGGCCGATGGGGCCACCACCATCGTGGTGGTGAACGGTCATCTGATGATTCCTCTGAACTACAACCTTGATGAGAACCAGCCCGAGGATGCCGCCGTTCTCAGGCAATCCTTCGATCTAAAGGAGGGGGACGTGGTGATCATCGGCACCGCACGGAACTGGAACGATGCCGAGAACGGCGCGTTGGCCGCGGCACTGGGCCTCCTTTGACGGATTTCCTCGGCAGCGGATCAATGGAATCAGGAGCATTGGGCGTATCGTTCGATGAATTGTCAGGAAAGCGGATCGGGCGGGAGAGCCTCGGAGAAGAGATCTCCTCAGCATCCCCGAATCTTCCCCATCCCATGATAATTCTTAGAGGTAAGATTCCACCCGCTGTACGACCATTGCATGCTTGCGATCTAGGCAGGCATTGAGGCCGATATCGCCTTCATATCGAGCGCCGATGGACGATATGCCCTTGGTCAATGGTATCCGATCGCCTCCCGCATACGCTCATGGCCGATCCATTCCAGATCAGCTCTCGATCTCCGGATGGGCGTTGGGATCGAACGGGTTCTTCCTGAGTGCCAGGGAGAACAGGTAGGGGTAGTTGTCCTTCAGATGCATCATGTACTCGAGCCACTCCTCCAAGAGGTTACCGTATGCCCTGATTATGTCTCCCTTGATGTGATCGATATCCGCGGCGCCCAGGTTCTCTATGTCCTTCCTGGCGGCGAGTTCCTCTCCCAGGTGGAATATGGCCCAGAGGACGCCGGTGAAGGCGTCGTGCTCCAGCAGGTTGGGGTTCTCCAGCAGCCTTACCAGGAACTCCCGCTTCTGTTTGAGGAAGCGCTGGAGCCCTGGTAGGTCACCCCTGTAGGGCTCAATCTCGAATTTGGTGGACTTGATCTTGTTTATAATCTCATTGAATCCCTGATCCGTCCAGTCCTTGGTGATCATAAGCTCCCTGCTGATCCTGTCCTCCTGGGGATCCATGTCCGAGAAGAACTTGAGGAGGTCAGTCCCCACCTCGCTGAAGAATGCACCTATGACCATGTTGAGTTTAGCCAGCAAGGCTCTTTTCTCCCTCTTGCTGAGTAGCTCGTGGAAGACGAGGGTGATCAGAAGGACCTCAAGGAACATGAAGCCCAGGTCACCAACCAGATATATGAATATATGATGGGCATCATGGAACAACAGGTAATGAGCGTAGTACACGAGCGCCGATAGCGCGCCGAATAATACCGCAAGTTTGACATAGAACCCTTTCGTCATCGTCCATCTCCTTGACAGGTACCTCTATGCAACGAATGTAAACCTACCTGTGGCAACAATGGTAACTCTTTGGATAAAATCGTTTCGAAGTTAATGAGAGAGGTTTTGCTCCATTGACAATTCGGATTCTATCAGCTCCATCATGTCCTCCACCGAGTCGACGGGCATTCTGCACTCCTTCTCTGAGCAGACGTACGCGAGAACCCTACCGTCATCGCCATCCATGATGCTAGTGTAGGGTACCAGCTCCTCCAGCCCCTCTCTTCGCAGTAGGAGAATGACGCTGGGAAGGTACCTCCCCCTGATGGCGGAAACCATCCTCCGAATCCCCTCCGATCCCAGATCCCCAGTAATGACCACCTCGCTGCTTGGCCCGAGGGCCAGATCCAGACCAGAGAGGAAGAGAGTGTATGCCTGGGGGTTCTCCAAGACCTGGGGCGAGTAGGAGTCCGAGAGCCTCTGGGCGATGTCCTCCCACTCCGCGCGCCCGGTGATTCTGGACAGCATGATCAGATCCAAGAATGCCGCGGAGTTACCGGAGGGGACGGCGCCGTCGTAAGAATCCATCTTCTGGAAGATCATCTCCTCCCCGCCCCTAGGGGAGAGCTGGAACCATCCCCTCTCTGAATTCCAGAACATATCCACCATGGAATCCATGAGGTGGAGGGCCTCCCTCAGCCACCTGACATCGAAGGTGGATTGGTACAGCTCCGCCAGCCCCCATATGAGGAACGAGTAGTCCTGGAGGAAGACCTCCCTCGATATCTCCCCCTCCCTGAACCTGTGTCTCAACCCATCCCCAGACATCCTGTCAAGTATGAACGAGGCTGCCCTCTCGGCGGCCTCCAAGCAGTCCGACCTGTCCAGCATCCAGCTCGCCCTGGCCAGGGCGACTACCATCAGACCGTTCCAGTCTGCGAGGATCTTGTCGTCCCTCAGGGGTCTGATCCTCCCCTTCCTGTGGTTCCTGAGCCGGGCCAGGGATCCATCAATGACCTCGAACAGCTCATCAATGGTCATGCCCCTCTCCTCAGCCAGTTCCTTGTATCCGCGGTCCATGTGGAGTATGTTCCTTCCGCTGAGCCCGCGGCTGGACTCATCCAGGTAGTTTCCAGCGTCGAGGACGTTGAACACTTCTATCATCAGGTCACCCTCATTCCCGAGCACCTCGCGGACCTCATCCAGGGTCCAAAGGTAGAACATTCCCTCCTCGCCCTCGCTGTCCGCGTCCTCCGCGGAGCAGAAGGCGCCTTCGGGGGATGTCATTTCCCCAAGGACGTAGTCGATGATGCCAGATGCGGTGCGCCTGAACTCCCGCCTACGAGTGGCTTGGAACGCCTCCGAGTAAGCCATGGTCAGGAGGGCTTGATCGTACAGCATCTTCTCGAAGTGGGGAACGAGCCAGATTCGGTCCGTGGAGTAGCGGTGGAATCCCCCTCCCACCTGGTCATGTATCCCTCCTCTCATCATGTGAATAAGGGTTTCCTCCACCATGGTCAGGGCCTTTCCCTCACCTGTCCTCTTCCAATACCTGAGGAGGAAGAGCATCTTGTGGGGAATTGGGAACTTGGGAAAATGTCCGAACCCGCCGTGCTCACTGTCGTACTCCTCGGTCAGTTGACTGTAGAGGCCATCCATGACCCCCCGGTCCAGATGCACCGTCTCTCTATCATGTGATAAGTAATCCGCGATGGTGGATGTAGCCATATCCGCGACGCTATCAATATCCTCCCTGTGATCCCTCCAGGCATTAGCGATCTCCTTGAGAAGGTGCTTCATTCCCAGCATCCCGAACCTGTCATCCCGGGGGATGTAGGTACCCGCGAAGAATGGTTTCCTGTCGGGTCTCATGATTATGGTCAGGGGCCATCCCCCGGAACCTGTCATCATCTGACATGCGTCCATGTATGTCGAGTCCACATCGGGCCTCTCCTCCCTGTCCACCTTGACGCTCACGTAATCCTGATTCATAAGGGAGGCCACCTCGGGGTCCTCGAAAGACTCCCTCTCCATGACGTGGCACCAGTGACATGTGGAATATCCGATGGAGAGGAAAATGGGCTTGTCTTCCCTCGTCGCCCTGTCGAATGCCGCATGCCCCCATGGATACCAGTCGACCGGGTTATGGGCATGCTGGAGAAGGTACGGGCTCTTCTCGTAGATGAGTCTGTTCGCTTCTTGGGCCATCTGCTAACCGCGTTAATAATGAGAGGCAGGGCTATTACAGATTTGCCCTGGAACCAATCTACCCAGTAGATGGGATGGATAAAAAAAGAGGTGAGCGCCTGATTGAGGTCGGCGGCTCAACCCCCCTATTGCTTAATCCCCCTATGTCGGTCTTGCAACCGATGACGCCGCAACACGCGGCGCTGGGCTTTGATATCCATGCGGAATATTAATAATTTCCCACATTATCGTCGGTTCTGTTCAGTCCCGGTCAATGAAGATCTTGACCGGTATTGGAAATTCCCGCAAAAATGCCAAAACAGATCATTGAAACTGGTTTTCATTGATCATGAACGGGGTCCATGGCTTCAGCTGGACTCGCTAAGGATATAGCCGTTCTCTGCAAAATCACTTGAACGCCGATAGGGCTTCGTCTTACACCGTGGCGATCCTGTACCTGCAGCCAATCTCGTTCAGGACCTCATCGATGTTGAATATGAGCAGGCGGATCATTTTCTCATCTGGCCTCACCACTCACTCGAACTCGTAGCCATAGGGCCCGATTACGAACCCTGCCCTGGGGATTATCTTGCCAGTCAATTTTCCCCTTGTGAGTTTGGGTGGTTCCTCAGCTAGCTTGGTCAGTCTGATAAACGCCTCTTCGATAGGGGGCCCATACAGTTTCAGCAGACTCTTCCCTCCAGATACAAGCAGTTTCCGACATTCCACATGGGGGGGTAGTGATTTCCTCCAATCTTGGGAGTGATGTTTCTATGACGTAGTGATGAAAAAGAGATCAGACACCCGAGGGTGTCCTGGGGTTTATGGGATTTTTCAATCCCAGTAGGCCATGATGCCCGGGATGACCTGCGAAGCCCTCTGCTCGAAGGTGGGAATGCCTGTAACCCTAGCGGCGTACTCACTCAGTGACAGGATATCGCTCCTGTCAAGGAGGTCCAACTTGAACTTCCTCGATCCGGCCTGGAGCTGCTTCATGCCCTCTCCTATCCTGTCTACCAGGTAGGTGTACAGGCCCACAGCGCCCCACGGGATGTCCTTCCCGATCTTGAGATCGGGGAACTCGTTCTCCAGGTGCCTGGTGGCTATGAAGAAATTCTTTGGATCACTGGTGTACTGGTCCGCGAACGATTTGGGCAGCTTGCCCTTCTCGGCCAGCTTGACGAAGTACTTGGACTTCATTACCGCGGTCAGGGGTGCCCTGGCCATGGCAGAGGTCTTGATGAGTGGGCCGTCTCCAAGGTTGGACATGGCCATGGCCTTGTAGATCTGGGTCTCGTTGATCAGACCTCCCGCCATGGCCATGTCAGGTATGAACCTGCCCTGCTTCTTGAGTATCCCGGCCGCCATCAGCACCTGCGACTCGAGGTGTATGGTGGGGGTGGACATCTCGTTCATCATGGGCACGGGGCTCATCCCGGTACCGCCACCAGCTCCGTCGAACGTGAGCATGTCAACCTTAGCCTCGGAGGCCACTTTCATGGTCCATGCGACCACCTCAGGTTTATAGGCACCCTGTTTCAGGAACACGTACTTGGCGCCCATGTCCCTAAGGTTCTCCACATCCTCCACGAAGTTTTTTGCCACGGGGAATCCGACGCGGGAATGACGTTCGAAGCTCTTGAACGCCCCCGCTTTGAATGATTCCTGCACTTCGGGGTCCTCAGGATCGGGTACCACGAGATAACCACGCCTCTTCAGTTCTAGAGCACGCTCCAAAGTGGTCAGCCTAACCTCTCCACCGATGGCCTTGGCACCCTGACCGAACTTCCTCTCGATGATATCCACCTCTAGCTTGGACATCACGTACTCGTCCACACCGCCCCTCAGGTCCTCGATATTGGTCTGAACGGCGATGTTGCCGTGCTTCCCGTCCCAGAGTTCTTTGAAGGAGTTCACCCTGAACTCCATGTCTGGTGATTTCTGGATCTTGCCGTTGGAGTAGACTGACTCGTGATCCATCCCACAGACGTTCTCACCCACGGTCTCGATGATCCCGGCGAGTGCGGATCCCTTTGCCAGGCCATCCCAATTCCTCTTGGCTACAGCGGTGGACCCCAGACCGGCGATAACCACTGGAATCTTCAGTTTGATCGGCTTCTTGTTCTTTGTGGCCACAACGGTGCTGCAATCGGCGTTCTCGAAGAACGCCACGTCGGGATCCTCCTCGATGCCCTGGGCACCGATAAGCTCGGCGAGGATTTGGAAGTGAGAGAAATCTATGAAGTAATCCTTGTTGGATGCTGCAGTGCTCTCACCAAAATACTCGGGAGATGGGTATAAGGTCTCCCTTCCTCTGAAGGCGGACTTGCCGATCTCGCAGATCACATTGCACTCCTCTATGCACAGCGGGCACATACCGCTAATTGGAGTCACGTCTTGGACCCTTGTCTTTGTCCCGGTCGTCGACTTCGAATGCTCAACAATTCTCATCACACATCACACCCTGAAATGGATTGAAATCAGTGAATAGTAACATCTATATATTAACTTAATTCAATCTCCTTTGCTGTTATTCGTATGAATTATCCGAATAGCAATCATTTCATCCTAGAGTAGGATATAATTGATTCCCACGTCAAGATGGAAAATGCCCAACACATGCTCCCCCTCTCACCTCATTCTCACGCCGATCGGATGAAGAGGGGGTGAGCTCTCCCCCGGGGCGGGTTCTGGGTTGCCATCCATTATTCAGTGATTTCAACAGCGATCATCTCGGATTTGTCACCTTTCCAGCGTGACGAGAGCATCCACCGCCCACGATCCCTCTCCCCTGTTCCCCACTATCACGGGGTTCACCTCGAGCTCCGCGATCTCGGGATGGTCGATGGCGATCTGGGCCAGTTTCAGTATGACCTCTTTCAGGGAATCGATGTCCGCGGGCTCGCTCCCCCTCGCCCCGAGGAGGACCGGATATCCCCTGATCGACGATATCATCTCCTCGGCGTCAGAATCGGTAAGGGGGGCGATCCTGTTGGTCACGTCCTTCAAGATCTCCACGAATATGCCTCCCAGTCCAAAGGTTATCACCGGCCCGAATTGGGGATCGCGGTTGACGCCCACGATGACCTCCCTGCCGGAAACCATCTGTTGCACCGAGACCCGGTCCACCCAGACATCTGGGATCCTAGATCTGCTGTTCTCCAGGATGCTCTGGAAGGCCTCTCCCACCTCTTCCGGGGTCTGGAGGCCCACAGCGACACCCCCCACGTCGCTCTTGTGGAGGATGTCCGGTGAAGATACCTTCATCACGACCGGGTAGCCGATGCGATCGGCGATGTCCACGGCCTCCTCGGGGGTCGCCGCCATTCCCTCCTTGGGGAGGGCAATGTCATACGCCGCCATGAGTTCCTTCCCCTCGTCCTCTCTAAGGGCATGGCGGTCGTTTGCTATTACCCTCTCCAGGACACTTCTGGCCCGGCCCCTATCCCCCTTCACGTTGGCAGGTTCCTGGTCTTTTAGGGTGTTCCTTCTCTTCCAGTATTTCATGAATGTGGAGATGGCCCTCATGGCCCTGTCCGGGATGTCGTAGTTGGGGATTCCCAGCTCCATGACCCTTGCCACCCCTGGTGCCACCTGGACCCCGCCAATGAATGAGGCAATTATGGGTATGTTCCATCTCTTCTGGCAATCGGCAAGAACCTCCGCTATGGCCATGAAATCTATGACGTCGTTGGGCCCGAATATCGCGGCAAGGCAGTCGCAGCTGTCATCGTCCAGTATGGTCTCCACGGCGAAGCGGACCCTCTCCGTTTTTGCATCACCAACGATGTCAACTGGGTTGTAGGGAGTCGCCTCACGGGGAAGACCCTCCCTGAGCTTCTCCACCGTGGCCTCGTCCAGCTTCGCCATTGTCAGGCCGTGATCGTTGCAGGCGTCGGCGGACATGACGCCGAGGCCACCAGCGTTGGTAACTATTACCACCCCCTCTCCCTTCGGCATGGGAAGCTTGGAGAACGCAAGGCAGTAATCGAACAGTTCGTCCATGTCCTTGGCCCTTATCACCCCCGCCTGCTCCATGGCCGCATCCCATACGCTGTCGCTGCCGGAGATCGATCCAGTGTGGGAGGAGGCGGCCCTTGCCCCTGAGGATGATCTGCCGGACTTGAGGGTGACGATGGCCTTTCGCTTGCTCGCCTCCTTGGCCTTCTCCATGAACTTCTTGCCACTATCGGACCCCTCGATGTACATCCCTATTACCTTAGTCTCCTCGTCCTTCCCGATGTACTCGATGAGGTCGCCCTCGTCTATGTCCACCTTGTTGCCCACCGAGACGAACCTGGAGAACCCGACCTTTGCCTTCTGGTTCCAATCGAGGATGGTGGTGCATATGGCCCCAGACTGAGAGATTATGGCCAATGGTCCCCGCCCGGGATAGTTCGCGGTGAAGGTGGCATTCATGTTCTGAAAGGTGTTGATGACGCCAAGGCAGTTCGGTCCCAGCACCCGTATGCCATTGTCCCTGACGATCTCCATTACCTGACGCTCCAGCTCCGCTCCCTCCTTGCCGATCTCCTTGAAGCCTGCGGAGATGATGATGGCGGCCTTCACCCCCTTCTCCACCGACTCCTTAAGGAGGCGGGGCACCAGTGCCCCCTTCACAAGGAACACTCCCAGATCAACCGGACCTTCGATATCCTTTACACTCCGGTAACATTTCAAGCCCAGGATCTCATCCGCCTTGGGGTTGATGGGGTACAGGTCTCCCTCGTACCCAGACGTTATCAAGTTCCGCAGAACGATGTATCCCAGTTTTCCCTCTTCCCTCGCCGCCCCCACGACGGCTATGGATCTCGGCTCGAAGATTTCCTTCATGCTATCGTTAGCGTGTACAAAATCGATGTATATGAATGTTGGCTAGTCGATTGTCTTCTTACGCGGGATTTGCCCAACATATGGAACGGGAATCGTATCCAAGATAGATATCTGTCGCGAGAAGCGATTTCCAGCGATATAAAACCCGAGGAAAGCAATAATATGGCGGTCTCAACATAGGGTGTCGATCTTCGATGCCAGTGTTCACGGAGGAGAATTTCGATTGGCTCCCCAGCAGCCGCACCTGCGATTGCGATGGGAAGCGCCTGAACTGCCTGGACAGGAAGGAAACTTACGAGCTGGGATCAACAGTCCTCAACGTCCAGAAGAGGCAGGTGTGGAAGGACCCCCACCCCGCCAGGTTCATTCCCGAGCTGCCGGAGAAGTACATCAAGCTATTCTCTCACAGGGGAGAGACCGTGCTGGATCCATTCTGCGGTTCCGGTACCACCAACCTGGTGGCAAGCCAGCTGGGAAGGAACTCGGTCGGCATCGACGTCAACCCGTACTCCACCGGTCTCACCACCAGGAGGCTGAGGGATCAGGAGGAGAACGGCACCAGGCATCAGGTGGTCACCGGGGACACTCGCAGGGTCATGGGATCCATTCCGGACGTCTCGATCGATCTGATCGTGACCTCTCCCCCGTACTTCGACGTCGTGGATTACAATAACGACGACGGGGACCAGCTGGGCAACCTCCACGACTACGATATGTTCCTGGACGCGATGGAGGAGGCTTTCGGGGAGATGCTCAGGGTTCTGAGAACCGGGAGGTACGCTGTGATCAATACCCAGGATCTCTTCAAGAAGGCGGCCAAGTGTCCCATCCATTCCGATTACATCCAGATTATGAGGGGGCTGGGATTCGAGATATCGAACGTGAACGTCTACATCCTGAACTACAGTACGGGGGGAAGGCTGGTTTTTGGCTATCCGAAATCGTACTACCCCAAGAACGACCACGAGTACATCATCATCGTGCGGAGGCCATAGGACCGACAGCCCTATCCCTTGGGAATCGATGTTAAGAAATATCTTGAGGACTGATATGATCGTGTGTTAGGGAAGATCGGCATCCTCATGTGCCTGGTGGCAGCTACCATCGCATCCTTCATCCTGGATTTCTACTACGATCTAGGGATCGAGAATGTGTACCTCACCTTCCTCGCCATCACGGTGATCTTCCTGGTCCTGAACCTGCTCATTGGAGAGGTGATGGCCAGGAGGATCAAGGATTCCAAGGCCAAGTACTCCTTCAGGAAGGCAATCTCGGTAATATCGGTGGCCCTCATGGCCCTGTCCCTAGCCGTTATTTGGATAGCCGACAGCACCACCTTGGTCCTTTCCTACGGGTTAATAGGGGCGGGGCTGGCCATAGCACTGCAGGACGTGTTCAGGAACGTGGCCGGGGGGATGACCATCTTCTTGTCCGGGGTCTACCGGGTGGGGGACAGGGTGGAGATCCAGGAGAGAATGGGGGATGTGATCGACATCGGGATAATGTACACCACCCTGATGGAGATAAGGCAGTGGGTGAACGGTGACCAGGCCACAGGAAGGCTGGTTTCCGTTCCCAACGGGGCGGTCCTCACTGGTTCGATCTTCAACTTCACCAGGGACCACAGGTACCTGTGGGACGAGCTGATGCTCCCCGTCACCTATAGAAGCGACTGGAAGAAGGCAGTCGGTCTCCTGATGGAGATAGTCATATCGCAAACAGAGGAGTTCTACGATGGTGCAAGTAGGGACATCGCGCGCATCGGAGAGAAGTACTATCTCCCGCTTCAAGACGTGAAGCCCAACGTGTACGTGGTGCCCACGGACAACTGGATAGCCCTCCATCTCCGGTACACGGTTCCGGTGAGGGAAAGGAGGGTGGTAAGGGACCGCATCAACCGGCTCATGATCGACATGCTGGAGACGAACCCCGACATCCATGTGGCATCGGAGAACCTCGAGATATCCGGCCTTCCCACGATCAGATACGAGGGTGAGGTCCCAGGGGGCAGGGGATAGGTCCCATACGGTTCCGATTGTCGATCATGGTAAAGAGGGTATTTCACGGTCGTCACCTTCACCGTCAGCATCTCGGTACTCCCTGGCGTTGGAATTAATGGGGGAGCGCCCTGGGTGTTCTCTCGATCCTGAGATGGGATTCGTTTCCACGAGAAGAAGCCGGTCCTCTACCGATCATCCATCAAGCGGTCCATCGATCTTACGATCCCCTAGGGTATTGAGAGCATCCACCTGACCATGCGGGGGAGTGACTGGAGAGACCATGAACGGGGTATGATTTCTGGGACGAGACATGGAGCCAGCGCCA
>CAZQLP010000006.1:0-32750 GCA_964594225.1 uncultured Methanomassiliicoccales archaeon
AGCTCCGTCATTTCCTCTTCTCTTCCTCCAGGTGCTCGGTCTTGGTCCTCTGCAACCTCCCGGGAGCCCACCAGTTCCACTTTCCCATCATGGACATCATCGCTGGCACAAGATACATCCGGACCACGGTCGCGTCAAGCAGTATGGCAAATGCCAGGGCGAACCCGAACTCCTGAAGCATGACTGAACCCGAGAGGGTCATGGTGGCGAAGGCCCCGGCCATGATCAGCCCGCAGATGGTGATGACGCCTCCCGTGGCCTTGACCGCTTCCACGATGGCGTCCTTTATGGACCTGCCCTTGTGGACCTCCTCCCTTACCCTGGTGGTAAGGAAGATGTCGTAGTCCATTCCCAAGCCCAGACACACCACTATCAGCACGATGGGCATCAGCCATAGCAGCTGGTCACCCAGCACGTGCTCGAAGACGAGGGCAGTGATGGCCAAGGTCCAGAACACGCTCATCAGTATGGTCACGATGGACCTCATCGGGGTGAACACGGCCCCCAGCACGACGAGCAGGAGGATGAATATGAGGACAATGGCAAGTACCTCCATCAGGCCGAACTCCTCACCGACCAGTATGGAAATGTCGTACATCAGCGCCGTACCGCCGGACAGGTACGCGGCCACCACCACCTCGTACTCCTCCACCTCATCGGAGATCAGCTTCCTTAGCTGATTGACGGTCGAGATCGAGAGCTCGGAGTACGGCTGGTCCTGCATGGTCACCTGGATCATGACCGCGCTCCCGTTGCGAGACATGTCCTCCTCCATCATCACCAGGTACTCGATCTGCTCCAGCAGGGTGTAGTTCTGGAAGTGGGTGTAGTCTATGCTCTCCCCAAAGGGCCTGGTGGGCGAGGTGACCTCCCTCACGTTGTCCACCTTGGACATGTCGTCGCAGATGTCCTCAATCACCCCGAAGTACCTGAGGTCGAACACCTGGCTCAGGTTCAGTTCAATGATCTCTTCCGCCATACCTTGCATGTCTCCTTTATCAGAGAGGTTCATGCCGGTGCCGTTGTATATCCTGGAGTCGAATTCCACAGCGATGAATACCGGGCTCATCGTGCCCCCGCCGAAGCCCTCCACGATATCGTTGACACCGGTCTTCGACTCCGATTCGGGCATGGTGCTTATGACGTCGAAGGTGGTGTCGAGCGTCGCCACCACGTAGACCGCCGGTATAGAGATGAGGATGGACGCGACCACGAGGGTCTTGGCGTGCTTGATCGAAGTTCTTGAGCTGTGCTCGAAGTAGCGTCTGGAGAACCTTGATATCGAACTTGCCTTGGAGGGGTTCTCCTTTCTCTCCCTTACATACTGGATCGTCGTGGGCCAGAAGATCCTGTCACCTATCAGCATGATCAATGAGGGAAGAAAGAACAGGGCGAACATCAGGGCGATGAAGATCCCCAAGGCGAGGCAGATGCCGATGGAACTCACCATGCTGTAGCTGCATATGGACAGCACACCGAATCCGACGATCACAGTGAAACCGGATGTGGTGATGGATTCCCCAGCCCAGGTCACCGCCTCCTCGACCGCTTCCTTCTTGTCCTTGCCCCGGATCCTCTCCTCCCTGTACCTGGTGAGGATGAAGATGCAGTAATCGCAACCGGCCCCAAGCATGGTTACCATCACCAGAATCAGAACGTAATTGGTGACCTGCATCACGTAGGTGGCTATCAGGAAGATCCCCATCAAGGCGATCACCAGGGCCATCGCTATTATCATTGGAGGTGTGAGCGATGACACCAGGGAGCGGAAGAAAAGGCCGATCAAGACGATCACAAGGATGATGCTCACCGGGTCGATCTTCTCCATGTCATCCATTGAGGATGACATGATGTCATAGGTGATCCCGTCCTCGCCCGATACGAGCACCTGCACGCCCTGAACGTTCACCGATGAGGCCATTATGTCCCTGATCTGCGGGATGTAACTGCTACCGTCCACGTAGGTATCGTCAGGCAACCTCTCATAGGTGATGGTCATGAGCATGGTGTCATTCCCAGGGATGTTGAAAAGCATCTTCAGGACGCCATCGGGGATGGGTATTGGGTAATGCGTCAGGGAGGTGTTCATAACGATATCATCGGACAACCGCCTCACCTGTGCCCGGGTGACGTTCAACCCCATCCCAATGACCTCCAACACCAGGTCGTCGTCCACCTGTCCCATGGTATCTTGGGTGAGCTGGATGATGGTCTGGTTGACCATGGTGGAGTTAGTCCAGCCGTCCCAGCCCAGGTCATAGACCGCCTGAACCACCTCTGCCCCCTCCCTGGGGAGGGCGCTGACGAGCGGGGGAACCAGCTGTGTCACGAACTGGTGTATATGTTCCATGTCGGGGATGACATGGATGATCCATTTGCCGCTGATCCGGATGGTGGTGTTGTCATCCCATTTCTGCCTGAAGCCATCGATGAAGTCCTCTATGGGAGCCCTGAGATCCTGTGGCACCTGGTCCAGGTACGGGGCGATGATGTCATCGATCATCGCATGACACACGTCGTTGACCTTGTAGGGATCAAGGAAGTCCAAAGGATCAAGCATCTCGACCGTCAGGTTGAATATGTCGCTGGCATAGGGCCAAAGCTCCTCAAGTCCATGATTATGGAAGTACTGCTTCGCATACTCGTAGAAACCAGGATACGCGGAGTTCACGGCGCGTTCCTGCCTGATTATAGGGCTGTTCACCAGCAGGGGGTCGTCACTGGTCGAGTTCCAGGCGGAGGTGAAGTCAGCGTACCACATCCAGAATAGGTCCTGATATTCGGCGGAGATGTTCTCCGCCTCCAGAAGGGCATCGATCTCCAGGTAAGTGGCCTCGTACGCCATCGCATCGATCTCGGTGACGTTTGCCCCAGGTTCCAGGTTCCGCCAGACCATCCAGTTCAGGGTGAAGAGGTCGCTGGACCCGTAGAGCATCAGCCCCGACTCGAAGGTCATGTTCCACAGGGTGGGGTACATGGAAGGCATCCCAAATATCAGCATGGCCGTGCCGTTGGTCAGCCTGTTCACTTCGACGATGCCGTTCAGCACGATCTCCGTGTAATTGTCCAGGAGGGGAGTGTAGATGGAGAGCACCGTGCAGTTGGGTATCTCTTCGCTACTCATGATTCGGTCGGATGCATCGAATATCGCTTCTTTCAGGTCCTGTCCCAGTACCGAGTTCTGCCCATCACCCTTGAACACGATGATGGTGGAGAATCCGTTGATGGAGAGGTTGAAGTTGTCGTCGATGTACTGCTGAGCCTGCATGGACTCCATGTTATCAGGGGTCATGGCCAGCATATTGTACTCCAAGGCGTCAATCACCTTCGGCGCGAAAGGTATGGCCACCAAGAGTACCAGTATCCAGAACGCTATGATCAGCTTGTATCTCTTGGAAATGAACTTGCCTAATCGCTCGAATGCTCCCAATTTCACCCTCCAGGATGATGTCCAGTCAATCGGATCGGAAATGGGACGAGGTCTTAGTAGATTAATCTGTTCACATGAATTTCAGAGATGATTCAAGTGCTATCATGTTAGATAGGGATGACCCGATCAGGGGGCTCCTCATCCTGCTTCCACCCTTCAACGGGTCCTTGTCATGATGACCATTGCTATCACGCATCACGCAAAATGGAAATCCCCCTAGATATTCTGGATGCCATCATGTTTTCCAAGAGGATCACCTCGGTCAACCCCTCTGGCGTGAGAGAGGTATTCGAGCTCATGGGCAGTGACGCCATCAATCTGGGCCTGGGAGAGCCGGACTACGATCCCCCCAAGGTCGCCAAGGAGGCGCTGAAGGAGGCCCTGGACATGGGGATGAACAAGTACGGTTCCATCCTCGGTCTGATCCAGCTCAGGAAGTCCATCGCCGAATACCTTCACAGGTATAATGATTCTATCGATCCGGAGAACATCGTCGTCACAGCGGGGGCCACAGAGGCCCTTTTTGTCATAAGCCAATCCCTCTTTGACCCGGGTGACGAGGTGCTCATTCCAGAGCCGGGTTTCGTGCTCTACCATCCCCATGCCATCCTCTCTGGAGCCAGGCCGATTAGCTATGGGCTCAGAGAAGAGGAGGGATTCGAGCCGGATATCGGCGAGATCCAAGAACTCATCACCGACCGGACGAAGGCCCTGCTGGTCAACAGCCCCTCGAACCCGACCGGCGGGGTCATATCGAAGGAGACCTTCAACGCCCTTGTGGACATCGCCTCGGACGAAGGCATCTGGATAATATCCGATGAGGTCTATGACAACTACATCTACGAGGGGGAGCATCACTCCTTCTGCGACCATCTGGATCATTCCATCGTGGTCAACTCTTTCTCCAAATCACTCGCCACCACCGGGTGGAGAATCGGCTACCTTGTGGCCAATGAGGAGGCGATCTCACAGCTTTTCAAGATGCACTACTACACCATGTCATGTCCTTCCACGCCGATTCAGTACGCGGTCTTCAAGGCGATGCCCACCATGGGTGAGTTCCTGGGAGACGTGATTCCCGTTTTCAACAGCAGGAGGCGGAAGATGGTGTCCATGCTGAACGAGATCCCAGGGTTCGAGTGCCCCATGCCCAAGGGAGCGATATTTGCATTTCCAACCTACCATCTGGACATATCCTCCATGGAGCTGGCCAAGGCCATCGCCAAGAAAGGGGTCATCTGCGCTCCCGGGATAGCGTTCGGGCCCAGGGGCGAGGGCCATCTCAGATTCTCCTACGCCGCCTCGGAGAAGGACATCGAGATGGGTCTGAACGTGGTCAGGGAGATAGTGGAGTCATTATAGCCTCACCTCATCATCCCGCGAAGCCTCTATGCGATGGGGGATCATGCAATTCGATGAGTTCCTGAGGGTAGCACTGGTGAGCAAGAAGTACTGAGCAGATCTCATGCAGTCCTTCCAGGACGGGTTCTTCGACAAGCATGAGAACGAGTTCGAGACAGAGGGTGAGCTCGATCTGGCGCTGGAGAGTTTCGACGGGAACTGGTGGAACACCAAACGGGATGAGTTGAATGGCCCGACGCTCAATCGAGTCGTCAGGGGGTCCCGGATGATTGCAGTATCTGAGACCGACATGGTAAACGGTTTTAGCCTCCTGGACCCTTCCGGTCTTGGATGGTCATCACCTCCGCGCCCGGAAAGCTCATTCTCCTAGGCGAGCACGCCGTGGTATTCGGGAAGTCGGCCATAGCGGTGGCCATTGACCTTAGGCTCAGGTGCATCGCCACCCCTTCCGTGGATTTCATGATAAACGGCAGGATGATCGATGACAATTACCGTTCCTACATCCAGGCCTCTATGGACAAAGTCTGGAGAGGCGCCCCTGTCTCCATTCGTACATTCTCCGATCTCCCATCCGGTTCTGGACTTGGATCATCTGCCGCCGTGACGGTGGCCACCCTGGCGGCCCTGATGCAGCTGCGGGGTGGGTTCATGGAGCCCCGTGTGGCCAAGGTGGGTTTCGAGGTGGAGAGTGAGGTCCAGGGAAGGGCAAGCCCCATAGACACCTCGGTCAGCACCCACGGTCAGGGTATCTTCGTGGACAGTGAACGGGGAGATGACCATCTCTGGACCATGAGGAGGGATGAGAGGGTGTGGCACATACACCATCTCAGGGTGCCCGAGCTGACAATTGTGGTGGGCTACACCGGGATCCACGCTCCGACCGGGCCGCTTGTGGAGATGGTCCGTAGGGCGTCAGAGGAGCACCGATGGGCCAGGGAGGCGATCGACCGCATCGGGGAAATATCCCTCGAGGGCATGGCCGCCCTCCATCGAAGCGATTTTGTTGGGTTGGGTGAGCTGATGGACGAGGACCATGCCCTGCTCTCGAAGCTGGGGGTGTCATGTCCCGAGCTGGATTCCTTGGTGGAGGCGGCTAGGCCCCTGTCCTACGGGGCGAAGCTCACCGGAGCGGGGGGAGGAGGAAGCATGATCGCCCTTACCGATGACCCCGGAAGGGTATCCGAGGTGATCAGTGAGAATGGAGGGAAGCCGATCGTCGTTCACACGGGGGTGAAGGGCGTAGGGGTGGAGTGACCCCTCCGCTCAGATCAGATCCTCGAATTCCTTCACGAGGTCGGGAAGGCGTTCCTTGATCACCCTCAGAATATTGTAAACGGACATTTTTTCCACCCCGGCCTCATCGAGGGTCTCGATGATGGTGTCGAACTGCTCGTCGGTGATCGTGATGAGCTTCTCCTTGGCCATCCAGTTCCGCCAAAGCTTGTTCTCCAAGCGGTCGCGCCACAGGGTCTCGTACTCCTGGAGCCCCTCCCTGCTGAGGTCTTTGGCCTCCAGTGCCTTGCCGGCCACCTTGCCGGCGTACATCCCGGAGAGGCAGGCATGGGCTATGCCGCCACCGGTAATGGAATCTATGAGCCTGGCAGCGTCACCCACCAGCATGAGCCCATCCATCACGGTCTCGTCCAGAGGCGGCGACACGGAGACCGCTCCCGCGACCGCCTCAAGCGGCTGTCCCCTTGCGAAGCGCTCGTTCTCCCTGATGAACCTGTCAAGGTATCCTTTGACCTCTCCCGGCCCCCTGAGCCTGGAAAGCATGACGCCCAGCCCCACATTGGCCGTCTCCTCGTCCTTTGGGAAGACCCAGACGTAGCCACCGGGGGCGGCGCTTCCGATGAAGAACTCACAGTACCTGTCCTCGATGTCAATGCCCGTGAGCCTGTACTGGAAGCAGGTGGTTATGTCCGTCTGCTTGAGCCCGGTATCGATACCGGCCCATCTCCCGATCTGGGACTCGAACCCATCGGCGGCGATGACGCACTTGGCGTCTATGGATAACGGCTCTCCGAAGGAGGAGGCGGTTACCCCGACCACCTTCCCATCTTTCTTTGTCACGCCGGTGGCGGAGGTCTTGAGCATGATCTCGGCGCCGGCCTTTGCGGCGCTAGCGGCCATGGCCTTGTCGAAGAAGTGCCTCTCGAGCACCATTCCCACCTCGTTCCCGGCCATCTTCTCATCCACGTAGAATGAGGATCCCGATGGGGAGACGAGTTTCGCACCGTCCACGCTATTGGCCACCCATCTCTTGTCGACCTTGATGTTCACCTCGTCCAACCAGGCACGTGACACGCCCTCCGCGCATCGAATCGGGGCGCCGATCTCCGGGCGCTTCTCGATCATGAGAACATCGGCACCTGCCTCAGCGGCGTAGCGGGCGGCAAGACTGCCTCCAGGTCCCGCTCCCACGACCAGAACATCGCATTCCTTTCTCATACCTCCTCCTCCATCTCGAGCGCACCAACGGGGCAGACCCTGACACATCTCCCGCACCTGTTGCATTCCTCCCCGAAGATGGGGAGAATGTCGTTTAGAAAGATGGCGTTCTGTGGGCAGGAGCCAACGCAGGCTCCGCAGTGCATGCACTTCTCCACCGTGACTATCATCCAGATACCTCAGGTGTACTCCTTGCCCCTGGTCTTCCTCCACTCCTCCAGCGGCACAGAGTACTTCTTCTCCACCTCTGTTCTGAAGACCGGGCCCCCGTTGTATGCGCAGAAGGGTATGATTCTCTCGTCAGGGGTTACGTAATGAATCACGCATCTCTTGACCCTCTCGATGTCGTAGTTGTAGTTGTCCTGGAAGTGCATGCCGCCCACGAACATCATGTTCCATGAGAACTCGGAGAGTCCTTCCTTGCTCTGGTCGCTGAACACGGTTTGCATGGTCTTGAGGAACTTGGTGATGGACAGTCCCTCGGGCATCTTCTCCTTGATGATGGCCTTTCTCAGGATGGAGAACGCCTTCAATTTGGCCACGGTCTTGCCCTTCCCGCCCTCAACCTTTTCCGTGAGGTCCAGGAGGCTATCCAGCAACTTCTTGACGTCGAAGAATTGAGTGATGGGAATGACCTCTCCATCTTGGATGAAGAGATATGTGGCCAGTCCGCAGTGGGGGTGGGCAGTGAAGGTTACCTTGTCCTCGCCCAGAATGGCGGAGATGAACGTGGATATGGGCGCTACCACAGGCACCGGGTACCAGTCATCACTTGTTGTGTAACCCGTCTGATTATCGATGTCCCTTGTCATGTCGGTGAGCGTGTAGCGTTCCTTCTCCCTCTGGTCCTTATCGATCCTTCCAGTGAAGGCCACTGGCTGGTAGTTCACACCCCTGACGATGTCCCTGTTCTCCAGTGCGAACTCGAGTATGGGACCGACCTGGTCGTCGTTGATCCCCTTCACAATGGTCGGTACAAGTACGATGGATGGCGGGTTATCCAGCGCCCTCACGTTATCGATGGCCTTCTGCTTGATCTCCATCATGGGCCTCCCGCGGGCGGTCATGTATATCTCATCCCTGAGGCCGTCGAACTGCAGGTAGATGGTGTTGAGACCGGCCTCGGAGCACTTCCTAGCGAAATCTGGGTCATTTGCCAGCTTTATGCCATTGGTGGCCACCTGCACCTGGGCAAAACCCATCTCCTTGGCCTTCTTCACCACATCGAAGAACTGGGGGTAGATGGTGGGCTCTCCGCCGGCGAACTGTATGGCGGTGCACGGTACGGGCCTCTCGTCCCTGAGGGTCTGCATCATCTTCACCACCTCATCGTACGAGGGCTCGTAGACGTAACCCGCCGCGTTTGCGTTTGCGAAGCATATGGGACATTTCATGTTGCATCTGTTGGTGAGGTCAAGATTCGCCAGAGAGGTGTGACTGAGGTGCAGTTGGCAAAGACCACAGTCCATGGGGCAAACGGTCGCGTCGGGTATCTTGGGGTTGGTCACACCCACCCCATCGAATGCCATGGTCTCGGCCTTGAGGTAGAGATCGACGTCCGACCAGTATACATCGGTGAACTTGCCGTGATCGGGGCACTCCTTCTCCATCATCACCTTGCCATCCTTCTCGAAGATGGTGGCGAGGATTATCTTCCCGCACTCGGGGCAAAGTGATTCGGTTTGTTTTGGAAGCCCTTTCTGGAGTTTGCTTTTCTGAATCAGCATAAATACATCCCAGAAATTGGAATGGAAGGCAAGGATTTAATATTTATGTAGTTCCTACCGCTACATAGAATTCCATGGATTATCTCAACATACTGAGCATGGGCACCGATTTTCTGGAAAGTGAATACCATTCCATCTCCTCCACGTTGAGAGGGTTGGGCCTCACGGACTACGAATCGAAGACCTACATCGCGCTCGTGGCGATGGGATCAGGCTCCGCGGAGGAAGCGGGGGAGGCGGCGGGTATCCCCCGCACCTCATCCTACAAGGTCCTTCAGTCCCTGGAGGCCAAGGGGTTCGTCGAGTCGGTGAAGGGAAGGCCAGTGATATTCAGTCCAGTACCGCCCCTGGAGGTCAAGGCGGGCATCGTGGACAATATATCGGAGGCATTCGATAAGCTCAACGACATCCAGGGGATACTGAGCGAGAGGGGCGCCCCCCAGCTTGTCTTCACCCTATCGGGAAAGGACAAGGTGATGGCCAGGATAGGGGACATACTTGCCTCGTCGCTGAAGAGGATAATGATATCCACTCCCCAGATAAGGATCATGAGGCAGGTGCACGGCCCCAAGTTCAGGGACGCGGTCAGGAGAGGGGTGGAGGTGGTCATAATCACCGAGCCTTCCGTCAAGGTGCCCGAGCATACCACCCTGTACCGGAGGGCCGGTCTACTCGCCACGGATGTCTTCAGCGACGGCGAGATCGCCCTAATCGCTGCTCCCGATTTAAGCCTATGTGGGTATTCAAACAATCCCTTCCTGGTGGAACACCTGGAGAGTTTTCTGAGAGCGTCAATAGAGGATTCCAAAGGTGAGTGACTCTATTTTTCCAGGTCGATGATCTCTGAATCCGAGCGGTCTTTCGCCGCCTTGTCGTTCCTCTCTTTCTCCTCCAACCATCTGGCTGCGTATCGACTCCTGGTTATGAGGTTCATTCGTTTCAGCTGCTCTGGTGTGGGGGCCGCATTCTCTATGGTGAATGACCCGATGGAGGCCATGATTGTAGTGAGAATTATTACCACCAGTGTCACAGTGAGGAAGGCATTGCCCACATCCGTTGAGACCACCCCAAGCGCCAGTGGGTAGGAGGCCAGGACCGCCGCGCTCAGCCCCCTCGGCATCATGTAGAAGACCGCCATCCGATTCGATCTGGTGAGCTTGAACACCGATCCAGTCACGGACGCTGCTATGAATCTCACTCCCACCAGTCCCAGGAATATCCCCAGTGCAAGGACTATGTAGGAGTTGTTGATAGGAGTCATGCTGAACACGATTCCAAGGTAAACGAAGAAAAAGGTGCGTACGAAGAAGGAGATCTCGCAGTGGAACTGTCTTATCTCTTCGTTGAAGTGATACTCCCCCTTGAACTTCTTGAAGATTCTCGCGAATTCCTCCTTGTTGCCCAGCACAAGACCGAAGATCAGGGCCGCGATGGCACCGACCCCGCCCTGTCCCACCAGGAGGTCGGTCAGTGCGTACATGATGAACAGGACAGCGATGGTAACCATGTATGAGAACGGCTGTCCCTGAAGCTTCGCCAGTATCCTGAGCCAGAATATCCCGAAGATGAGCCCAATCATGAAGGAAACGAAGAAGGCAGCCGCGAGTCCTTGGACAGTAGGTCCAAGATCCCCGGTGTGGCTCTGCATGAGCAGGATGATGGACATTGCCATCACAATGACGATCACGTCCGTGAGGGCGGACTCGATGGTGAGCAGTACCCTGGTCTTGGGGGAGACCCTGAGCCTGTTGACCAGGGGTATGACCACCGCCCCGCTTGTGCCGCCCAGGATGGCTCCAAGCAGGAGGGAAGTGGGAAAGTCCCACCCCATCAAGAGGGACCCTATAGCCGTCGTGATCATGATGGACAGGGCGAAGGCCACTATGGTGTGGAGCATGGTCTTGGTGAGTGAACCGAGTACTTGGTCATAGTTGAGCCCGAGGCCGCCATCGAACATGATCATGGCCAGGGCGACGGCCGCGAGAAGGGGAGCCATCATCTGGATTATATCGAACATATCGCTGTCGATGACCCCCAGAGTCCCTGGTCCGATCAGGTATCCAAGGGCTATGAGGATGAGGACATCCGGAATCTTCGATTTGTTGAAAAGAAGGTTGGAGATGAATCCTATGATGATTATTGCTCCAACGGCCAGGAAGGCCATCACCACCGAAAGCATCCCAATCCTCTGACCAGATGATTAATTGTGTCATATAATAGATTTCCTGAGTCAATCCCTTGTGTTGAATCCATGTTGAATGTAACCTGCAGTTAATTGGAGGGATTCTTATGTCGATGTTCCTAGCCATCACCATTGACAAGAGGATCGGAACGCAGGTCTATCGGGCGATGTCAAGGATCGGGGCACGATCGCTCGACAAGAGGCCAGATGCCCTTCTCGGTCGCGGCAGTTCTTCTCCTGGTGCTATCGGGTTGCTCAATGGCCCTTCTGTATCAGGCTGGGCAACTCGAGGAACGGGACCTACTTCCATTGGAGGTCGCCAAGGAGATGTCCAGAGTAGCCGAGAATGTCGCCTCTGATCTGGAGGAGGTGGCGTACTCCAAGGCAATAGAGTCCGTCCTCTCGGTCAGCGACATCAACGAGAGTTCCATCATTGGAAGGTTCGATCAGCTGCTTGAGGATCACACGCGGACGAATTATCCCCGGGGGACCGGTGCGTTCTCGATCGCCGCAAACGCCACGAACGCCACATTGGTCTTCATGAGGGCGAATATCGAGGAGCTCTACCCCGAGCTCGAGGGCATGGGTGTGGAATACAACATGACCACCGTTCCCGTCTACTTCTCAATCACTGGCAACATCACCGTGGTGGTCACCGGGAGTCGGGGGACCGTGGTCAACAACCAGGACCTCGGAAGGGGGCTGTACATACCGGTGCCCCTAGTCGCCAATCGGATCGACTCCCTGGCGAATGCCCTAGGTGGAGGAAGATGCGAGTTCGAGAACATCGTTCGTTACGAGCTGTCCGCCCTGGCGCAGGACAGGGTCCTAAGGGGTTACGGGATAGGATCCATGAGCGGGCTTAAGGGCACCACCCAGATACTGACGGAGGAAGACGTTCTGAAGGCCGTCAATCTTGCCTTGCTCCTGGAGACCAAGAGCCGGCTGAGGGATGCCGACCCCGCTCTCACCTCTTACCTGGAGGAGAGCTGGGAAGGCGGGTATATGGATCTGCTCCGAACATATACGGGGGGAGATGTGGATCCTGCCGACCTCTTTCTCAGCTCCTACGGCAACCCCGAATACGATACCGGTCTGCTGCTCTCCCAGAGCCTTTACGCCATCGCTGATATCCTGGTGCTCAGGTGGATGGAGTTCCTCCATGTTCTGGACCTGGCTGAGGGAATGGAATCCCTCGTGGACGCGGGATCCCTTGCATTGAACGAGATCATCGACAGATGCCTGGGGGTCGACCTGATCCAAGACGAGATGGTGAGGTGGATATCGGAGAGGATGGTCCGATCTGGATATCCCGACTATGGCTTCAGGTATCTCCACTATCTCGACCCTGACGGGTATGTTGAGATACCCTACCGTGACCTCACAGTGGTCAACGATATTGACCAGAGGTACGAGGTCCAGCTCGGCGGAGAGTATCCGGTGGATTTTCCCTCCCTCGATCTGCTCTCCTCCGAACTCTGGGGGGAATTCCAGGAGGAGTGGAGGCGTTCCACATTCCAGCTGGGTGAGATGCTCGAGACATTCGTCAGAGAGGTGGCCCTCGGGATCTCCCAGGGCGCTCCATGGCAGAAGCTATCGATCGACATGAACCCCGAGGACGGGAGCGGCTTCCTCGACCAGCTTACGAGTGGTCTCGACCTGCTTCAAAGCGAATCACTGGTCCAGTCGGTGATCGAAGGAAATATGGATTCGACGGGTCTAATGGACCCCATGTCCGATGCCTTCCTGGAGTTCCTTGAAAGGAAATGGGAAGAGGTCGTCGAGGTGGAGAAGGCGACACGATCGTCATGCGCCCAGATAGCAGAGCTGATGATCGAGGAGGTGGCCGGGGAGGTCCCTCACATGGGGGACCTCTCAAAGCGCAACCTGAGGGAGGAACTGATGACCCACTTCACCTGCACCACATCATGGGATCTTCAAGGGATCCTGAAGGCGGAGTTCAACAGGGCAGCATCATGGAGGTTGGAGGCATTCCGTGATGCTTTCTCGAGAGGTTCGGATTCTCGGAAGTATCCCAATGTCCTGGTGGAGATCGTCTCTGGCCTAGTGGCCGACGTGCCTGGAATATGGGAGTCCCTCTTGGGATATGTCGATGATCAGGTGGACGATATCAGGGACTGCTTCCAGCTGAGATGTGATGAGATCAGCATGCCCCTGCCAGATGCCCCATTCTACGGAATAGAGACCGGAGAATCTCATCTACGGGAGAGTCTCTCGGTGGAAACGGGGTACCTCTCCTCCATTCCAGGAGATTTAAATGGCATAGAGATAGGGATCACATATCCATGGGAGCATGAGATGGGAGAGGCATACCCGAACACACACCGCACCGATCTCGGGAATGTCACAATGGCCCCTTACACCACCCAGTGGACGATTTCCATCATGGGAGAGGTACGGTTGAGAGTCAGCCCTGAGGGTACATCCGACCTGATACTTGGAGAGGGGTTCGCGGTGGAAAGGGACTTGGGGATATCCACGGAGTTCACGGTGGTCGTCAACAGCGGATGGTCCCTGACAGGTGTGGACTACACCCCCACATCCACCATGTTCGGCGGGATCACGAAGTTCATGGAGGGAATATGGAACGGCATCGTGGACGCTCTCAAGGTGGTCGCGGACGGAATAACGGGGGCCTTCTCATTCTTCAAGAACATGTTCTCCGCCCTGCTCTCATATTCCATGGAGGCCCTGGAGCACCTGGCCCATGGCCTGGAGGTGATGGTCTCAGGACTCCAGGGACTGCTGGAAGGAACCGCGGGAACGGCAATGAACCTGATCGGAGGATTCGTTGAGTCGGTCCTAGGCGTGGTCGAGTTCAACGCCACCATCTTTGGCATAAGCTTCTCTGTGGCGACCGAAGCCGCTGACATTGCCCTGGGGACCGCCAAGGACGTTCTCAGAATTACCTTCTCATTCTCGATCATGGGTACCACCTTATCCATCTCCAACCGTCTTGTCAGGTTGGGAGGAGGTGATTATGATCTCCTTGTTAACTGCACCCTGGCCGAGGGGGATTGGATTCTCAGCATCGTCGTGGATCCCCTGATGAAGGTATTCAGCCACTTCGTGGAGATCAAGGGGCTGTTTCACGGAACCGTGCTCCTTCTCTACCTTCCAGAGGTGGTCCAGTATAATACGTTGACGGTCTCCCTGGGCGACATTCCGGTCCTGGGAACATTCCTGTCCAACATACCCACTCCCATTCCGGGGGTCAAGGCCTTCATCGATGCGGGTTTCGAGATCCAGTTCACAGCGCCCTTCGTGAATCATCCGGTCATCAACGAGTACGAACAGAATCCAGAGGGGTTGGACAGGGACAATGAGTGGATCGAGATATACAACCCCACCGATGAGGTCATATCCCTGAATGGCTGGTCGGTTGAGACAGCGCATGGGAATCAGAGGCTCGATGCCATCTCGCGGACGTCGATGATGCCCCACGGGCGAATGGTCTACACCTTCCACGGTCAGGCACTCGACAACGGCGGGGTTTCCAAGTTCCCACTGTGCGAGTGCATCGTGCTAAAGGATCCCGGGGGGAACAGGATCGACTCCACGCCATGGACCACCGATCACCACAACGACGGGAGGACATGGCAGCGCTCCTATGACGGCTCGGACCGTTGGGTGTTCAAGGAGGGAACCATGGGGGAAGCCAACGGCAAGAGGGCGCCCTCATCATCCGAAATGCGTTTCATCAAATCCGTTATCTGGGATTCTGCGGTACGCGCCTTTGGGGAAGCAGGGGAGATAGACCCCTCCTTCGAATCCCTGGGTCGCATCTTCAGCAGGGCGGTCGAGTTGATCAAGGAGCGTTGCATCGAGATGCTTGCGAGCTCGATAGTGGAGATGCGCCTCTTCGTCGAGGTCTCCCTCAATGATTACTCTGGATCGATGGGTACTGGATTTTCGCTGAGTCTGGTCATCACCGGTACCTGCGTGAGGGAGACCATCAGCATGATTGCGGACATGGTCGTCGACGCCCTGACCCGCATCACAAACCCGTTGGGGGTGACCTCTCATGTGTCTCCAGTGGAGAGGCTGGCGGAGCATATCTACATCCGGTTCGCGATCTTCGGGAGGGCGGGTCTTCCCAGTATGCTGTCGGCGGCGATAGACTCGCCCGAGTTCAGGCTGGAAGTTGTGATGGGCGTCAATCTAGCATGCCTCGCGGCCGTCTTCGGTTGCGACATCGGGAGATCCGGCATGGAGTTCGGCATCGTACTATCAGGCATACCGGCAGGGATGCTCCCCAGATTCTTCGCCGTCGATATGGACAAGACTGTTGATATATGGCTGGTGAAGGCTACTCTTTTCCCGGCCTGACCGTTGGGTGTCAATCCAGAACCGATCGATCGGTGAAAATCTGAATCTTTGATTCAGATTCTGTCCAGGTAAGTATGCATTGCTTAGCCAGTTGTGTGTGGATTGAGTAAATTTCAAATACCTATATTAGTTTGTGTCGGTTATGGCCGCCGCGGAGATATCCTCTTCCATACCCATCGGGGAGGCCGAATGGATGAGCGAGTACGGATGGGCCATCCTGATAATCATAGGTCTCTTCGTCTTCTTGCTGTACATATGGTCGTACCTGTCCAAGCACTTCGAGCTGAGGAGGGCCAAGGAGAGCAAGTACACCGACTCCGACGTCATCGACTTCTTGGAGCGGTCTATCAAGATCTCGATCGTGATCGTGTTCCTGTTCTCTATCATCTACGCGGCTTCCCTTGTCTCTGAGTGGTTCAGCGAGTACTTCTGGCAGCCCTTCTCTGGTTACGTTATCGACATCATCGTCATAGTGATTGTAGTGATGATCGCGATGGTCATAGTTAGAATACTCAGGAGGGTGGCCAAGAGGGCTAGGATAAAATCATCCACCGAGGAGTCCATACACCCAAGCGCGGTGGAGTTCACAAGCCTGTCCATGAGCTACGTGGTGTACGTGGTCACCGGAGCCATCGTCATCCTGATACTCCTTTCCATGATCCCGGACTTCAACCTGGGAAATGCGATCGAGGGATTCATCACCGAGAATGGCGGGAGCCTCATGATAACGGTGGTTATCGTCATAGCCATCTACTTTCTGGACAGGATGATAGAGGCCATACTCGAGGATTTCAAGTTCAGGACCAAGAGGTTCAGCCCCAAGGAGGTTGACTTCCTGAAGACGGGGGTGAGGTATTCCCTCTTCTTCATAGGCGCAATCACGGCCATCTTCAGCATCCTCACGATGCTGGGACTCGAGCTCGTGGGTCTGGTCCTGGTCATCACCATCATCACCTTTCTGTGTATGGCGCTTGCCCTGTCCTACTCCACCATACGGAATGTTGTGGCGGGCTTCGGCCTCATGGACACCGGTCCCTTCGACGTGGGTGACAGGATAGGAATCATGGGTGGCATCGTGGGAGACGTGGTGGAGAAGGGGCTGGTCTTCACCAGGGTGAGAACGCTTGAGGGTGAGATTGTTGACGTGCCAAACAGCGAGATGATCGAGGAGATGATTTACAATTACACCCTCTCGGGGGAGCATGGAATTAACGTCACCATGGAGGTATCCTGTTCCATTCCTCACGGCAAGGTGGAGAGGATCGTGAAGAGGGCGACCGAGCAGGTCGACAACATCATCAAAGAGAAGAAACCAAAGGTCTACGCCAAGGACATAGTTGGCAACAACATTCTTTACGAAATCGTGGTATTCACCGGAGAACCTGTGAAGGATCGTCGCATCCGTTCGAGTCTCATCTTCAAACTCCAGGAGGAGTTCCACAAGGAGGGGCTCACCATGGTCTCCGATTCCTCGGATAGGGGCCAGAATGATCGAGGTTCTCAATAATAACTGGGTGGACCGAATCGAGAACTTTTATTAGTGAGTCATCATATCTCGCACCGGGATGAGATGCACTCAGAACCTCAGATTTGGTTCCAGCTTACGCTACTTTTGCTTATCGCGGTTATCAGTCACTTCATCATAGGCAAGATGAGGCAACCGATGGTTGTGGGTGAGATACTCATCGGAATGCTGATCGGCCCCAGTGTCATCGGTTTCACTCTCATAGATGTCAATCTGGTATCGACCTTCGCCCAGTTTGGGTCCATCGTGCTGCTGTTCATGATCGGATTGGAGTCAGATCTCAAATCCATCTACACCAAGCGGAACATGTCGATCGCCATCGGCGGCGTGGTGGTCCCATGGGTAATGGGGTTCCTGGTTTTCATGGTCATTATGCCCGATGCTGGCATGACCCAAGCCATATTCATTGGTGCCACCCTCGTCGCGACCAGCGTTGCCGTCACCGCCAGCGTCCTGATGGAACTCAAAATGATCAAGAAACCTGTAGGCCAGGCGATACTAGGGGCGGCAGTTATTGATGACATACTGGGAATGGTCATTCTCGCCATAGCTGGCGGTACAGCCGGTGGGGGGATCGATATGTTCGAGATACTCTACCTCATAGCCGCGGCCATCGGTTTCGTTGTCATCGGGATCTGGGCGGGTACCAGGTACCTTTGCCGGATATTGGAAGCGGCGGATAGGGAGGCAAAGGATAGGGGCCTGGAGCATACTGGTTTCGTAATGGCACTGATGATCGCGCTCTTTTACGCCTACATCGCCGAGGTAATAGGGATCTCCGCGATCGTAGGGGCGTTCGTGGCAGGAACAGTGTTCTCTCCCCTGTACATCAAGAAGGAGTTCGAGAGGGGGACGAAGTACCTTGGTGCGATCTTCATCCCGGTCTTCTTTATCTCCCTGGGCATTCTCTTCGACGTCAGCGGACTGGCAGATTTTATCTGGATCGCCATCATAATCACCATCGTCGCGGTGGTCTCCAAAGTGATTGGTTGTGCGATACCGGCTTTGGCATACGGCATGTCTGCGAGGGAATCGGTGGCGGTGGGGATAGGAATGACCCCAAGGCTAGAGGTAGCTCTGATAATCGCCTTGTACGGTCTCTCCACCGGCATAATCGGGCCGGACGTCTACTCTGTGGTAGTATTCATGGGCCTGGTGACAGCCCTTATAACTCCCCCTATCTTCAGGGCGATTCTAAGGAGAAGTTCCGATTCTGGAGGTGCAAACAGCTGGAGCTCCCCATATCTCAAGAAGGGGAAGATAATGGGCAAGAGGGGTTCGAGGATCTAATCACTCGATCAGCTCCTGTCCCTGCATGTAGGGTCTGATCACCTCGGGGATCGTCACGGTTCCATCTTCGTTCTGACAGTTCTCCAGGATGGCCACAAGGGTTCGTGGGAGGGCGATCCCCGATCCGTTCAGGGTGTGAACGAACTCACTCTTCATGTGGGGCATGGGGCGATACTTCACCCTGGCTCTCCTGGCTTGGAAATCGGTGAAACAGCTGCAGGAGGAGACTTCCAGCCATTTCCCGCTGCCAGGGGCATGGGCCTCTATATCGTAGCATTTCGAGGCCGAGAAACCAAGGTCGGCTGTGCAAAGGAGCATGACCCTGTACGGAATCTTCAATCCCTGAAGTACATCCTCGGCGTTGCCCAGAAGGATCTCCAGCTCATTGTAGGATTCCTCAGGGAGAACGAACTTAACCATCTCCACCTTGTTGAACTGATGTACCCTAATGATTCCCTTGGTGTCGGCGTGCTTCCCCGCCTCCCTGCGGAACGAAGGCAGGTATGCGGTGAGGGATATGGGCAACTCCTCCTTATCCAATATCTCGTCGGCAAACAGGTTGGTGACCGGTACCTCCGCCGTTGGGTTAAGCCAGAGATCATCCCTCTCCACCCAGTACATGTCCTCCTTGAGTTTTGGGTACTGTCCAGTCCCTATGACCGAGTTCCTGTTCACGAGCACAGGAGGGAATATCTCGGTGTACCCCTGCTCTCTGTGAAGATCTAGCATGTAATTGATCAGAGCCCTTTCTATCCTTGCGCCATCCCCTTTGAGGATGTAGAAACCGCTACCAGTGACCTTTGCCCCCCTGGCAAAATCGATGATATCCAGTTCCTCCGCTATCTGGATATGGTCCTTGGGCTGGAAGTCGAAATCCCTGGGTGAGCCGTATTCCCTGATGAGCAGGTTGTCCTCCTCATCGATGCCCACGGGCACCGTTTCGTGGGGGATGTTGGGTATGTTGAGGGCTATATCCTCTCTCTCACCCTCCAGCTCTGCGACCCTGCTGTCCAGGATCTTGATCCTCTCCGAGACCTCCTTCATCTCGATGATCTTGATCTTCCTCTCTTCTGCCGACATCCTGGAGATCTCTTCGGCCACGATGTTCTTGCGCCTCTTCAACTGGTTGCTCTCGTCAACCAGCTTCCTCCACTCGCCGTCGACCTCCAGGAAACTGTCCAACACATCCTCATCGTAGAGTCTGTTCTTCAATGAGGTCCTAATCAATCCTTGATTCTCCCTGATTACGGATGCATCGAGCATGGCACTCCTCCAGATAATCAAGGTCTCTATTGAAAAAGTCTTTTGTCACAGAGCAGGATGGTGTTCCCCCTGACCTCGACCAACTCTGATCCGCTCTTCTCAGCGAGCTCCTGGGCCGCTGCTCCACGATCAATATCCGATGAGGGCAGAAGCCTGACCTTGATCAGCTCGCGATCCTCGATCTGCTTCCTGATCTCTCCGATGAGACCCTCGGTTATTCCTTCCTTCCCCACGTGCATGGTAGGCTTAAGTTCAGCCCCAAGTCGTATGAGTTCCCTATATCTGCTGCTCATTCTCTCCCCTCTTCTCCTTGAGATATGGGTGCCTTTGGATATGGCCGCACTCCTGACAGGTCATCGTCACCCGGTTGCTTCTCAGACGGACGGTGCAATTTTTCCCGGGGACCAGGGGTGACATGCAGCTCCTGCAATAAAGGAATCCTCTTGGCATCCGGGTGTTGGTCCTCATCCCGATTCGCTTGGCCAGCGTTACATACCTCCGCCCCCTCTCCAGATTTCCAAGCCTGCCCTCTTCCTCCGCGAGATAGAGCAGTTTCTCCATCCTCTCGCGAGCAATCATTCTGGCCTCTTTCTGAGAGATCCGCTTTCTAGCCGTTGATTGGTCCCCCCTCACTCCGCGGTAGGCTCATGCCATTCAAATATCTTTCTCGTTCCCTTCCACATAAATTCGTATTTTGAGCAAGGCCTTAATGCAATGCAAATAGGGGGATGTAGCCCTACCAATGAACAAATGAGTTCTTTGCAATGCAAAGAGTTCGGATGAAACGTTCCCTGCAATGGTCTTTTCCATCAAATGGAGTTCATACTGGACATGGACTCTTGAGAAATCAATTTCATCTTCCACCTATTAAGCTATCATCAACCCCCTCTGGAGTTGGGAACTCCGATCGATGATATGAGATGCTGGCCTTGAACTGGGAATTGGCCAACTTTCAAATAGAAAAACATTTATGTAGCTTTCCCTTCAGTGGCTAAGAGACTGGTGATCGATAATGTCAAGGAAACCGGCAAGAATGTACCGCGAAACCTGGGGCCAGGCATACACCCGAAAGGAGTACATGGGCGGTATACCACTCTGCAGGATCGTACAATACGATATGGGGGACACCAAAGGAGACTTTCCCATTCAACTATCACTGAAGGCGGATGAGCCGTGTCAGGTAAGGCATACATCCATAGAGGCCGCGCGTATCGCTGCCAACAGGCTTCTTTCAAGGAGGGTCGGGACGTTCAATTACCATCTCAAGATCAGGATCTACCCTCATCACGTTCTCAGGGAGAACAAATTAGCTACCGGCGCCGGTGCTGACAGGGTATCCAGTGGCATGAGGCATGCCTTCGGAAAGGCCGTGGGCACCGCCGCAAGGGTGAAGTCCGGTCAGAGCTTGATGACGGTCTGGACCACCCCCAACCAGTTCAACCTCGCAAAGGAGGCTCTCTGGAAGGCCTCCATGAAACTCACCACCCCCTGCACGATAGAGGTGGAGAAGGGCGAGGAGCTCATTCCCAAGTCTTAAACCGCTTATCATCCTTCTATACCTGAAAATGTCTGACCTGTACGATTTCAATGTCGATGAAGTCGCCGAATGGATCCGTAGCAGGAATGCCATGCGCGTGGCGATCCAGCTTCCCGAAGGACTGAAGATGGGCGCACAGACCATCGCCCGGGAGTTGGAGGAGAGGACCGGTTCCGATATCTTGGTGTTGGCCGACCCCTGTTTCGGTGCATGTGATTTTCCAACCGATTTCGGGCGACATTCCGATGCACTTGTCCAATTCGGTCACTCCAAGATCCCGAGCATGCGGACCCCCGACAACGTGCTCTTCGTTGAGGTCCAAATGGATTTGGATCCCATGCCCCTTCTCCCGGAGGTACTCGATTCGCTAAAGGGAAGAGTTGGTCTTGTAACCACCGTCCAGCATATCAATTGGGTTGGAAAGATTAGGGAATGGTTGGAATCCAGGGGAACCTCGGTGGCGGTGGGCAGGGGGGACACGAGGACGGCCCATCCGGGGCAGGTCCTCGGCTGCAACGTAACCGCGGCCACCTCCATCTCAGACAAGGTGGATCAATTCCTCTATATCGGCAGCGGTGACTTCCATCCCCTAGCGATCTCACTGGAGACCTCCAAACCGGTGGTCATCCTGGACCCCATGAACGGGGAGGTGAGGGACGTGGAAGAGCTCACGGAAAGGATACTCAGACAAAGACATGGAGCGATCGTCCTGGGTTCCGAGGCTTCTTCCTTCGCCGTACTCGTCAGCACGAAACCAGGACAGATGCGGATTGACCTCGCGAACTCGCTCAGGGACACCCTGAGGTCCATGGGGAAAGAAGCGATCGAAGTTGCCATGGACCGTTTCGATCCGGAAAAGCTATTGGCCTTTAGCGTCGACGCTTACGTGTCCACAGGATGTCCCAGAGTGGCCATAGATGATTACATGAGGTACAAGAGACCGATCCTCACCCCCGTGGAGCTGGAGATCTCACTCGGTCTGAGGGATTGGGATGAATACCGGCTCGACAGCATCCTTGACGGTTAATGCCCTCAACGACAGATAGCGGGGATTCTGAATCACGAATCCTTCGAAACATAGAAATGGAAGTCATGATAATCAGTGAATGATGTTGACGGCGGATATGATCCTGTCCATGGCTGAGAATCCAGAGTCCAGGATAGGCATTGGCGCCAACCCGAACTCGAAGAAGGTGCAGATGAGCGTGGCAGCCTCCAACGAGAGGGGCTACGGTCTCACGGAGATATATACCGACCCTGACCAGATGGTGATGGATCTGCTCGAGGGGGCGATACAGGCAGCCGTGAGGGGCGACATGGATTCCAACGACGCGATGGGAGCCATCAGAACCGGTTTCGGCGTGAACAAGATCATGAGAATCGCCGCCCTGGAACCCAGGGATGGAGGGCTGTTCTTCTTTGGACCGGTCGGGATAGACGAGGGCTTCGATCTTGAGGAGAAACGGGACTTCGTGGCGTTTGGGGTGGAGATGCTGGAGAGCATGGGTATCGAGCCTGCCGTAGGAATACTGTCCGGCGGAAGGATGTCAGATATCGGCAGGAATCTGGTTACCGATAGAACCATCCGTGACGCGGAGGAGCTCGTGTCGTGGGGCACTCGGCAGGGAATCAACATCGAGCACGACGAGATACTGATCGAGAAGGCGGCTTCCAGCAGGAATTTCATCCTTGCCCCTGACGGCATATCGGGAAATCTGATATTCCGCACCCTCCATTTCCTGGGAGGGGGAAGGGCGCTCGGAGCCCCGGTCATAAACATAGACCGGGTCTTCATTGACACCTCCCGGTCGAAGCAGGACTATATAGACTCAATAGCTCTTGCCTCTGCGATGGTGGGTAATGGTTCCTTCAGGGAATCCTGCCCTTGATGGATGGTTGCAAATGAGATTGGAAATCGACGGAAGATACTCTAACATCAAGTTCTCGGCCTGCCACTTCATTGCGGGTCATGCCAGATGCGGCAAGCTTCACGGTCACGTCTACGTGATCCAGATGGTACTCTATGGGGAGAAGGGCGACAACGGGATGGTAATGGACTTCATAGATCTCAAGCAGACCCTTCGGCGGATAGTGGAGGATTTCGACCACAAGGTACTCCTCCCAGGCAACTCCAGCAGGGTACATCTGTACAGGTCCGAGAAGGAAGTGGAGGCCAAGATAGATGGAAAGCGGTACGTGTTCCCTATCGAGGACGTCCTTGTGCTGGACATCTCCGAGTCGAGTGCGGAGGAGATCGCGGAGGCAATGCTCGATCGAATCCTGGAGGAGCTGGAGATCACCCCTAACATCCAAAGGATCGATGTGGGCGTGGACGAGGAGCGAGGCCAGAGTGCCTGGGCCTCCAGGGATCTAAGGTGATTCCGTGGCAAGATCGGTGGTCCTGCTTTCCGGCGGCCTTGACTCCACGGTGACCCTGGCCTACGCACTGTCCCTGGGCGATGAGGTCATTCCCCTCACCATAGACTACGGACAGAGACATCAGAGGGAGCTCCTCGCTGCCAAGGACATCGTTTCTCATTATGGTCTCGACAGGCATATCATCATGGAGCTGGACCTGGGTTACTTCGGCTCTAGCGCCCTGACCTCGATGGACCTGGATGTTCCGGAGCGGACGGTGGATACTATCAATGACGAGATACCCGTCACCTACGTTCCGGCCAGGAACATTGTCTTCCTGTCGATAGCGGCAGGCCTTTGCGAGTGTGAGAACGCACATCTCCTGTACATCGGGGCGAATGCGGTGGACTACAGTGGCTATCCTGACTGCCGGCCTGAGTTCTTCAGGCATTTTCAGAGGGTTCTTGAGGTGGGGACCAAGACCGGAGTAGAGGGAAGCCCCATCGAGATAGTCACTCCTATCCTTAAGAAGACCAAGAGGGAGATAGTTGCTCTGGGCATGGATCTCAACGCCCCCCTTCACCTGACCTGGAGCTGCTACAAGGGTGGCGAGAGAGCGTGCGGCAGGTGCGACTCCTGCCTGCTCCGGCTCAAGGGCTTCAAGGAAGCCGGTCTTGAGGACCCCATACCATACGAGGGAAGGGAATGAAAATCTGCGAGATATTCTACTCCCTACAGGGAGAGGGGCTGCTGATGGGCATACCCACCGCCTTCGTCAGGACGACGGGCTGCAACCTCGACTGCGAATGGTGCGATACCCCATATGCGCGTGATGGAGGGGAGGAGATGGAGGTGGATGAGGTGGTGAAGATGATACGGTCATTCGGGGTTGAGACGGTCTGCATCACCGGCGGAGAACCCCTCATCCAGGATGACACCTTCGTTCTCATCGACTCCCTGCTGACCATGGGTCATTCCATTCAGATAGAGACCAACGGCTCCGTGCCCCTTGATACGCTCCCCTGCTACGAGGAGCTGATGATCAGCATGGACCTGAAGACACCATCTTCCGGCATGGCAGACAGGATGGTCATGGAGAACCTGGAAGCCCTCTCCATATTCGATCAACTCAAGTTCGTGGTATCCGACAGGGAGGACATGGAGTACGTGGAGAGCGTACTCTCCGAGCACGATGTCAAGTGTCCGGTCATCGTGACCGCAGTGGGGGGCGTGGACCTGAGGGAAGTAGCGGAATGGGTGCTGGAGAGAAGACTGGAGGTGAGGGTGCTGCCACAGCTGCACAAGATCATCTGGGGAGACGAGCGGGGGCGTTGATCTCCATTCGTCTCTAGTAACGATTAAATAATCAGTCTCCTGTTATCCCCATCGATCAATTCGAGGTATCGAAGTGATGACCTGCGGCGAGAACGGGACACTGCTTTTGCACCTGCTCTAGCCTCATTGCTGTATCTTGGTTTGGTCGAGGTGATTCTGTGAAGGACCTACAGACCAATAGTGGGAAGACTGAAAGGTCGGATAAGGGCCGGGAGATCGATCGGGGTAGGATATTCACCAGTGAGTTCAACTCCATGATCCTGTTGGACTCCATGCCTGAGAGGGTGTTGATATTCGACACCACCCTCAGAGATGGGGAACAGACCCCAGGCATCGCCCTCTCACTCGATGAGAAGGTGATGATAGCCAGGGCCCTGAACGATCTCGGGGTGGACGTCATCGAGGCGGGCTTCCCTCGAGCGTCGGAGGGCGAGAGGGAGGCGGTGAGGAAGATCGGGTCCCTGGGTCTGGAGTCGGAGGTCTGCGGTCTCGCCCGCTCCAAGAGGGAGGACGTCGACGCGGTCCTGGATTGCGGGCTCGACTACATTCACACCTTCATAGCCACCTCCGACCTCCACCTCAAGCACAAGCTGAAGATGGACCGGGAGCAGGTGATGAGGGCCGCGGTGGACACCATCGAGTACGCCAAGGAGCACGGCCTTACCGTGGAGTTCTCATGCGAGGACGCCACCAGGACGTCCCTGGGCTTCCTGAAGGAGATGCACGTGGCGGTTCAGGAAGCGGGGGCCGACAAGATCAACGTCCCGGATACGGTGGGGGTCATATCCCCCTCGGCCATGGAGTACCTAATCGGCGAGCTGATTGAAGTCACCAATGTCCCTATATCAGTGCATTGTCACGACGACTTCGGGCTGGCGGTGGCCAACTCCCTCGCGGCCGTGAGGGCGGGTGCGAGGCAGGTCCAAGTTTGCGTTAACGGGCTGGGGGAGAGGTCCGGGAATGCCGCCTTGGAGGAGATAGCGATGGGGCTCATGGCCTTCTACAACATCCACACCAACCTCGACACCCGCAAGATCGGTCCCATTTCCAAGACCATATCCATGGTTACGGGCTACCCGATACCCAGGAACAAGTCTATCGTGGGGAACAATGCCTTCGCCCATGAGAGCGGCATACATGTTCATGGTGTGCTTGGCGACCCATCGACCTATGAGGCATTCGGTCCAGAACTGGTGGGAATGAGCAGGTCCATAGTCGTGGGAAAGCACACGGGTACGCACTCGGTGAAAGAGAAACTGGCAGATTACGGCATATGCCTCAACGACACCCAGCTCTCGGATGTTGTGGACAAGATCAAGGGCCTGTCGGACACTGGAAAGGACGTGGATGACGCCGAGCTCGTGGCCATCGCCTACCATGTCCAAGGGCAGAGACCCGAGGAGAGCAGGAGAATCGACCTCAAGGAGTGCTCCGTTCTCACCGGGATGAACATCACCCCCACCGCCGCGGTATGCATCGAAGTCGATGGGGAGGTCAGGCGTGGCTCGCAGATCGGCGTGGGCCCGATCGACGCGGCCATCAACGCCATCAGGACCGTGGTGAGCGACAGGATCTCCCTCAAGGAGTACAACCTCAGCGCCATCACCGGAGGCAGCAACTCCCTTTGTGAAGTGGTCATAAAGGTTCAGTACAATGGGGATAATGAGGTCATGTCCGTTGGGAAATCCGTAGGCACGGACATCGTCCAGACAAGTGTGGACGCCGCAGTTGAGGCGATCGATCGACTCTACTCGGTAAAGGATATGAGATAGGTCGTTATTAGGGAGCGGTGAGTGACGATGGACCGAGGGAAGACATTTGCGGAGAAGATCCTCTCCACGAAATCCGGAGTGGACGCCTATGCGGGCGAGATCGTGGAGGCGGAGATTGACTACGTGATGGTCAATGATATTACGGGTCCCATAGCCTTCAAGGAGTTCGAGACGCTCGAATGCGAACCACTCCTGGACAAGATCGTTCTCATCCCAGATCACTTCGTTCCCAACAAGGACATCTCGTCGGCGGAGCAGGCGGCCGAGATGCGCCGATTCGCCAGGAAGTACTGTATCGTCAACTACTTTGAGGTCGGGAGGGGCGGTGTATGTCATCAGGTGATGATAGACGAGGGATTCGCCGCCCCCGGACGGCTCATCGTGGGGGCGGACTCGCACACATGCACCTACGGTGGTCTAGGAGCGTTCTC
The DNA here is from genome assembly GCA_964594225.1 of uncultured Methanomassiliicoccales archaeon. Taxonomy (GTDB): domain Archaea; phylum Thermoplasmatota; class Thermoplasmata; order Methanomassiliicoccales; family JAAEEP01; genus JAAEEP01. The sequence goes on from CAZQLP010000006.1 coordinate 27,014, forward strand.
CACGGGGATCGGGAGCAGTGAGGCGGCGGCCTGCTTCGCCGAGGGACAGCTGTGGTTCAAGGTCCCGGAGTCATTCAGGTTCGATCTCAAGGGATCCTTCAAGAAGATGGTCTCGGGAAAGGACCTGGTCATCAAACTCATCACCGACATCGGGGTGGACGGGGCCACGTACAAGGCCCTGGAGTTTGGCGGACCAGGTGTGGCCAACATCCCTGTCAATGAGAGGCTGACAGTGGCCAACATGGCCATCGAGGCCGGGGGCAAGGCGGGCATATTCCCTGCGGACTCCGCCACCATCGAGTACTTGAAGGGGAGGGTGAGAGGTGACTATCAGATGGTGGTCCCGGACGAGGGGGCCGGTTACGAGATGGAGATGGAATATGACCTCTCCGAACTTGATTACATGGTCGCCATGCCTCACTCGCCTGGTAATGGCAAGGTGGTCGATGAGGTGGACGTTCCCATTGACCAGGCATACCTGGGATCCTGCACGAACGGCAGGATAGAGGATCTGAGGACCGCCGCTGGTATCCTGAAGGGACGGAGAATCTCCCCGGAAGTGCGGATGATAGTGGTCCCCGCTTCCACCAGGGTGTACGAGCAGGCCATGAGCGAGGGGCTGTTCCAGACGTTCATCGATGCCGGGGCGTTCATCTCGGGTCCAACGTGCGGAGCCTGTCTCGGGGGCTACATGGGCATCCTGGCCTCCGGCGAGAGATGCGTGAGTTCCACCAACCGCAACTTCATCGGGAGGATGGGTCACAGGGACTCGGAGGTCTACCTCGCCTCACCGGCGGTGGTGGCCGCAAGCGCCGTGGTGGGTCGAATAGTCACACCGGATACACTGGAGTAGGTGGTTTCAATGAATGTCATCAGGGGAAGGGCATGGAGGTTCGGGGATCACGTGGACACCGACCAGATCATTCCGGCAGAGCGGTTGACCAGCGACAACGAGGACCACCTGGGGGACTTCGCATTCGAGAAGGTGAGGCCCGGCCTGGTCGATCAGTTGTCCCGAGGGGATATCATAGTCGCCGGAAGGAACTTCGGTTGCGGATCGTCCAGGGAACACGCCCCCAGGGCCCTGCTGCAGGCCGGCGTGGTATGTGTGGTGGCTGAGAGCTTTGCCAGGATATTCTACCGCAATTCGGTCAATGTGGGACTGCTGGCGGTTGAGTGTGCGATCGAGGCCGATGAGGGTGACACGATCGCCGTGGACACCGTGAGCGGCAGCATAGTCAACGAGACCAGCGGCAGGGAATGGAAGTTCCCGCAGTACCCCGAGTTCATACGTGGTCTGATGGAGAGGGGAGGACTTCTGGCCAAGATCAGGGAGGATGGAAGATGTTCAAAGTAGCCGTGGTCCCTGGCGACGGCATTGGTGGGGAGGTCATCGGCGAGGGTCTCAAGGTCCTCGATGCCATGGAGCGGAACGACTCCCTGAGGCTGGATCTCGTGGAGATTGAGATCGGAGCCAATCGCTATCTCCGCGACGGAGAGCTCCTGACCGAGGATGACATGGAGATGCTGGGTTCCCGGGATGCGATCTACTTCGGGGCCATCGGTGACCCAAGGGTCCCCCCGGGCCTGCTGGAGAGGGGTATACTCCTGGCCATGAGAACCCGCTTCGACCAGTTCGTCAACCACCGCCCTGTCAGATCATGGCATCCTTTCACTCCTCTCAAGTCGGAGCAGGATTTCGACATCGATTTCCTTAGGGAGAACACCGAGGACATGTACATGGGGATCGGAGGCACATTCACCCCCGAGGATCCCCGGGCAAGCATCCACGTCGAGAGGGGGCTGTACACCTTGGATCTGGAGCTGGAAGCCTTCTATGATGGGGGCAGCGAATTCGCGTTCGAGGTGGGTCTCCTCTCCCGAGGGGGGGTCGAGAGGTTCGCGGACTTTGTCATGGAGTTCACCAAGAAAAGGGGGGAGAGCAGGGTCACCGTAGTGGACAAGGCCAACGTCTGTCGGCAGCTCTACGGGCTGTGGAGGGAGGTCTTCACCCAGAAAGGGGAGGAACACGGACTTGAACTGGATTTCATGTTCGTGGATGCCATGGCGATGGCCCTGGTCAGGAGACCGCAGGATTATGGGGTGGTCGCGACCCCGAACATGTTCGGGGACATCCTCACCGATCTGGGGGCCGAGGTGCAGGGGGGCATCGGCCTGGCCGCGAGTGGCAACATCACGCCATTCGGGGTCTCGATGTTCGAGCCCGTGCACGGGTCAGCACCGGACATCGCCGGTCAGGGAAAGGCCAACCCGTTCGGCGCCCTCCTTGCGGCCAAGATGATGCTCGATTACTTCGGTCATGCCGATCTGGGCAGGAGGATCGAGGGATCGATCCGACAGTGCATCTCAAGCGGGATACTCACCCCGGACATGGGCGGGAGGTCGACCACCTCTCAGGTCGGAGATGCGGTCGTGGGACTCCTCTTCAGGGAATGAACGGGTAGTGGTCCATCCACTCCTGATTCAATGGAAGAATTCGATCGGGGTGGAAAAGCGGGGTTCGGAGGGGATCAAGAGGGCCGCCGTTCTAGAATCCAACGCGTTTGGACATCTCCTTGGGAAGGTAGAGAGGACGGAACGGTTTGCCCTCTGTCTCCTTGCCAATGCGCTCGATGAGCTGGTCAAGTGTCATGGTGTGGTCTGCGTTCTGCTCCCTGACGTATACCCTGAGCTCTTCAGACCCGACCTCCCTGTCGCCGATGACGATCACATATGAGACCCAGTCCTGCTTTGCCTCCCTGACCTTCTTGCCCACGGTGATCCCCCGCTCGTCGAAGGAGACCCTGATCCTGGATGAATCGAGCCTGTCAACGATTTCCTTGGCCCTGTCCAGATGGGCTTCCGCGACGGTCAGAATCCTGACCTGCTCAGGATTGACCCAGACCGGCAGGTAACCAGGCTTCCCGCCCCTCTCCATCAGGACCGCCGTGTCGAAGAGGGTGTACAGGTAGCGCTCGATGGTCCCTATGACCGCGGAGTGAAGGATGATCGGGTGTTGCTTCTTTCCCTCCTCGTCCACGTATGTGATCCCGAACCTCTTGGAGTTCCCAACATCTATCTGGACCGTGCCGATCTCCCTCGCCCTCTTCAAATCGTCCAGGATGTGGTACTCGATGTTGACCGTCCAGTAGTAGTTGATGCCTTCGGGGTAGAAGTGCAGCAGGGCCGGCTTCGCATGCTTCCTCAGCAGCTGCATGAGCATGTCCTTGTGCTGCTGGTATGCGTCCCAGGAGGAGAAGTTGACAAGCATCTCGTAGTCCCTTCCGAGCTCATTCGCTTCCTCATAGATCCGCCCATCCAGCTTCTTAAACCACCTCTCCGATTCCGGAATATCGGCGCATATGACATGCAGGTCTGGCATGTTTAGCCTCCTGGTTCGGAAGCAGAGCATGGTCTCCCCGGACTGCTCGAGCCTGTAGGAATCCGCCACCTCAAAGGCCCCGAAGGGGATATTCTTGTAGCTGATGTTCCAGTTGCGGATCATGGCGAATTGCTGGTGGCAGGCAGCGTACCTCATTACGAACTTCCGCTTCTCTGTCTCCACGGTGTAAAGCCTGTCCCCGAACAGCTCAGCGTGCTCCCTCACTGGTTCCTCCTCCATGGAGAACATGTTCGTACCCTTCACGTTGTACATGGGAAGATCCAGATCGAACGCTATGTCCGTGGAGTAGTCGGAGATGAGGTCGAACATCAGGGCCCCCTTGGGACCGAATGACATGTGCCCAGCATCGCTCATGGTCTCCCATTGGATGCCGAACTTTCGACACAGGCGCAGGTACTTGGATTCCTTCGCCGCCCTCGACTCCCTCTTCAGCGCCTCCTTCTCCATCATTACCATGAAGCACTCCGTTCCGTCAGTGAAATCCTCGGGGGCGATCTCCTCCCCGTTGGGGGTGAGTATCAGGTAACTCTCCTCCCCGGTCAGCTCCTCCGCCAACTCCCTGCCCAGGATCTCCCTGGAGAGCTCGGAAAGAGGATGTCCCTTGCAGCTGATCTTGAACGCCTTGTACCAGCCGAAGGCCGCCCGCTTCACCTCAACACCCATGTCCAGTAGGAGCTCTTCCGTCGTGTGAAGGACATCCACTCCGGTATTGGGATCGGCCAGATCCGGGGAGAGATGGGCATAAGGGTAGAGCATGATCCTCTCGGCACCCACCTTGTCAGCGGTCTCTTTCAGATCGTAGGCCAGCTCCGTAGCCACCCCCTCCACCTTGCCCTGGTCCCGACTCTCGACCGTGATGAAGGCGACGAGGACCTCCTCCATCCTTCCGCTCATATCCTCAACGGTGACCTTCTCCGCGATCCGGGTCTCCTTCTTCAATTCGTACTCCATGTAATCAGCGTGGATGTAAAGGGTCCTCATCGAATCGCCATATAATGACATAGATGATTAAAAAGGATGTTGTCAGCATGCCTCAGAGACTGGAACGACCGTTTAATGAGCGCTATCCCCCGAGACCCAATGAGGGAAACTTTATATCAACCGAATCGTTTTGCTGGACCGCATTCCATGAGCCTCAGACGTTTCAAAGGTGACTTCAAAGCCGCGACAAGTCCAACCTTGATAATCCTGATAGCCGTCCTGATGGTCAGCGCCAGCAGTGTGGCCATCCTTCTTTACGACTCCGGACAGAGAACGGAATCGCCTAAGGTGGAATACGTCAAGCTGGGTGATAACGTCATGGTGAACTACATAGGTCAGCTGGAGGATGGGAGGGTGTTCGACACATCATTCTGGGACGTGGCCTCCAACGACGCCCTCTACCCCAAATCGCTGACTTTCACCCTGAGGAATGAGTCACAGTACCAGCCTCTCGAATTCCAGGCCGGAATAGGCCAGATGATCCAAGGATTCGACAGCGGCGTCATAGGGATGTATGTCAATCAGACCAAGGTCCTGGAGATCCCACCCGATGAGGGCTACGGTCCCCTCAACTACAGCAAGTTGGTAGAGATTCCACTCGTCCAGACCATCGATGTGTTCGAGGATCTGAACTCCGCCGAGTTCGTTAACAAGTTCGGTGTGGAACCGGTGGCGGGGATGACACTCACGGATCCTCACTGGGGATGGGATGTGACCGTGATAAGAGTATCCACGGACGCGGACGCCATACTGGTCATGAACCAGCCGGATCTAGGCTCAAAGTACCCGATCTACGGAAAGGACCTGGGTCAGGCAAAGACTGGTTGGTACGTTAAAGTGGACTACTACGACTCAACGGTCAACGATGGCAAGGGGGAGATCAGGATTCGCAATTTGATCAGCGGGGATGATGCTGGTAACCTGAAGGGCGTCGATGAGTGGTCAAATCAGTTCATCCTCTACGAGGTCGACACGGAATCCAACACAATCGTTCTCAACTACAACGGAGAACTGGTGGGCCAGACGCTCATCTTCACGGTGACGCTAGTGGCGATCGAGGGTTGACCACGGCCGTATTGGCCTCTTCCTCCGTGTTCTCATCAGTTTCTGCAGGCGAAATTCGTCTACCTGTGGCTCTCCGTCCCTGCCTCTCCATTACCTAGGGGGTGAGGAACGAAGCGTTGTCCTGGACCACGACCCTGGAGGCCAGCTTCCCCCGGCGACAATCACCTTCTCCAGGCAAGCAGTCTTCAGGAAATATGGCAGCTGGTCTGATGTCATCGACTTCCCCAACTCCCTCCTGACCAGGGCGAAGTGCCCCATGCAGATGAGGTCGCACCCCGAAAGGGTCAT
>CAZQLP010000007.1:0-30364 GCA_964594225.1 uncultured Methanomassiliicoccales archaeon
TTCACTGGTTCAAGAAGTGGGACAGGGTCCTGGAATGGGAGTATCCGGATTTCCGATGGTTCGTTGGAGGAAAGACCAACATCTCATACAACTGTCTCGACCTGCACCTGAAGCAGGATGAGGGCAATCGGGCAGCGATCATCTGGGAGAGTGGCGAGGGTAAGGGGACCAGGGTACTGACCTACAACCAGCTTCATTACCAGGTGGAGAGGTTCGCCGCCTCCCTCAGGGCGATGGGTGTGGAGAAGGGGGACAGGGTGACCATCTACATGCCGATGGTGCCTGAGGCCGCGATCGCCATGCTCGCCACCACTAGGATTGGTGCGGTCCATTCGGTGGTTTTCGGGGGGTTCGGATACGGAGCGCTCGCTGACAGGATCATCGATGCCGACTCCAGAATAGTCATCACCTCTGATGTAGGATATCGAAGGGGAAAGACCGTATCACTCAAAGACACCGTGGACAAGGCCCTGGAGCTGGCAGGGATGGTCGACAGGGTCGTGGTCTTGGAGCGGGAGGGCGACGCCTCAATGCGGAAGGGAAGGGATTTAACATGGGACGAGGCCCTGGAACTGGGAAAGGGTGGGGACGGGAGCGCGGTACCCATGGACTCCAACGATCCAGTCTTTATTCTCTACACATCTGGCACGATGTCCAAGCCCAAGGGCACGGTCCAGACCCAAGGTCCTTACCAGGTGTGGATAGATGCGATGGCAAGGTGGGTCTACGACATGAAACCCGAGGACGTCTGGTGGTCCACCTCCGACGTGGGGTGGATCGTCGGTCATTCGTATGTGATCTACGCCCCCCTGCTGATCGGTTGCACCACCATCATGTACGAGGGGGTGCCCATCCATCCCACACCGGACATATGGTGGGATATCATGGAGAGGAACCGGGTCACCCAGCTGTGGATTTCCCCCACGGGGGTGAGGGCGCTCATGCAGGAGGGAAAGGAGTATCCCCAAAGGCACGATCTCTCCTCCCTGCGCCTGATCCTTTGCGCCGGCGAGGTGCTCAATCCTCCCGCGTACGAATGGCTGCACGATGAGGTTTTCGAGGGAAGGGTACCAGTCATAGACCACATGTGGCAGACAGAGAGCAGCGGACCGATAGTTGGCAACCCCTATGGCATCTGCATGCTCCCCGTCAAGTCAGGATCGGCCACGATTCCTCTGCCGGGCATCGACGCGGATGTTGTGGACTCGGAGGGCAAGCCGGTACCACGGGGTGAGAAGGGCAACTTCGTGATTCGCAGGCCGTTCCCGGGGCTCTCCCCAACCCTCTGGGGGCACAGGGACCGTTACCTGGAGTTCTACTGGAACACTATCCCCGGGGTCTACTACACAGGGGACAGCGCCATCATTGACGAGGACGGATACGTGTGGTTCCAGGGCAGGGCGGACGAAATCATCAAGATTTCCGCCCACCGCATCGGGACCATAGAAATCGAGAGTGCCCTTCTTGCACACCCGAAGGTGGCGGAGGCGGCGGTGGTGGGCGAGCCGGACGAGCTGAGGGGTGAGGTGGCGGCCGCCTTCGTCGTGCTCAACCCTGGAGAGACTGGAAGCGAGGAGCTGGCCAAGGATCTCAGGAAGTTGGTTAGGGAGATGTTGGGACCGATCGTGGTCGTGGGGCACCTGTACTTCGTGAGCAAGGTGCCCAAGACCCGAAGTGGGAAGATCATGAGACGCATCCTGAGATCTCTGATGACCGACAAGCCGCTGGGGGATTACACTACCATTGAGGATCCGACCGCCATAGATGAGGTGAAAGCGGCGGTTGAGAGACTGGGCTAATGCATCTTAGTCCCGAGCGTGATCGGTCGTAATCCTCAAATGGCACTGGCATCATGGATCTTACCGAGAAGGGGAATGAAACTGTACCCAAGGTTCCATTCCATCTCTTCAAAACATGTGATCCTATTATTTTTGTGCGGTTACAATTAATGTTGAAATGTTTTTTTAGTGGTTTCTACCAAGAACTTCGCTGAAAGGACGAATGGAATGGAAATACTTAAATTCATGGAAACACAATAATAAATAGCTGCCTGGTGGGGGAACGTCTCATGGACGAGATGAATCGAAGGATTCTCAAACTACTTCGAACGGATGGAAAGATGAGCTTCAGAGAGGTGGCTCATAGGCTAAAGAGATCCCCCTCAACCGTGAGGGACAGGATTGGCAGGATGGAATCTGAGGGGATCATCCTCGGTTACGTGGCCCTCGTGAACGCGGAGCAGATGGGAATGCACGCGGAAGCGGTGGTGTTCGCCAACATGGATGACGATGTTCGCCTCAATGACCTGCGCAAGTTGAAGGAGGTCGATGGTGTCCTGGAGGTTCTCTTCGTCACCGGTGACAAGAACATCATGATCCGCATGCAGGCTCCAGAGAACAGGACGTTGGAGGAAATCATCGCGGAGAGAATAGTACCGTTGGGACTCAGGGACATCGACCTGAGGGTGGTCATGGAGTCAGTCATGAGGTTCCCAGAGGTCGTCCTGCCCGACTAGATCATGGTCTTGTCGTAGTATCCACCGAAGGGGCGGCTGCTGCGGGGAATAATCTTACTGAAACTCTTCCAGTTCCTCTTCACCTCGAGCCCGAACGCATCCTCGTAGCTGGCTATCAGGCGCTCTATTTCCTTCCTGTCACTCATGTTAATTCTCCTCAGTGAGGCACCAGGTGCCATTTGCTCTTGTCTCAGCTCACCTACGACGTACATCCTTCCCCCATGCATACCCGCCCCAATATGCTGGCCTATGACAGGTCTGTCCTTTATCTTCAAGCCCAGCACCAGTATGGTGCCGCCCGCCATGTACTCACCCAGGTAGTCTCCCGCTCTGCCGCCGATGATCAGTGACGGACCGGAACCCTTGAACTCCTTCATGTGGATCCCTGTCCGGTAGCCGGCACTGTCCTTGATCAGGATCTCGCCACCCCGGGCCGCGAGCCCCGTGACGTCGCTCACGCTTCCATGTATGATGATCCTCCCGGAGTTCATCGTGTTCCCAGTGAGATCCTGTCCATTCCCGAAGACCTCTATCGTGGTCCCATCCAGCAGGGCCCCGAGATTGTTGCCAGGTGTCCCGTAGACCTCGATCCTGAGATCGTCCCTGGAGGCCGTGGCTCCGATGTACCTTTGCCCCAGGACACCTTCGATCCTAATGAGCTTCTTGCCCGAGGCGATGTCCTCCCTTATCATATGATTCAGAACCTGATAGTCCAGGGGATGTCCCAAGCCGTCCCGGCCATCCGCCCGGATAGTCGTCTCATCCTGAGCGACCACTTTGGGCTGCCACCCGTTCTCGCTCTTCCTGAAATCCTGGCTCAGGCGATCATCCCCATCCCTCTCCCACGTGCTTGACCTCTATGATATCGGCGATGCGGGGATTGGGGCCGAGGTACCTGAGGCGGTCGCGATTGCCCACCAGGCTCTCGACCGAATCGATGCCCATGGCTCCCAGGGCCTCCCTCAGCTCCTCATTCCACGCCCTGAACAGGTTCACCACGTTGGCGGCTGCGACCCTGGGATTCAACCTTGATGAGAGTTCCACTCTCTGGGTGGCTATCCCCCAGGCGCAGATGCCCATGTGGCACTGTTGGCACATCCTGCACCCCATCGCGATCATGGGCGCAGTGCAGACGCTCACGACGTCTGCTCCCAGTGCGATGACCTTTATCATATCGGCCGAGGACCTTATCGAACCGCTGGCTATGAGTGTTACCCTGTTTCTCAGCCCCTCTTCGGTTAGCTTCTGATCGACGGTGGATATGGCGACCTCGATGGGTATTCCGGCATGGTCCCTGATGACCCTCGGTGCCGAACCGGTCCCTCCTCGGAAACCGTCCAGTGTGATGAAGTCCGCTTTTGCCCTGACGATGCCCGAGGCGATCGCCCCTATATTGTGAACGGCCGCGACCTTCACCCCTACGGGTACCTCGTAATCGACCGCCTCCTTCAGCACAGAGATGAGTTGCTGGAGATCCTCGATCGAGTAGATGTCGTGATGGGGGTACGGGGAAAGGGCATCGGTGCCCTCGGGTATCATCCTGGTCTGGGAGATCATCTCGGTGACCTTCTCACCTGGAAGGTGACCACCGTGACCGGGCTTTGCCCCCTGTCCTATCTTGATCTCCACCGCCGCCACCCTCTTCAGGTGCTCGGCGGTCACACCGAAGCGGCCGCTGGCCACCTCGCTGTTGATCCTGTGAGCGAAATTGAGGAAGTCAGGATGCAGGCCCCCCTCTCCCGAACCCGCAACGATATTGCATTTCTCCGCAGCCAGGAACAAAGCCTTCTGGGTGTTGTAGCTGACGGATCCCAGGGAGATGTGCCCGATCATGATAGGCATGTCCATGGGTACGATCGCACCGTCCCCGGAGACAAGCTCGTACTTACCCGTCCTCTCCTCAATGTGGAGTTTCCCCGACCTCCTTCCCACGTATGTTCTGGTCTCGATGGGCTCCCTCAGGGGGTCGATCGAGGGGTTGGTGACCTGGGCGGCGTCAAGAAGCAGGTCATCGAAGATCGAGCGGTAAGGTAAATCGGTGCCGCACGAGGAGAGCATCACGCCCCCACTGTTGGCCTGGGCCGCGATAATCTTCCTATCCCTTTTCGTGAAACCTGGATGTTGGGGGAAGATGTCGGGCACCTCGTTGACGGTGATGGCAGAGGTGGGGCAGAACGATATGCACCGACCGCAGGCCACGCATCCACCTAGATAGCGAACCTTCTTGTCCTTGAAATCGAGTGCGCCGAAACTGCACTCCTTTATGCACTTGCCGCAATGGATGCATAAGTCCTCGTCAACTATCGGATGGTACTTCTCCCAGAGGTGTCTATCCCTCTCCTTCGTGGAGGCCGTGGAACTCAGAGGATCACCCCCTCGAATGGATGCTCGAGACCGGAGCGAACCACTCCCTTCCCTGACGCAGCGATCACCGGGCTGCCCGCGTCAGCCGTCCATGTCTCGGCTCTGGTGTCCACTGCCCTTATCGCACACTCCTCACTGGCGGCGAAGACCATGTCCTCCTTCTCGGATGTACCTGCGATGAGGGGTCTGAGCTTCTTCCTATCGGCCATGGCGATCATGGTACAATCCGGTTCCCTCCGCCCAACAAGTATGCTGAACGGGCCGTTCAGGAAGGCCTCCTTGTACACTATCCTGAGCCATGTGGCGAGATGTCTGCTCTTGTCATCCATCCCATCGATGAGCGGATAGTACCAGGGGGCCATGGCGAAGGCCGCGACAGGTATGGGGAGCTCATGCTTCCTTACCAGCATATCCCAGAGATAGGTCACTACCTCCGTATCGGTTAGGAGGGAGCACCTGTACCCGGCCATCTCCACCAGCTTCCTGTTCACGCCATAGGAGGTGATCTCACCGTTGTGGCAGACCGACCAATCAAGCAGGCTTATAGGGTGGGCCCCCGCCCACCATCCCGGTGAGTTCGTAGGGAAACGGGAATGGGACAGCCACATCTTACCATTGTACCTGGATATATCGAAGAAATCCGCAATCTCGCTAGAGTAACCACACCCCTTGAACACGGCCATGTCCTTTCCGCTGGAAATGCAGTAAGCACCCTCGATGTCCGCGTTGATCTGCATGACTATCTCCACAATGCGATCATTGGGGTCGAACACAGGCCCCCTGGGCCAGTCCAGCTTCTCCTTGGCGATGGCGAAGAATCTCCACACGAGAGGGTAGGGAGGTTCCAGGGTGTGCACCTTCCTGGTGAACACCCTCTCGTCGCCGGTTATGTAAACGCTGTCCTTCAGGAACTCCTCGGTACGGGCCTTTGCCTCCTCGTCATCGAACAGGAATTGAAGGCAGTACTCGTCCCTCCTATCCGGGAAGATGCCATATCCCACGTAACCTGCTCCAAGGCCGTTCTCCCTCTCACCCATGGTGGTAATCATCTTGGTGATGGTCTCACCAGCAATCTTACCACCCTTCACATCTATACAGCCCGCTATGCCGCATCCCCCGGGCTGTCTGGTTATGCCGGGTGGTTTAGACGCCAGATATGTCTTCTGATTCCCCCAACCATGATACAGATTGTCACAATCAATCCTGTCTCGGTCGATACATTCTACTCTCCTTCTCATTTCTCACCGCCTCCATTAGCGGGCCGCATCAATCCTTGGATGATTCTTCGGGGTAATCATCAATTGGAGATGTTCAATAAGGTTCCGCATGTCAAATCGAAGGGTGGATCCTCTCCTTGATTGCCAAACTTGGGATAAGTCGATAGTTAAATCTGATGCTTTGCTGACATGTTCATTGAGGAAGCCTTTATGCCGTCTACGGTATCGGTTCCATGGCAAATCAACTTCAATTGGTATCACGCCTTTAAATGTCAGCACCTCAGGATATCTATTTATAGATTATTGAGGATGATATTCGAATAAGAATCATCTACTGTGAATTTCGTAGACATATACAGTCAATATTCATTCCTTTTCACAGTTTTGAAAGGGATGAAGAAAGGAATCCATATTACTCCTTTAGAATTACAAGTTTTCATCGATGATTCCGATAAGATTCATATCGTAGAAGTGACATGGAGGGACAGGACCATCTGAATAGGGGGTGTAATCCTACGGTATTATCAAAGATATCGTCCCTCCCTCAGTTTCCAGAACTGAGCAAGATCCGGGAGATCCGGAAGAAGCTCGACATGTCACAGAGGGAGCTTGCCATAAGAGCGGGTGTCAGTCAATCCCTGATCGCTAAGATCGAGAGCAACAACATAGATCCATCGTTCAATAAAGTGAGACGGATCTTCAACGCCTTCGAGGAGGAAATACGTTGCCGGAGGATCGAGGGCAAGGAACTTGGAGAGCAGTTAACGGTCTACGATCTGGCAACCAAGGGCGTCATAACCATATCTCAAAATCATAGAATCGGGGAGGTGGTGGACAGGATGATGAGGGACAGGTTCACCCAACTCCCGGTGATGGACGGGGACCGGGTGGTGGGGGCCATCACTGACGACAGGATCAGGGACTACACCATAGACGAGACTCGGAGCGGGAACAAGACCTATGATGAGGTGATGGAGACCCCCGTTAGCGAGGTCATGGAACATCCATTCTCAATACTGAACGATGATACCTCCATAGAACTGGCCTCTCTTCACCTCCAAAGGGAGGAAGCTGTGCTCGTCTCCAGAAAGGGGGTCATAATCGGAATTCTGACTAGCGCGGACTTCCTGGAACTTGGTCTCGGACACTGATCGCTTTGCCTTCGATGGCAAATATCCGGACGTTGGTGATATCTTGAAGAAAAAGGAGCTTGAGATGACCCTTCAGGGTCTGCAATCGCTCCCCCGGCCCAGTGCTGAGCTGGAGCAGTATTCCACACCCACGTCCATGGCCACCGATATCCTGTTCACAGCCTACTCGCTTGGCGACATTCAGGAGATGGCCGTCTTCGATCTCGGATGCGGCAACGGTATCTTCTCGATAGGGGCCAGCCTCCTGGGTGCTAGAGAGGTGACGGGGGTGGACGTGGACCCTCAGGCAATCGAGATCGCCTGTGATAACGCAGAGTCCCTTGGTCTTGATATCACTTTCGTGAGATCGAATGTGACTGACTTCAAGGGACGGTGCGATACGGTCATCCAGAACCCCCCATTTGGGTCCCAGAAAAGGGGGGCTGACCGCCCCTTTCTAAGGAAGGCCATGGAATGCGGTAGAACGGTATACACCCTTCACATGGAGGAGACTGAACGCTTCCTCATGAGGACCATATCCGATCTGGGAGGTCGTGTCGAGTACCGCAGAAGCTATAAGTTTAATATACCGCATATGTTCGGGTTCCATAATATGGAAAGAAAGAGCGTTGACATCGTGTTGCTGCTCATTCGAAGGTGAGATATAATGAAGAAGAGAAGTGTACTCCCGGGCGAGGAAGTTGCTGTGGTGGAGGAGTTCATCGCCGCCGAGGGAACCTACGAGGATGATGGAAAGGTATACGCCGCTCTGTTCGGCGAGCTGGAACTAGATCATGAAGAGAAGACCGCCAGCGTCAAATCTGAGAACCCCCTGATGAAGTTGAAGCCCGGGGATATCGTGTTCGGAGAGATCACCGATGTCAGGACCAGCATGGCAATCTGTGAGGTGATAGGTGTCGAGGGTGTGGAGAGGAGCATAACGGGGGATACGAATGGCACCATCCACATCTCAAAGGTGTCACCTGGCTATACCTCAGAGGTCGGAAAGGAGTTCAGGCCCAGCGACATCGTAAGGGCCAAGGTGATGCAGGTGAAACCCTCGATCCAGTTGACCACCGTCTCACCCCACCTGGGAGTCGTGAAGGCCCTCTGCAGGCGTTGCAGGGCTCCCCTTGTCAAGAAGGGAAGCGCTCTGTACTGCAAGAACTGCGAGAGGACCGAGTACAGGAAATGCGCAGACGACTACAGTGACGTGGATTTCACCGAGTTCTACAGCCAGAAAATTGGTGAGCGATGAGTGTGATCAACTATTAATATCTGGTTGAATCTGGTGCGAATCGCGAACCAGGATATTCTAGTTGTCCGCAAATACCCTTTCATAAATCGGTGTCAGAAATAAGCAGTGGTAGTTAGAGGCAAAAGTATATGACCTCAATGGTGATTAAGCAGAATAGGGTAAACCTGATGAAGAAATCCACTGAAGACCTGGTTCGCGAGATTGATGAACTCAAGAGTGAACTGCGGCAGATGAAGGAGATCGTCGGGATGTTGTTCAACATGGTCGTGGAATCCGAGACCGACGAAGAGGACGACTTCCTTGGATTCCAAGAATTGACATCTGGTGAGAACCCTCGTTTCAACACCTAGACGGCCTCTTTCCTTCTTACTGATCTGCATATTGGGCACGGTTTGACCCCCCATTCTCAGTTGGAGCATAAGTGATTGCCAATCCCGATCCCGCCCTCTCGGCCCCGGGCAAGTTTATTCAAAGCCAATCCCATTATGCCTGACAGGTTGCATCCTCGATGAGATCCGTTTGTCTCCTTTCAAGTGGGATCGACTCTCCCGCGGCAGCGTACATGATGGCATCCAGAGGAATCGAGGTAATTCTCCTGCACATGGATAATTTTGGCCAATCTGACACCAGGACGGTCGAGGTGGTGAAGCGGATTGCGGAGGTGCTTAGGAAGGCTACCGGAGGGGAGATGCCGCTCTACATAGCGCCCTACCACGCATTCCAGGAGCGAATAAAGGCCCTGTGCGACGGGAGCTTCCAGTGTGTTCTCTGCAAGCGGTTCATGCTGAGGATCGCCAGTGAGCTTGCGGTTTCGGAGAGAGCCAGGGCCATAATAACAGGTGATTCTCTTGGCCAGGTAGCCTCCCAGACTCTTCAGAACATCATCGTCGAGCAGAGGGGATTGGAACTACCGGTTCTCAGGCCCCTGATCGGTCTGGACAAGATCGAGATCGAGGCGATCGCAAAGGAAATAGGCACCTATGTGCTGTCGATCACCAAACTGCCTGGGTGCCGGTATGTCCCCAGGAAACCCCGGACCTCGGTCACCGAGCGTAGCATGGACATACAGGAATCAAGATTGGAGCCAGAAACTGCCCTGAAAGGCATCATATCGAGGATCCGAAGGGTTGATCTGTGAAGGGCCAGCAGCCCATCATTCAGGTGAGGATTTCCGATGGTGTTCCGCCCGATGTGATTGGTGCATCGAGCCTTGGCCTTGGAAACGCGGAGGGTACCGCTGTCGATCCGTTCTCCTCTGAGTGATGCGTCATTGACCTTTGGTTCGGTCACGATATCATCCTCTCCCTCGTCTGGAGGCTCCCCGTGTCAAACGGTGTCTGGATTGGATCCTGTCTTGCTGGACAAATGATAAGTCATGGAACGGACAATATCCGGTCGTGAGATGGGTACTCGATACGTCCGCGCTCTTCCTGCTCCAGGAGATGCCTCAGGGGGAGGTGTACGCCCCAAACGGCGTCCTCATGGAACTCGAGGATCACGGTGACAACCGCATCTCCTTCCTGTCCGAGATGATCACGCTGCGAGATCCCTCCAGTATCAGCCTTGAAAGGGTGGATAGGGGTGCGAGGGAGACGGGGGACGACGCTCGCCTCTCCCCCGTCGATCGGGAGGTGATCGCCCTGGCCATCGAACTGGAGGCCATCCTAATCACTGATGATTATTCGTTGCAGAACCTCGCCACCCATCTCGGCGTGGGTTTCATCCCCCTGGGCAAGAAGGGAATCACCAGGAAGCTACGGTGGAAGTACAAGTGCGAAGGTTGCGGCAGGATATGGAGCAAGAACCTGTCCGAGTGCCCGGTCTGTGGATCCTCACTCCGTTCCTTCCGATCGAAGAAATGATCAACTTCCCTGGAGAGGGAGGGTTCTATATTGATTCCAATGCGGTGAGCATCTTCCTGTGGCTTCTGAAGACACCGTCCAGGAAGGCTGTGCCTGGACGGCCTCCCATCACTTCGATACCTTTTCCATGAATCGATGTCTTCTTCCCTCAACCGAGCTTCTCCCCGCCCCGTTGGGCGAGCTCACTAAGAACAGAACTCTCCGCCCGAAAGTGAAGGTAGATCGCTCACAAGAACCCTCTTCCGTCTCGGATATTGGTCACTTCCATTCTCCAGACGTCCGACATATCCTTTCAGGGAATTTTTCATCACCTGGAATGCGCGGGCCTCAGGGGAACATGGGCTTGCAGCGTATGAGCTTCCCCATCCTTCTCTTGCCCAGTATGGTCATTGCCATCTCCAATCTCCAGTTGCTCCCCCAGCAGAGGTTGACATACGCCTTGGACCTGACAGCGGTCCTCAGGGGTTTCTCCACCTGTTTCCTCCACATAATTTCGTACATATCCAAGGGAGCCCCCTTCTGCACGTTCTTGGCGGCCGCCTTTCCAGCCAATCTGCCGCAGATCATGGCTATGGGTACCCCTCCACCGTTCACAGCCATCACGTGGCCCGCGGCATCGCCGACCACCAGGGTGTTTCCCATCACGGATTTCTTGATGGGGCCGCACATGGGCACGTTCTTTCCGGAGATCCTGCCCACCTCGAATCCCTTTGATTCCGCAAACCTTTGGAAGTACTCCTTGACGCTGCCCCTTGCAAATCTGGGTGATACGCCAAGGCCAATGTTCGCCCCGCCGCTCTTCGGTATGATCCAGGCGTATCCTCCTGGGGCTACGCTGCCGAAGAACATGTCGCACTTGTTCTCAAACTCCCCCTTCACCTGAGCTGTCACGGCCGGATACATGCACTCGACCTTGGGTATCCCCACAGACCTGGCAACCCTGGACATCGGACCGTCAGCACCGATGATGACCTTGGCTTGTATCGTGCCCTCGCTGGTTATCACCCTGTCCCCCTCCACGGACGTGCACTCGCAGCCCTTGATGAGGGTGGCCCCCGCCCTCTCCGCCTTTCTCGCAAGATGCTGGTCGAATTTGTCCCTGTCCGTGGTGATCGCGGAGAAGGGGATCTCGAAGACCTTTCGCTTGGGGGACCATATCCTGACCGAGCCGATGTCTCGGGAGATGAGGTCTTTGGGAAGTTCGAAGAGGCTCTCTAGATCCTCGGACATGGGAAATATGGACCGCAACTCGCTCACCGTCGGAAGCAGCTCCCCACATCTTATGGGCACACCCACTTCCTCCCTCCTCTCGATAAGGACGACCTCGGCCCCATTCTGGGCGGCGTGCTCGGCCGCCGTACTTCCAGCAGGCCCCGCCCCCACAACAACGACCTCAGACGATTCGATCATGTCATAACCTTCAGGAACCGCTTGCCTCATCATTGGTCATTCATTCCCGGGCTGTCCATCATGGGATCGCATGTCTAGAAATCCCTCTCCACAACCTTCTCGGTGAGCCTAATCAGGGCTTCCTTGTACTCCGAATCGTTCACCGGTGCCAGGGCCATCACCGCCTTCGAGGCGAAGGCCCTTGCATGTGCTCTTGACCCCTCAACGACATCTTCATGTGAGAGATACTCCAGCACCTCATTCATCTCTTCAAGGGTCTTTTCCTCTTTGACGAACAGCTTCCTCAGCCTGATCCCATCGCTGCCGTTGGAAAGGGCCAGTATCAGGGGAAGTGTGGGTTTGCCCTCCATGAAATCCATCCCCATGGTTTTCCCCAGGACGGACTCATTCCCGGTGACGTCAAGGACGTCATCGATGATCTGGAAAGCCATCCCGACGTTCAGTCCGTATGCGCCCAGGGCGTCTATCTGCTCATCGGTCCCACCGCCCAGGGTGGCCCCGGTCCTCGCCCCGGCCTCGATGGGCTTCGCCGTCTTCCCCTCTATGATCCTGAGATAGACTTCCAGCGGAATCGTGGGATCCTTCACGTACCGGCCCTGCATGATCTCACTCTCCGCCATTTTCGTGCACGCATCAGCGATGATGTTCACCAGTTCCCGCCCAAGGTCACCGCCGAGCCTGAAACCCCTCACGAACAGGAAGTCGCCCGCTATCAGCGCCTGCCGGGTGCCATACTTGCGGTAGGCGGCCACCACGCCTCTCCTGGTTGCCCCTCCATCGGTAATATCATCGTGTATGAGCGTCGCAGAGTGTATGATCTCGAAAGCCGCCGATATCCTGACAATCTCCTCGAGGTCGCTTCCCCCCACCGCATGGTATGTGAGCAGGGACACACCAGGTCTGATCCGCTTGCCACCGGAGCCGATGATGTGCATGGAGATATCGGTGAGGATCTCCTGCTGGGACTGCACATTGCGGCGGATCTCATCCTCCACCCTCTGCAGTTCCGCAAATATGGGTTCGTCCCAGCTGATAGGCATTAAATCGTCTAATGATGAATCCGTACTTAATCATTACTAGCACGGTATCGGATCCATAATGGATGGGAGTCGCCAGCATCTCGACCCTTTGGATCATGGACAATCATGTGGGATGATTGGGAAAGGGCTGTGGAATTGGCTCATTAGGAGAAGAATGCAGTGGCAGCTGCCTCGCAGGCATTGATTACAGGCTCTGGATAGATGCCGATCAACACCGTGGCCACGACACAGATGAGTATTGCCAGCGCCATGCTGGTTGGTATCCTCAGCCTGTCCGCTGGTCCTTTCTCCACGTACATGTACTTCACCACACGGGCATAGTAATACAGGGAGAGGGCGCTGTTGACGACGCCCGCTATGGCCAGCCAGATCATCCAGTTGTCCGCCGGTATCACCGACGCGTCGACCGCGCTGGAGAACAGCACGACCTTGCTGGCGAAACCAGACAGCGGCGGTATTCCAGCCAGGGCGAACATCAGGATGGCCATCCCTAATGCGATCATGGGGGCTCTTTTCGCCAAGCCCTTGTAGTCAGAGAGATTCTCCCCTAGCACCGACATGGATAGAGCGGCGACTATCAGGAAGGCGCCCCCCGTCATGAAGGCGTGGGTGATTATGTGGAATATCCCGCCAGTGAGGGCGTAGTCCGTCGCGATGGGAAGGACGATCAGGATGTATCCTGCCTGGGCGATGCTCGAGTATGCCAGCATCCTCTTGATGCTGGTTTGCGTCACGGCCATCACGTTGCCAAGGGTCATGGTCACCACGGCGATGATGGCGACAGCCATCTCCCAGTCCGCCTTGATCGCAAGGAGACCTATAAGGAAGATCTTGAACAGGGCCACCAGCCCCATCTTCTTCGATCCCGCTGTCAGGAAGGCGGATATGGTCGATGGAGCGCCCTCGTAAACATCCGGTGCCCACATGTGAAACGGTACCAACGCCACCTTGAAACCGAACCCGGCGATCAGCATCACCAGGGCGATGTATACCACGGGTTCCAGCGGTCCAACGAATGCTATGATAGCGCCTATCTCTGCGATGTTCGTGGTCTGTACGGACCCGTAGATAAGGGAGATACCGTACAGCGATATGGCGGATGAGAACGCCCCGAAAACGAAGTACTTGGTGGCGGCCTCAGCCCCGCGCTTGTCCTTCTTGCGGAAACCGACCAGCGCGAACGAAGACAGGCTGGTCAGCTCGATGCCCACGAACAGCGTGATCAGGTCGGTGGCGGACGCCACTATCATCATACCCACCGTGGCGAGCATGATCAGCGTGTAGTACTCCGCTATGTGGCGTTCCTTCTCAACGTACCGTATGGACGCCAGGACAATGTAGAGGGCCACGACCAGGAACACTAGCATGAACAGCGCGGAGAACGCGTCCATCTGGAGGAGGTTCTCGAACACCATCACCGTGGCTCCATCCCACAGGTACTGGACCACGAGCGCGATGGCGGTTATGATCCCGATCAGCGAGATGCCGGCAATCACCTTGTCATTTTTGGTTACCAGGTAGACCGCGGGCAGGATGATCGCGATCACGATCATCACGATCTCGGGCAGTATGGGGGTCAGGTCAACCATCTCAGATCACCCCCAGTAAACCGGTGACGATCTCGGTCGCCGGCCTGATAATGTCGAAGACTAATCCCGGCAGTAGGCCGAAAACCACGATCAGCAGGCTGAGTACGGCCAGCGGAGCGGCCTCATACCAGCTCACATCGCGCAGGTGCGAGGTGTCGATCTTGCGGGTGAGGGGACCGAACATCGTCCTCTGCAGTGCCCAGAGATAGTAGCCCGCGGTGATCGCCACGCTCATGATGGGCAGTATGAGCAGCCACCCGAATGCGTCGTATGTGGAGGCGAACACCGAGAACTCGGCTACGAACCCCACCATTCCTGGCAGTCCAAGCGATGCCAGGAAACCGATGGTCATGAAAGTTGCGGTGTTAGGCATCTTGGGGGCCAATCCTCCAAGCAGGGGAATCTCCCTGGTGCCAGCCTTGTGTTGAACGACGCCGCATATCATGAACAGCGCGGCGGTGATGAGGCCATGTGCGAACATCTGGAACACTCCGGCCGCGATGCCCATCTCGGTGAGGGTGGCGAATCCCAGCAGCACGATGCCCATGTGACTTATGGACGAGAACGCGACCATCTTTTTCAGATCCCTCTGGGCGAGGGATGCGAACGCACCGTACAGGATGGAAAGTATCGCTATCGCCAGCATTATAGGCACGAAGGCCTCCGCGCCTTCTGGGAGCGTGGGAAGCGCTATCCTCACCAATCCGTAGGCGCCCATCTTCAACAGCAGGCCGGCCAGCAGGACCGATCCAGCGGTGGGCGCCTCGACATGCGCATCCGGTAACCAGGTGTGGAACGGGACCACCGGCATTTTCACACCGAACCCGAAGAACAGTGCTCCGAACACGGCTATCTGGAAGATGCTGTTGAAGCTCCCGCTGACCATGGCGATATCCAACATTCCGAAGCTGGCGTGTCCGATCAGGACCTCCAGCATGGGCTTGGCCTCGAAGTACATGGCCAGTATCGCCAGTAGCATGGCGAGGCTCGCCACGTGGGTGTAGATGAAGAACTTGATGGCGGCATACTCCCTCCTGGGTCCTCCCCATATCCCTATCAGGAAGAACATCGGGATGAGCACAACCTCCCAGAAGATGTAGAAGAGGAAGTAGTCCAGCGAGGTGAAGACCCCCAGGACGCCCACCTCAAGGATCAGCATCAGTCCCATGTACTCGTGAGTCCTCTTCTCCACATCCCATGAGAACAGGACGGCGAGGAAGACCAGCAGGGTGGTCAGTATGACCATCAGGAGCCCGATGCCATCCACGCCCAGGGTGTACGATATGCCAAGTGTCTTTATCCAGCTGTAGCTTTCCGTGAACTGGAACGCTCCCGAGTTGATGTCGAACTCGGCAAGCAGCAGGAGCGAGAGCAGCAGTGATATCGCCGAGAAGACAAGGGCGACGAGCTTAGCCATCCGTCTGTTGTTGCCCAGGGTGAAGGCGATCACCGCTCCTATCAGCGGGAGGAAGACAATGATCGAGAGTATTGGCACGTCATCGAACACGGTATCACCCCAGCACTCCTGTAAGGTATAATATCACCAGTATCGCGGCTATCCCCGCCACCACGACGGTGGTATATCCTTGGACCATGCCATTCTGCGTCCTTCTGAAGCGTTGACTGAATCCGACTATCCCGTTGCTTATGCCGTTCACTGTGCCATCGATCCCCCTCTGGTCAAAGAAGTTGACCACCTTGGCGAACCCGTACACGGCCCTCTCCGCGAACGCGTTGTATCCCGCTGCGAAGCCATATCGGTCCAGGAGGAGCTTGTTCATCCTCCTGGTACCCGGAGAGGAGACGAAGACTTCTGAGGGGATGGTCTTCTTGCAATACACGAGGTAAGCGAGCACCACGCCAGCGACCGCCATCACCACCGATATGTATGTCAGAGGGTCGGTGAATATCGTCTCGAGTATCCCCATCGCGCTTGCGTGATGAGGATGTCCGAAGTAGATCGCATCACCGAATCCGAAGAGGAGTGTGAATCCAGCGAATATCGCGAAAAGCGAAAACACCACCAGCGGCCCAGTCATCGATCTGGGAGACTCGTGGGCGCGCTTCGATGCCTCACCCTCCTCACCGGTGAAGGTCATGAACCACAGCCTGAACATGTAGAATGCCGTCATGAACGCCGTCACGACACCAAGGAACCACAGGAAGAGGAACAGCACGTTCGCCTCGCCGGTATTGAAGACCGCTGCGAGCACCTCGTCCTTGGCCCAGAAACCGCTCAGCGGCGGTATCCCGGCTATTGCCAACGCACCGATGAGCATGGTGATCGACGTCACCTTCATCCTCTTATGGAGCCCCCCCATAAGCCGCATATCCTCCGTGCCCACCGCGTGGATGACCGAGCCGGAGCAGAGGAAGAGCAGCGCCTTGAAGAAGGCGTGGCTCATCAGCAGGAGAAGCGCGGCGGTGTAACCGAGTGCCTCGTGCCCGCTGTGGTACATGTATCCGCCCGCTCCCAGGGCGAGGATCATGTATCCCAGCTGGGAGATGGTGGAATAGGCAAGCACCCTCTTGATGTTGGGATTGTTCAGGGCCATGGTGGCCGCGAAAAACGCCGTCACGCCTCCGATGATGGCCACTACCAGCAGTGTTTCTGGACACTGGACGAACAGTGGATATGACCTGGCGACCAGGTAGATACCCGCGTTCACCATTGTGGCTGCGTGTATCAACGCGGAGACCGTGGCCGGACCTTCCATCGCGTCAGGCAGCCAATCGTGAAGGGGGAACTGGGCGCTCTTGCCTATCGCACCACCGAATATGAAGAATGTGGCAAGGGTGAGCGCCTCGAGCTGCGCTCCCGACGCTTCTATGGCGAAAAGATCGTTGAAATTGAGCGTCTTGAATGTGGTGAACAGAATGATGAGGCCTATCATGAACATGATATCCCCCACCCTGGTCACCAGGAACGCCTTCTTGGCCGCCGACGCCGCTGAGGGCTTGTAGTACCAGAAGCCGATCAGCAGGTACGAGCACAGGCCGACGAGCTCCCAGAATATGAATAACCACAGATAGTTGCTCGCGAGCACCAGACCCAGCATGACCCCGATAAAGAGCGAGACCTCGGCGTAGTATCTGGGCTTCCTCCCGCCCTCCTCGTGCATGTACCCGATCGAATAGATGACCACCAAGGTGCTGATGACCGAGACCACGATGATCATCAGTGCCGCGAGCTGGTCTATGTATATCCCGATCTCGAAACGATACTCCTCCGACAGGACCACCCATGTGACGCTCTGCTCGTATATGCCTCCGTACGATCCATCGAGGATGGGTATGGCGACCAGGAGAGAGAGGACCATGGCTGCCAGGGAGAACATGATGGCGACGTATCCACCGCCCTCCGCCATCCTCTTCCCGAACAGCCCCACGATCAGGAACGAGATCAGCGGCAGCGCCGGTATGATCCATGCGAACTCCATGATCTCCATGTCACCACCTCAGCAGATGCAGCTCGGATAGGTCGATCGTTCCTCTGATCCTGTTCAAGTTGAGGAGTATGGCCAATCCGATGGCGACCTCGGCGGCCGCTATGGCTATCGAGAACAATGCGAATATCTGCCCCGCCACGTCCCCATAGTATGAAGCGAAGGTGACGAAGTTGATGTTCGCGGCGTTGAGCATGATCTCGATGCTCATCAGCACGATGATGGCGTTGCGTTTGGTGAGCACCCCGAAGGCCCCTATGAGAAACAGGATGGCGCTTAGGATGACGAAGTACTCCATGGGGATCATTCGTCATCATCCTCCTTCGCCAGGAAGACGCCGCCCAGCATGGACGCGAACAACACCAGGCCCACTATGAGGAAGGTGATGCCGAAGGTCTCGAAAGTCCCCATTCCCAGCTCATTCAGTCCTATGTTGGTGGGCTCGCCCGCGGGCCAGGTCGCCACCAGGAGGGAGCCAATGACAATGATGGAGAGCGATAGAACGGCGATTCCGGCCAGGTACTGCTGTCTATCCACCGCGCTCACCACCCAGAAGCTTCTTTCTTGTAAGCATGATGCCAAACAGTATCAGGATGGTGACGGCGCCGACGTAGATCAGGATCTGTATGAGGCCGATGTATTCCGCCTCCAGGAAGAAGAATATCGCCGCCACGCCTATGAATGTCAGTGCCAGGAACATCACGGCCTTCACCACATTCCTGCAGAACATGATGGAGACCGCAGCCGCGATGGTGATCGCGGCGAATATCAGAAAGAACAGGAGCTCCCAATCCATTCAGAGAACCTCCTTCATCTTCAACGCGTTCTTGGGACAGTTGAGCACACAGTTCTCGCAGCTCACGCAGTCGGTGAGGTCGAATCTCGGACGCTTGATCGGCCTCCCCTTTTCGTTCTTTCCCACCTCCGCCATCTCGATGCAGTTCACGGGGCACACCTTCTCGCACCGGCCGCAGCCGATGCAGGCATCATCATCCAGCATCGGCACGTCCTTCTCGTCCATGAAGCGCAGCTCTACCGCATCCTTACCCTTGTCCACCTCTGAGGCGAGGACCTGCACCATATGGACCTCGTAGCCAGGCCTGTGCTCGTGCATCAGTTCGAATGGGTCGTAGATCAGCTCCCTCCTGGTGGTGGTCGCGAGCTCATACTCCGGTGTCACGATCATCGCGTCGGTTGGGCAGTACTCGGCGCAGTAGCCGCACATCATGCACCTACCAAGGTCGATCTGAGGTCTCAGGCACGCGTTACCCTCGAGCTTCACCTCCACAAGATCGATGCACTTGTTGGGGCAGATGCGAACGCACATGCCGCAGCCGATGCAATTGTCGATGACCAGACCAGGTCTGCCCCTGTAGCAGTCTGGAAGCTGGAGCTTCTCCCAGGGATACAGGACGGTATTGGGCCTGTTCACCGTGGACCGGATGGTCTGTCTGAGGGTAACTCCCATCGGTTTGAATATGTAACCAGTAGGCTCTGGGGGCACCTTCTTCCTGTAGCGCTTCGCCTCGGCCATCAGAACCACCCCAGCGTCTTGAGGACCACCGCGATGACCAGATTGATCACCGCCAGCGGCATCAGCCACTTCCAGCCTAGGTTCAGGATTTGGTCCGTCCTCACCCTGAAATGTGAACCCCTGATCCAGATGAAGATGAAAAATATGATGAACACCTTGATGAGCAGCCAGATCTCTGGCGGGAGGTACGGGCCGTTCCAGCCACCAAGGAAAAGGATCGCGGCGATCGCGGCTCCGGCGTATCCCCTAAGGTACTCCGCGAACATGATTAGTCCGAAGCGAAGACCTCCGTACTCGGTACCCCATCCCTCGACCAGCTCGGCCTCCGCCTCTGGAAGGTCGAAAGGTATCCTCTCGACCTCCGCGTTCATGGCCACCATGAACACTATGAAACCGATGATCTGAGGGATGGCGAACCAGATGGTATCCTGTGCCGAGACAATGCCCACGAAGCTCAGTGAGCCAGCGAGCAGCACGACGCCGACCGCCGAGAGCAGAAGAGGCACCTCATACGCGATCAGTTGCGCGGCGGATCTCATCCCGCCTATCAGCGAATACTTGTTGTTCGAAGCCCAGCCGCCTATTAGTATCGCGAATGGCGCCAGGCTGAAAACCGCGAAGAGCAGCAGCAGACCCGCGGGGGTGCTGGAGAGGAACCACTCGGAGCTCAGCGGGATGATGCCCACCAGGATGACCGATGAACCGATCAGGATGATCATGGCCCAGTTGTATCCAGATTTCCACGCCTTCTCCGGAAGGATGATCTCCTTCAGGAAGGTCTTGAACCCGTCGGCCAATTGCTGGAAGTAACCCAGGGGGCCGATTCTCGTGCCGCGGCGGTCCATGAGCCTTCCCAGCGTCTTCCTCTCCTGCCATATCATGGTGATGCATATGATGAAGCCCACGACGAATACGATCAGTGCCTGGCCCAGGTATGTGAGGACCATGACAACAGGGTCACTGCCAAGCCAGTCCGCAAGGCCGTGGAGGCCGATCACGTTAAGGATATGCTGAACGATATTGACAAGCCAGACCACTATGCCCTCAACGAACGCATACAGCTCCATAGGATCACCTGTCGACCTCTCCAAGGCACATGTCGATCGAACCCATGACGGAGGGAACGTCCGCGATCTTATGCCCCTTGAGCATGTGGTTCGCCGCCGACACGTAGACGAATACCGGGCTCCTCACGCTCAGTCTGTACGGCTTGTCGGTCCCGTCGCCGATCACGTACATCATGCCCTCCCCACGGGGATCCTCCACCCTTGCCACCGCGGACCTCTTGGGCGCGTTCCTTGGGACCTTGACCCTCACTGCCCCCTCAGGTATCCTCTCCAGGGCCTGTCTGACGATGTCGCAGGAGATCCTCATCTCGTCCATCCTGACCCTGTACCGGGCATAGGTGTCGCAGCCCTCATGGGTGCACACCTCGAAGTCGAGCTCCTCATAGACCGAATAAGGATCGTCCCTTCTGAGATCAACGTCGACGTTGCTGCCCCTCAGGTTCGGTCCAGTGAGACCAAGGTTGACCGCGTCCGCCGGTTTGACTATTCCAAGCCCCTCAGTCCTCATCCTGAAGATCTTGCTCCCGTCACAGAGCTTCTCGATGTCATCGAGTTTGATCTGGAAGTGATCCATGGCCCTGATGCAGTCCCTCTTGAAGTCCGGGGGAAGATCGTTCCTCACCCCCCCGATGCGGGGGTAGTTGTATGTCATCCTCGCCCCAGTGATGCTCTGCATTAGGTCAAGGAACATCTCCCTCTCCCTGATCACGTAGAGCATGACCGTCAGGTTCCCCAGGTCGGTACCGAATGCCATGAACCAGAGAAGGTGTGATATGATCCTCTGCAGTTCAAGGACGATGACCCTGATGTACTCGGCCCGTTCCGGGACCTTGACGTCGAAGAGCTCCTCTATGGTCAAGCAGTAGAGGTGGCTCCAGGACATCGACGAACCGTAGCAGAGGCGGTCCGAGAGGGGGATTATCTGGGGGTAGGTCCTGTTCTCCATGCTCTTCTCCCAGCCCCTGTGAAGGTAACCGAGGACCGGCTCCGCGTACCTGATGGTCTCGCCGTCCATCAGCACCCTGAGGTTCCAAAGCCCGTGGTTGAAGGGGTGCTGCGGACCCATGTTGACCCACATCTCCGCCATCTCAGGGCACCTCCTTCGACTCGAAATCCTTCCTGAGCGGGTGGAACCTGGTGTCCTCGGGCAGGAATATCCTCCTGAGCTCGGGGTGACCCTTGAACACGATACCAAGCATGTCCCAGGTCTCCCGTTCATGATAGTTAGCTCCCCCATAGAGCGGCGTGATGGAATCGATCTCAGGTTCGTCGCGATCCAAATCCACCACTATCTCCATGAGGCAGCAGTTGTTGGGATATGATGTGAAATGGTAGACCGCCTGCATCCTGTCCTCCAGGTCCACGCCCGAAACCATGGAGACATGGCCGAAGTCCAGTTCATCCTTGATGTAGTTGACCACCTCCAGGAAGATCTCTCTGTCGGCCTGGGCATATACTCTCCTGGGGGCCGATGATCTGATCGTCAGCCCCTCGGGGAATCTCCTGGAGAGGGCATCGGAGATCTCTGCGCCGATCAGATTGCCGCTGCCCGCTTTGATCTCGACCAATGGATCACCTCAGCCCTCCAGGAAAGGCCCCTTGCCCTCCGCCTTGATCTTCTTCTGCAGTTTCAGGAATCCGTCGATGAGCGCCTCGGGTCTGGGGGGGCAACCAGGTATGTAAATATCAACTGGGAGGAACGTGTCGCCACCTTGAATTATATTGTAGCAGTCGTACCAGGGTCCGCCAGAGATGGAGCACTCCCCCATCGCTATGACCCACTTCGGAGCGGGCATCTGCTCGTATAGCCTCCTCAGGGCAGGCCGCACCTTCTTAGATATCCAGCCGTTCAGAAGAAGGACGTCGCTCTGTCTGGGCGAGGATCTGTATATGATGCCCAGACGCTCGGTGTCCCATCTCGGACCAGCCGAGGCCGCCATCTCAAGCGCGCAGCAGGCGAGCCCGAAGTGAAGGGGGTATAAGGAGTTCCTCTGGGACCAGTTCCAGAAGGGAAGCGTGAGCTTATCAATAGCCTTCTTGGCCATCGTTGCCCTGAGGATATCATCTATGACACCGCCGGACCATTTCATGAAGTCCTTCGAACTCATCGCAACCGCGTTCGGGTTGTCGTTCATATCCAGATCACCTTCTCCTTCCTCAGTGCGTAGCCAACACCTACGAGAAGGATTCCTAGGAATACGGCCATGTAGACCTTAGCGAGATCGGGCAGACCGGAGAAGACGAGGGCCCATATCATGAGGAAAACGATC
This sequence comes from uncultured Methanomassiliicoccales archaeon, assembly GCA_964594225.1. Classification (GTDB taxonomy): domain Archaea; phylum Thermoplasmatota; class Thermoplasmata; order Methanomassiliicoccales; family JAAEEP01; genus JAAEEP01. The sequence goes on from CAZQLP010000007.1 coordinate 22,703, forward strand.
GTGACATCGAAGATGACGAAGATGATCGCGAAGATGTAGAACTGGACGTGGAACTGGATCTGTGCCTCCCCGATGGGCACCTCGCCGCACTCGTACGTGGTGTTCCTCAGGGTCGACTTCCTTTCAGGTCTGAAGAATCTTGATGCCCAGAAACCGAGCGCGGGAAAGAGTACCGCAATGAGAGCGAAAATCGCCAATGGGAGGTAATCTTCCACGAGCATCGAAGAAGCAATAAAGTCTCTTTATATAAACCTTCTAGGTGTAACTGAAGATACTCCATCGCCTAATGGATTGGAGTCAGGTATCCAGATCGGGGGGATGAGCGCTCTCCCCAGCACAGACGCTGATTCGAATGCTTTCCCTTCCCACTGGTTCGCGCTCGTTTCCATCTCCGTGATCGTGTCATTCATTTTACGAATCCATGAATTGCGCAGAATATTAGCTTTGCCGATCGGTCGTCGATCATCGTGAAAATGGGCGTTCCGGTCTGAAATCGAAACCAAAGAATATATGCCTGGACCATCATAACTAACAAGGGTGACGGCATGGCCAAGAACATCGCCATTCTCGCGGAGGATGATTACGAGGACCTTGAGCTCTGGTACCCTCTGCTCCGTCTCAGGGAGGAGGGATTCGAGGTCACCGTGGTAGGGATGGACTGCGACGTCTACTACAGCAAGCACGGTTACGAGGTCGTGGCCGACGCGGCCGTTGACGAGGTGGACCCCAACACGTTCGACGGGGTCATAGTGCCCGGGGGCTGGGCGCCGGACAGGCTGAGGAGGTATCCGGTTGTCAACGACTTCGTCCGCAAGCTGTTCGACAGCGGGAAGCTGGTGGCATCAATCTGTCACGGGGCATCGGTGCTCATATCTGCTGGCATTCTAAAAGGGAAGAAGGTGACCGCCGTATCGGCGATCAAGGACGACCTCATAAATGCTGGGGCTAGGTTCATCGACACCGAGGTCATCTGCGACGGCAATCTGATAACCTCAAGAGGCCCCGCGGACCTTCCCGCTTTCGTGAGGGAGATCGTCAAGACATTGAAGGATCGGGGTTCCCGCTAGGATAGCGGATCCTGGCTGTCACGGGGCCAAGACCACGACTCACAGGTTTTATATATTCCAGCCGTTGTAAGGCGCACTCGCCATCCAATCTGGTAGAGGTGTGTCAAATGGATAAGAGGATAGGCTTCATCGGGGCCGGCAACATGTCCGAGGCTCTCATGAGGGGGATCATCGCGAGCGATCTGGTCAAGCCAGAGGAGATCATGGCAGGGGAGATACTCCCGGAGCGAAGGGAGTATATATCTCAGAGCATAGGAGTGGAGGTCACCGCCGACAACGCCCAGGTGGCGAAGTCCACGGATCTCATCGTTCTCGGGGTGAAACCACAGTACCTCCCACAGGTCCTGGAAGGTCTCAGAGACCATCTGACAGAGGACCATCTCGTCATCTCAATAGCCGCCGGTATCCGGATCGGGTTCATCGAATCGTGCCTGAGGCCAGGTGTGAGGGTCGTCAGGGTCATGCCAAACCAGCCTCTGATGGTAGGAGCCGCGGCCGCCGGGTACGCGCTAGGGAGCCACGCCACCAAGGAGGACGCGGACACCGTCCAGGAGATATTCGATAAAAACGGCATTGCCTTCTGCCTGCCCGAACACCTGCTGGACGCCGTCACCGGACTGAGTGGAAGCGGACCCGCCTACGTATACGTGATCATAGAGGCCATGGCAGACGGCGGGGTTCTAGCCGGGCTCCCAAGGGAAGTGGCGGTCAAGCTTGCAGCCCAGACCTTTCTGGGCGCTGCCAAATCCGTCCTGGAAACGGACAAGCATCCCGGGATGCTGAAGGACATGGTCGCCTCTCCCGCCGGGACCACCATCGAGGGCCTTCAGATACTGGAGAGTGCAGGCGTCAGGGGAACCTTCATGGAGGCCGTTGACGCCGCAGCAAAGCGATCAAGGAAGCTAGGCGACAAGGAATGATGTTCCATCCAGACATCCCTTTCTGACGCTCCACGAGTGACGGGAATCGCTCTCTACAGAATAATCTCGGGAGATCCAGTTGACGATCTCAGGCCCCGGTTCTGGGTCTGCTGCGGCGCTTTGGTCTTATCAGACCAAGGACCGCGCGAGGGGCGTTCATGAGCGCACCCCTGGTCTTCCATTTCAGCTCCCTCTTCTGGCATATGGTGGATTCCATCAGGGCGTACCCCTCCTCCCTGAGCTGGGCCAGTTTAAATTCTCTCTCTTCCGGATCCTTAACCTCAAGAACCCGGTCCAGCCTCTTCATGAGATCCCTCGCCCTAGCGGTTCTCTCCGCCCTGTCATCGAACTCCCCACGATCTATCTGGTCGCAGTCAAACCTCACCTGGTTAAGGAGGTCGGCGGCGTCGTAGGAGGTCTCCGCTATCGCGTCGCGATCCATCCATGCGGTCTCGTAGGAGAGCACCATCTTCCACGAGGGATTCGTCAGTCGAACCCTATGCTCCTCCAGGGTCCTTGCCAGCACCCGGTACCCATACCTGTCTGGATTCTCGAACGCCAGGCTGCCCGGGTCCAGGAAGGGGGCGAGTGGGGCCATGTAGGGAACCAACCTCGTGTCGTTGCCCAGCATGTTGAAGAGATGCATACAGTACTCAGAGGAGGCCATGGCGCTCTCCCTGTCCTGTCCCGGAAGACCGATCATGAAGAAGAGGTCGAACCGCTCGCAACCGTTATCCAGCGCTTTCCTCACGGTGGATTCAAAGCCCTGGTTGGTGTAATTCCTCCCAAGCATCTTCCTCACTTCCTCGTCGTGGGAGTCAGGGGACATCTCGATCGAGAATCCCTCAAGGTTCCTGTCCATCATCCTGAAGAGCTCCTCCCCCGCCGGTCGGAACAGTTCAAAGACAACGTGATTCCTCACCCCAAGCCTTCTGGCCTCGGTGAGCAGTCTCTCCGCCCACTTGTCCCCGGCGAGCCGGATATCTCCCACGATGAAGGTGGGTGCCTTGAGGTAGCACTGGATGTTGTAGAGATCCTCGGCCACCTTTTCCGGGCTCCTGAACGCTGGTTTGTTCCTCCCAAGGTATTTCCTCATGGCATAGCATGAACCGCCGCATTCCACGCAGTTAAGGGAGCATCCCTTGACCGGGATGATGACCGTCAGCGGGTTCTGGTCCCAGTCCTTCCAGGGCTTAAACCCTTCCATGTCCCCGTATCTGATGACCGACTTCACCATCCAGCCATAATCGATGTCCATGTAGTCCAGGTCATCCGGCACGAATGACAAGGGATTGTGCCTGCGCCTACCGTCCTCCTTCCATGATAGGTTGGGTACATCATCGAGGGTCGCCCCCTTGTCAAGGCGGTCCATCAGCTCGCACAGCGGTACCTCGGTGGAGTCGCCCCTCAGGATGAAATCGACCTGCGGGTAGTCGATGAGCTCCTCGTGGTAGTAGGTGGAGGAAAATCCCCCCATCACCACATCGGAGCCAGGGTGTATCCTCTTCACCATCTCGGCGATCTCCAGGGCACCGTGCGCATGAGGGAGCCAGTGAAGGTCTATGCCAAACACGGCGGAATCCATCTTGGAAAGGAACTTCTCCACATCGAACCCGCGGTCGTTCAGCATCATGTTGGCAAGGTTGGCGATTCGCACCTTGTAACCCCGCTTGTGCAGGTGGTTTGCCATGGTCGTGAATCCGAATGGATACATCTCGAATACGGGCGTGGAGGGGACAACGTCGCTCACTGGCCCGTAGAATATGGACCGCTTCCTGAAGTCGTAGACCGCCGGCGGGTGAAGGAGGAGCAGATCGTACTTGGACATGGATCACACCGGTGAGGCAGGGGAGGCTCAGGTCCCGAACCTGCGCTGCCTCATCTGATAGGACCTGATGGCTCTCAGGAAGTCGATCTTGCGGAAACCCGGCCAGTACACGTCGGTGAAGTACAGCTCGGAATAGGCAAGCTGCCAGAGCAGGAAGTTGGAGACCCTCTCCTCCCCCGATGTCCTGAGGATCAGGTCCGGGTCCGGGAAATCGGCGGTGTACAGGTACGTGGAGAACACCTGCTCGTTGATATCCTCCACTTCCAGCCGCCCCTCCTTGACCTCACCGGCCAGATGCTTGATCGCAGATACTATCTCCTGTCTGCTGCCGTATGCGACCGCGATGTTGTAGAAGTACTGGTCGTAGTCCCTGGTTCTCTCCTCCGCGTACTCGATGCCCTTCTGCACCCTTTCCGGCAGCAGGTCCCTCTGGCCCAGCACGGTGACCTTGATCTTGTATCTGTGTATCCTCTCGTCGTCACCGAGCTTCCGGAAGTTCTCCTCGAAGAGGTCCAGCAGGTAATTGACCTCATCATCATCTCGGTCGATGTTCTCGGTTGAGAAGGCGTATACGGTCAGTATCCTGATTCCCAGCTCCAGGCACCACTCCATGAGTTCCTCTAGTTTGTCCTTCCCTTTCTCATGCCCCTCATCCCTGGCCAGGCCGAACTCCCTCGCGAATCTGCGGTTGCCGTCCATTATAATGGCCACATGCCTGGGTATCCGGGACTCGAGGACCTCCTTGAGTATCCTCCTCTCGTAGGTCTGGTAAGCAGTGCTCGCTATGACCTGGGTGATCTCGCTCTTGATATGACACCCTCCAGGTTCGGGAATGAGTCTCCAACAGCCCACTCTCTTATATATTTTTACAAGGAATCTAGAGCGATTCGAAATCATCCATGAGGGCGGCGGACCTGAGCCCCATGTCGAAGCAGCCAATGCCCGCCACGGCCCCGATGACGCCCAGCTCCCCCGTTATCTCGATGAGCTGGATATCGTTCGCCGCCGCCACGTCCCTGGCCCGCTCCTTGGTCAGAATCTCCCTCTTGGCGTCCAGTCCGTACTCCTCGACGCCCTCGGGGATCTTGAGCCCCTTGAACACCGCCAGTGTCGTGTCGTCGGAATAGGTGTTTTCCCTGATGTAATCCACGATCCATTGGGTGAGCTCCTCCGCGTCATTCTCTTCTACCGCGAAGGAGATGCCGACCGAGACGCAGTTGGTGGTCTTGTTCGGGACCTCGGGGTTGAGCTGGATTATTTTATGCTCAAGGAACCTGCCTATGGGGCAACCTCTTCCAGCCTTCAGCATCATGGCCCAGGTAGCGCCTTTCTCTCTAGTATCGGTGTCATCCACGGCGTATATCATCCTGACCATCTTCCTGGTCACCACCGTGACCTCCACCTGGTGGGCACCTCCGATCTCGAGGTCGTCGGGGTACTCCGTCCTCACGGTTCCGGGGGCCTGGGGTATGCACGCCCCCACTCCAATACTGGCCCCGGCTAGTCCAACCCATGTGGTCCTGATCTCGTCCCCGTCGACTACAAGGGCTCTCAGTCCCTGACCTCCGGTTTCCGAGGACGCGGGGCCGAAGTTCACTTCCCGCTCGCCTATGACCGCGTCCATGATAAGGGTCGATCCGTCCACCCTGATGTTCGTGATGACGCCGCCCGCCCGTCTTCGGTTCACTGCGTCCCACTCAACAGGACCACGGGCTATGCACTCGTCGATCACCTGTGCCAGGCCGTTCCCCTCGTCAACTAGGGTATGGAATCCTCTGCAGAAGAGCTTCCCAAAACGTTTCTCAACCTGGTCCGGCGTCATGATCACGGTCATCGGGTCACCTTTCCCTGGTGTATCGCCAATATAGAGAAAAGCTTTTAGTCTCATCGGTCGGGGGTTCCCGAGGGAATCGTCCACCTGGCCACCGCATCTGACATGTTCACTGCCCTCAGTGAACCGTTGGAAGAGTAGATGACGAATCTGCCCTTCGCCCCCATCAGCTCCCCCTTGTGGGCGCTCTCGGTGGGCGTCAGCCTCGGCACCGAATCCATCCTTTCCATGGGGTACTCGTCCAGGAAGATGACCTCCTCATCCGTTCGGGAGCAGAGCTCGCCCGCCCTTGCCAGGATCTCCCGGTATCGGGTCATGACCTCCCCTCTCACCGAGGGATGGGCAATAGCATTCAAGGCCTGCTTCTGGGTGACCCGCTGCGGGATCCCGATCTTCCTGGACAACGCGTTCTCCATGCGTCTCGCCTCCATCCGGTTCTCGCAGTCCACCAGAGGCGCGATGGCATCGGCCCCCTGTTCTATCCCCCGGATCTCCAATCTCCTGCTGGAGGTCATACCCACCTTGACCCTCCTTCCCAGGAATGCCGCGTACACCACATGCTCCCTGGAGCAGAACTCGCAACCGCATATCTCCCCTCCGCACCGGGGTTCGAAGACGCACTCCTGTACGGGGATCCAGGTCGATGCGCACTCGCGGCATTGACTGAATCCCCTGACCTCAGCCACCCTGGGACATGGCGTGTAATCTCCCCCATCGAACCTGCCGACGCATGTCTTGACCTTGGAGAGGGTGAGGTCGATATCGCCCAGGGGATGGTCCTCCAGCCGTCCAGATGCGCCTTGGTAAGTGGAGAGGAAGGGCTTGAACCCCTCCCACCTGTACCCCACGAGGTGATCGCCGCTACGCGGCGGCGGCTCCAGCATCCTGTCGGCTCGGACGAACATATGGAATTACTTCCCAAGCTGGGCTAAGTAACTATCGTCGAGATGTCCGAAAATAGTAGGTTCGTCTCAGTCGATCATCTCTTCCTTCTCAGGGATCTCGGCCCTGCTGAGGTAATCGGAGGGCACCTCCCTGGAGAGGTAAACAGTCTTGCCAGCCTTCTGGATCTCGTACCCATCATCAATGGCCCTCTCGGTGTCGATGGCCAGTATCACCGGGTTCTCGGTCCGGACCATTCCCGCGTTCATCGCGTCCCCGTAGGTCTTCGAAAGATGCACCATCTTGCGATCCGAGGGCTTCAGCCCCGTTTCCAGGATGATATCCGTCTCCTCCTGGGTGGTTGGATAGTACAGCTCTGGCGGTATGTTGTCCGTGGGAAGCCTCAAATCCAGCTCGATGGTGTGGCCATATGTGGCCCTGATCAGGTCATTGCTGACCTGGTACCTTCCCTTGGGATCGGTCTCGATCACGGCGATGATGTGATGGGGTCTCACCCAGTGAAATCTCCTCTGGTGATTCTGAAGTGCCCTGATGAATTCCCGAAGGCTGACGAAGCCCTGTTCGTCCATTTCCAGGTCGAATTTATCCGGGAAATGACGCAGGGCCCCGGCCATGGTTCTACCTATTCTCTCAAGTTCGTCATCGTTCATGAGGAATTTGCCTTCCTCACCGCAGATGGGGCATATCTCTCCCCTGAAGTAACCATGGGTTTCGCATTCGTAGAGCATAGTTGACAGGTGAAACTAACCCAACGGGATAAATGCTTTTCCCAGATTCTCCCCCGCTCATCAGGGAACGGACTGCAATGGGGTGGTGGAAGGCAGTTACTCCTTCACCCTCATCCGCGGTCGGGGAGAATTCCTCGGGGGAGGCATGCTCGGGATGCCCTCTCCCTCGGGTTCCCCCCTCACCATGTACGTGCCTCCCTCCACCTGGATGCTAAGACCTTCGACTAGGGCCCGTGCCACCTTCATGCGGGCCCTCCTAAGGTCCAGCCAGAATGATTTTCGGGATATGCCCATGGTGATGGCCGCCTGCTCCTGATCCATCCCCTCGACGTCCGAAAGTTTCAGGGCCTCCAGCTCCTCGTACCTGAGCTGCAGGTTCCCACGG